>CAYXNG010000004.1:0-50638 GCA_964466635.1 uncultured Candidatus Peribacteria bacterium | reverse complement strand
CAGTTAAACGATCCATTTTACTGGAAGTTCCAGTTAATTCATGACTAAGAAGATCAATGACTACCTTGCGCCTTGAGTGACTTAGCTGATCCAAACCGGCATCGACAATGTGTCTGACGGCGCAGCAAGTGCATGTTCCTTCACGACCGCACGGGGTAAATACTTCAGATTCTTGACTAATTTTTAGATTATATTCTGATATACTACTCATATGTACGCATCCTACTCTTGAACAGCAGGGATACAAGACTTCACATTTAGCCATTTGCGTACGAATTTTAATAGAACGGAACGATCCGCTTGGCTGAATCTGTCGTTTCTAGGACAAGTATTGTATACATTATTTATACATTAGAAGCCTGCTCCAATCGCTGTTTTTCTTCTGCTCGGCGAAGTGCCTGAATAATGTCCTCCAACTCTCCTTCCATGATTGCCGGAAGATTGTGGAAGCTCTCGCTGATGCGATGATCCGTCAGGCGGTCCTGCGGAAAGTTATACGTCCTGATTTTCTCGCTGCGATCGCCGGAGCCGATCTGCGTTGAGCGCATACTCCCCTCCTCTTTTGCCTTCCGTTCCTGCTCGAATGCGTACAACCGCGAGCGTAACAGTTCCATGGCGCGGATTTTATTTTGCGTCTGACTACGTTCGCTTTGACAGGCGACAACGAGTCCGGACGGAATGTGCGTGATGCGCACGGCGGAATCCGTCTTGTTGACGTGCTGACCTCCAGCACCCCCCGCTCTGTAGGTATCGATGCGTAGGTCCTCATTACGGATAGCGATATCCTCCTCTTCTGCTTCCGGCAGAACCGCAACTGTTGCTGTGGATGTATGAACGCGCCCCTTATTTTCTGTTGCGGGAATGCGCTGAACGCGATGAACACCCGCTTCGAATTTCAGATGACCGAACGCGTCATCGCCCACAATGCGGACAACTGCTTCTTTTATGCCGCCGGCATCCGCATCGGCTTTATCGAGAAGCTCAGCTGTCCATCCCCGTTCCTCGCAATATCGCAAATACATACGCAGCAATTCTGCAGCGAACAATGCAGCTTCCTCGCCACCTGTTCCTGCACGGACTTCGAGCATGACATTGCGCTCATCAAGGGGGTTTTTAGGAATGAGCTGTAGGCGAATTTTCTCCAGGATATCCGGAAGTGCTTTCTGTGCGATATCCGCTTCCTCTTTTGCATAAGCAAGCAACTCCGGGTCATCCATCCCATCCTCTGCATCTTTGATTGCCTGCATCAGTCTATCGCGTTCATCGAGAAGCTGGATTATCGGTTCGAGCTGTTTCACGCGCTTGCCGATTTTGGCCAGTGCCGATGGGTCGCTGAATACAGCAGGATCCTGCAGTTTCTGCTGCAGGTCCTGGTATTCCTGGCGGATGTTGTCGGTTCCATCGGTCATGATGAGCCCAGTTTAGCGCTGTGGCTCCATCAAATCGACACTAAAGCATTGGCGACCGGTTTCATGGTTCCAGAAGATGTCGTATGTCTGATTGCGAACAGTTTCAAAAGTTGCGCACAAATCGAACGTTGTGGGACTGGTAACGATGTATTCGTACGGCAGGCCGGTTTCGGGATCCGCGATATTCGGTTGCGTGTAAACGGCATTAGCCTGAACAGCTTTCAAATCAACCGGTAGAGCTTCCTTTTGAATGGGAGTGGGACCCATTTGGTCGAGGGTGATGTTTCGGATTTCCTGCTGAATTGTCTTCAGGTCACTGATGCGGTTTTCATCAATGCGGCGAGCGCGCTCGTTAGAAGGCGAACCGATGATGAGTGCGCCAAGGACAAAGACAATGGCGACCGATGTAATCGCAACCCAGCGGAACGTTGCATTGTGTCGCTTCCATTCCGGCGTTGCTGGTGACAGTTTCATGGAGCGGAAGAAGAAGTAGAAGCCTGCTCCTGCTACATACAGAACAACCAATACCTTGAGTAAGAAGCGCAGCGTCAGTTCTCCGTTCAGAAGATAGAACACAAGCGTGATAACATCTCCCATCAGCGTTGATGCAGCGACGAAAAGCGTAAAGTATGTCAGCCACCGGCGGATACCGCTGGCAGCTTTCTCCACATGCTGTTCCATTTCGCGATGCAAGATGCGACTGATCCAGAGGAACAATGGAAACGCGACAATCAATGATGCAAGTCCCCAGCGGATGCCCGAATTGTTGTCATCGTAATAGTAGTAGTCACTGAATGCGGCATCCGGAAGCCACTTGTTGATGTAGGAGAACATCAACGTGACTGAGCTGATGGCGGTTGTGAAGAACGACACGAACATCAGCAGGTGCAAAAATGCGTCGCGCGCGCCGCCTCCATCGGACGGAACCGGAATCGCCATTTCGAGTGCTTCCTTGGTCATCGCCTGCGCAATGTCCTTCTCTTTCCATCCGGCAGAGAGAAGAAGCATGCGAATGGTCTGGTGATCCATGCCTTTTTTACGTGCGTGCTCAATAAAGTCGTTGAGGTTTGAAGAGGTGGTTTTCATATCAAAAGTATAGGCCAATGTGGTTGTTTGTCGATCAATTGATGTGTTTCTACACAGCTGTAGAATGCAGTTGCTTTTGCTGCACGAGCTCAAGCAGTCTTCTGATGGATGCCTCTATGTCGCTCGTAAGCACCGATATTTGGTGCAGCTCTGATCTTGCCGCAAACATTTCGTCATGCTTGGTAACGTCAATACTTACTAAATTGTCTCCATGAATAATATCCATCTTGGCGTGATTCTTTATACTCATGTTTACATTATAGTATCCTTGTCAATATGAAGATTCTCGTAGCTCTCTCCGGCGGCATTGATTCCTCTGTTGTGGCGCACATGCTCCACGAACAGGGTCATGAACTGATCGGTGTTCGCTTTACCCTGTGGAGCGACCCGCTTGCACCGAGTGTCGCGCAGATTCTGCCGAGTAAATGCTGCAACGCGCAAACCGCGTCACGCGCAAAATTCGTATCGCGCGATCTTGGTATCCCGTATCACATTGTCGACCTCGAAAAGGAGTTTAAAGAGAATGTGGTCGATCCGTTTCTTGAAGGGTACAGAGTCGGCCGCACTCCGAACCCTTGTATCCGATGTAATCGCACCATCAAGTTTGGACGATTGCTGGAACTGATGCGGGAGTACGGTTGCGAGAAGATGGCGACCGGTCACTATGCTCGGACGGCAAACGAAGAACTGCCCGATGGCACATCGCGTATTGTACTGCTGGAAGCCGTCGATGCAGCAAAGGATCAAAGCTACTATCTGTACGGTCTGACGCAAGACCAGCTCGCGCATGTCTTGTTCCCGCTCGGCGGCATGCAGAAAAGTGAGGTTTATGCTCTGGCCAAGCGTTACGGTGTTCCGCACGACGAAGAGTATCGCGAGAGTCAGGATCTCTGTTTCTTCCCCGAAAAGCATCCGCAGGAGTTTCTCAGGCGGTATTTGGAAGATGCCATCAAACCCGGTTCGATTGTCCGTCGTGACGGAACAGTGGTTGGCACACATAAGGGGGTACCTCTCTATACGATCGGACAGCGTCAGGGGCTGGGCATCGGCGGGTTGAAAATTCCGCTGGAAGTGGTCGAAAAACGTTCGAGCACGAATGAACTGGTTGTTGCGGATCAGGGCACGGAATTAGTTGACGTGGTGACGCTATCCGATGTGCGCTTTGTGTCCTGGAAACCCGAGGAAGGGGCTGACATTCCCTTCGAATGCCGTATTCGATCATTATCTCAGCGCATTGCCGGTTCTCTGCGATATTCGGGCAGTAATGGCACATTCCGGTTCCAGTCACCCAGGGGACGTTTGGCAGCCGGTCAGGCACTGGTTTTGTACCGTGGAAATGAGGTCGTAGGCGGAGGAATTATGGAAGAATAACATGGTAAAAACGGCTTGCATATCTGCTATAGTCGTACCCTTTACACGTGCAAAAAACCGCGTTTTACGCTATACTACGGAGATACGCTATGCAGCCTCACAAAGCCATTATCGGAGCGGATGGGAGCATCATTCTTCCCGGAATGCAGGCTGCGTCCTTGCCGCTTTCGGTACCGATTGAGCCGGAGTCCGTTCCCGAGTCGATGGTTGAGTTTGAGGAGGAAATCTCGGCGGATGTTTCCGACGGCTGGTCATTTACCGCCGCCGACCCCGAAGAGATATGGACGGTCATAGAGGAGGATATCAATACAATTAAAAGTCTGAAAAAAGCGGCTGACGCTTCAAAAAGAGCGGAACAAGCAAAGGCGGTATGGTCATCGGTACGGCAGAACATTCGTGGAATCACTTCCGACGTTCTGGAGGAATCGCGCAGTCAGTATCTGCAGAGCTTGATTGATGGAGGAACTGTCCGCGCAGAAGCAACTCGTTCGCTGCACGGTTCATTCGGGCGATTCTGGAGATTTCTGAAGCAACCAGTTTGGATTCCTAATAAAAGGAAACAGCCGGTTCAATACAGTCGAGGGACTCTGTTCGTTCTAGACACTGTTCGCTTCGGCGGAACATTCGCGATGTTGTTCGTTGTTCTGTTTGGTGCACTGAACTATCAGAGCTTCATCACGATTGCGGGATCGTACATAGCCCCACTCGCAGAAGTGACGGGTATCGTGCAGGCCCAAGACTCAGATGAAGTGCTTTCGGAAAAACTGAAAGATCTCTCCGCTCCCGACACGGCTGAGTCGGCAGACCTGTCACAGTTTCTGCCTCCTGTTGGACCTCCAGGCAATCGGTTGATCATTCCAAAGCTCAAGCTCAATGTGCCGATTGTGATACCGCCGGTCGATGCGCTCATTGCAGAAGACTGGACTCTTCTGGAGGAAGATATCCAGACGGCATTGCAGGACGGCGTCGTCCACTATCCCGGAACGGCACGTCCCGGGAAGCCCGGAAACTTCTTCGTTACTGGTCACAGCTCCTATTATCCTTGGGCTCCCGGTAACTATAAATCGGTTTTTGCCCGCTTGCATGACCTGAACGTCGGTGATGAGTACTGGGTTTTTTATAACGGAGACAGACACCGCTATATTATCCAGGGTGAGAAAGAGATTAAACCGAGCGATGTTTCGGTCCTCGATCAGCCGGTTGATCAGCGCATCAGCACACTTATGACCTGCACGCCGGTTGGAACCACCTTACGCCGCCTGATATTGACGGCCGTTGAAGTGGATCCGGTTTCCGGTAAGCCGCTTGAAGTCGGTGAGCATGCGACCGAGCAAGCTCCGAAACTGAAGATGGAGATGCTGCCTATTTAAAGCGATTGAGAATTGCAGCCGAGACGGTATTCTTTCGCCGATGCCGCTATGGTGAAATGGTAAACACGGGAGACTTAAAATCTCCTGCCCGTAACTGGGCTTCTCGGTTCAAGTCCGAGTGGCGGCACCACCCGGTAACAATCTGTCCATCGATCGAGCTTCGTCCGTCTAGCAAATCGGCGTACACTTTTTTCATGCGAGACGTTCTTCGTTTTCTTAAGGAGCTGTACCGTGAAAGCCGGTCTGACGGATTGTTGCGTCACTCGGCTGCAGTTGCATACTATGCTGTTTTTTCGCTGCCGGCATTTTTGCTGATTGTCTTTTCAATCGCACGGACGGCACTTCAAAGTCCTGCGGTTGATGCCGACATCCTCGAGCCTGTCCGACTGTACATGGGTGACGGCACCGCTCAGCTGCTGCAGGAAGCTGCGACCAATCTTCAATCACACAATGCGTCATCGGGATGGCCGGCCCTGATTGGAGGAATCGTGCTTCTTTTTTCCGCACTTGGATTGGTACGTGAGCTGCGCGCTTCTCTCAATCAGATCCTAAAGCTCGATCCTGTTCGCACCACAGTTTTGCAAAGCATTGTGTATTACTTCAGCGCCGTTGCTCCGCTCATTTTGATCGGGTCTATTCTCACTCTTTCACTGGTACTTTCCGCAGTTCTTGCGGCCCTAGAACACCGTCTTGAAGCATTCATTCCATTGCCGTTCGATGTACTGCAACTTGGCAACTATCTGCTCATTCTCCTGTCGCTGACGGCCATTTTTACCGTTCTCTACACTGTTCTTCCCGCTCATCGCTATCCCGCAGGACGCATTCTTCTTTGTGCCTTCGGGGCATCGGTCTGCTTGCTGATAGGAAGCATTGTCGTCGCTGAGGCGGCGGTGTTTACCTCCATGGGCGCTATGTATGGCGTGGCGGCCGGATTATTGGTCCTGTTGTTCTGGATTTTCTTTTGTGCCAATGTCTTCTTTGTAGGAGCTGAATGTATCGACTTACTCAACCAAGCAGCACCAAAGAAGCACTCACGTCCACGGCCATAACAAGCGCAGAAAGTCTCGACCCTCACCTTCAATACTATTGTATTAGCATACTGAGGAATTCTTTCTGCAACACTAATACGTACAGCAAAAATGACAATGATGTGAGAACACTATAATGTGAAGGATAAATTTTTATTTTTTATATTTGTTTATGCCAACTCTCTTACGTTTCACGCCATACCTAGCCTTCATAGTGCTTGTAGCAGTGTCTGCTACTTTTACGGCTTCTTCACAAGATTACGGAGGATCGGGTGGGTATGGAGGAACAGGTGGATATTCTTCGTCGTCTCAGACGTCGAGCTCGTCGAGTTCGTCATCTAACTGCATTCAGGCCGCCTTATCAGACACGGGGATACCGGATGTGGGTGAATGGGAAGAGTTAAGTGACGATGTAGATTATTTTGACAACCGCACAGTAAAAACGGGCATTGTGACAGTTGATGGGACATGGATAACCTATCTTGAAAAGAAAGTAACTTCGAGTAGTGATTTTTCGGAGCAACGAATACCTAACGATCAAATCAACGCAGAGGAAAGGGCGAGGACTGGTGACGGAAAAACACGTCCTGAGTACAAGTGTAAAGGTGTGGATAGAGAAAGAATTGATTACATTGAAAAAAAGATGCCCTTTAACGGGCCTCAATGTGAATGGGATTCAACTGATTCGTGGATGGACTGGGATGAATACCGCTTTTTCGATTTCCACATCGTTGCAGGGGAAAACCCAAATACTCCATTAAACTGGCCGGAGGGTGAGGCCACGACGGACTATTCTCCGCTTAAGTATTGGGATAACTTCAACGTTAAGGGGGAGTTTCGTATGGCAAACCAACCTCCCTATATCTCAATATGGAAAAGCCATGAATTTTACCCTCCCTATGTTCCCTACAAGCAAGGATTGAAGCGTGGCATAACATCAGAAGACATGCCCAATCCAGACCCAAATGGGAGGAATATTCGCGACCTCTATATCGCTCGACCGTCACCAGGCTCTGATGGTTCGTGTAGTTACGATCTCGATAGACTTGGATACTATATCGATGAATGGAGAGGATTCTGCGAGTACCCACCAACCCATCCAAATGCCGTCAAGGCAGGTCTTGTTATGAGTAAAATGGGCCAACCGTCTCTCCCCTCTACCTGCGCTGATGGGTTTGCAGACTTCATCAGTGATGTGAATACCGATATATATCCCGGCGATTAAATGTGACTGAAATTATTTTTAGTTTTTCCACTTCTCAACCCATGTCACCACAATTTCTCTTTAAAACCGGTTACAAACCATTGTTCATTGCGTTGGCGATCTCTGCAGCACTGCTCATGCTTCTGTCATCAAAAATTTCTACTTTGGCTATCGCATGCGATCCGGAAGATCCAGAATGTCTCAACTGTTCTGAGTCCGCTCTTCTTGATAAGGGATTCGAAGATTTTGATGATGTGAATGTTATTTCGGAAAGTGGCAGTCTTACTGGTACTGGGATATACATCCTTAAGCATGAAACCATTTACGTGGAATCCGGTACGATCGTTTATCGTGCAACAACAACAATCGATGATCGGTCGTTATGGGTTTCCGATATTACGGACGGCGAATCTGCCATATTCTCTTGCGATTATGATACAAAGAACATCACTCTTAGCTCTTATGAGTACATGCCGCTTACTAGTTATTCATGCGAGTGGGAAGCTGGTCCAACCGGAGAAGACATTTTTCTAACGAAGCATCGTTCTTATGAATACATAATCGATCTTATTAATGGCGTATGGCCATGGGGTGAAATTCCTGGCACGTACACAACATCACGCATCGCTGAATCATACTATGATCATGTTGATACTCCTGTCTCAGAAGATATTGAGGTCAATGATCTGGTTTCACATTCATATCAGGTGAATATTCCAGAGCCTCATGCATGGACGGGATCAGAAATGCCCTTAGTCTATGCTTTTGAGATGTTTGAGCGCAGGAATAACGATCAAGAGATTTTTGAGTATGACCACATTGATATTGACTCAGGAACAGGTGTCTTCCTTTCAGATTCGTGTTTGTTTGGACCAGGTAGCGGAAATCTCCTCTACGAAGACACCTGCACCATCACCGAAGATCCACAGGATCCCGGATACCAGGATCACGTTGATAATCAGGAAATTCTCGAAGAGCAATTGTTTGGAAGCGGACGTCTTCTTGAACCCGGCGTCTTTAATACGCACGATGCTTGTGAAGCGAAGTTAAATGATTATATCGAGTACCTTCAAAACGAGGTGTTCACCGAGGGGCCGCAGCCCTAGACCGCCGTTTCACGGCTCTATGACAGGGGTCTAAGAGGCCCCTGTTTTTGAGTGTAAAAATGGCAAAAAGACATAGAATATGCTATAATATTATGATTGATTGTCGTCAGTCTCCATTCATGGCCATTTGTCCGGTGGGAACGTCGTTCCTACAGTGAAACAGCTATCGGCTCGATCGCTCTGACAATCAGCATCCTGTCAGGCTCGACGTTCAACGCGTTCTCCAAGCAGCTATCGGAGGAGATTGCCCCACTTTCGCTCATTTTTGTAAGCGAAGTCCTGACGATGTCATTTGCGCTTTTGGCCTACGGTCTCTTTCCGACAATCGCGCGCCTCAAAAAACTGACCGCATTCCAATGGCGGATGATTCTTGTGGTTGCCTTCTTCACTGGTATTGCAGGCCCGTTTTTGTGGTTTTCGGGCATCTCCTACACAACGGCTATCAATGCCGGATTCTATTCGCGCATCGATCTGATTTTCATGATGCTTCTGGCACATTTTGCGCTCAAGGAGACGCTGACGCCGATGCACTGGACGTCGATGCTCACGATCCTCGCAGGAATGATCACGATTTCACTGCACGGATTTACCGACGGAATCGATTTCCGCGGCGGTGACACGCTCATCATGCTTTCGGCTCTGTTCTACTGTCTCGGTCACATATTGTATCGCAAATATCTTTATAAAGTGGAAGCCTATCTTCCGCTGTTTATGCGATCGCTTTCAGCGGTTACCTTCTTCTTGATTCTGTCGCCGTTCATGAATCAGTCCTTCATCGGTCAGATTACATCCATGCCGGCTGCATTCCTCGCGCCGCTATTCGGTTTCGCATTTATTTCCCGCTTCCTGAACAGTGTCACGTTTTACCAGGCCGTCAATCGTCTATCGATGACCGTCGTTTCGCTCGTGTCATCCCTGTCACTTGTCGGAAGCACCGTATTCGCTTCCCTGTATCTGGGCGAGTCGCTCTATTGGTATCACTTTGCGGGAGCCTTCTTGATTATTAGCGGAAGCGTGATGTCGGACATGCATCTTAAACGTTCGCCCGAGCATATAGAGCATCGTCTGGCACAGAAAATCCACAGTTAATTTTCCTCACTGCCATATACCTGTATGGCAAGCACGGCGATTTTGGCAAACTCAGCGCGCGTGACGGGGTCGTCCGGCCCAAAGAGCCCGTTCGGATTTCCGTTTACATCGTTATATCCGGATACGATACCGTCTGCCTTTGCCTGCTCAATGCTTGCTGCAAACTGCATTGTCACCGGCACATCGGTAAAGCTGGCTTCAGTTATCTGCTTCGGACTGATTTTGTAGGCCTGAAGAACGGTTGAAACGACTTCCGCTCGCGTTGCATTCCGCCGGGGATCAACGCTCCCGTCAGCATAGAGCGTCCAGCCGAGATGTTCGGCACATTTAATGTACTCCTCGGACCATGTCCCCTTTGCCAGCGGGTTGATCACGTCGGTTTCAGTACATGAATGCAAGGTTCCTGATGCACCGAGAACAACTTTTGCCATCTGCTCAACGGTAACATTGTCGCCGGGACCGAATTTTCCAAGAGGATTGCCTGCAGCGTCACGATAACCCGAAACGATGTTCAACTCGGCGATCTCCCGCACGTAGGGAGCGAACCATGCATCGCGACGCACATCCGAAAAGACGATCGTCTCCCCTCCCGCAGTAACGGATAAAAAATCGGACGTCCGTTCGTTACGTGTCTGATCGATAGCTCCGGCGGACGACGAAGATGATGCCCCGTCGAGCGGAAACATATCAGACGACATCTCCCGTTGGACATCGGCGGCATCGATTGCCTCTTCCTTCTGTTGCATTTCCTGAAAATACTTCCATGTATCCACGTCGCTCGTAAGGTTTGATCCGGTGGCCAAGAACGCCTGTGACGGCACCAGGAGAAGGGATACTGCGGTGATCGCGCTTGAACGTCTCATGAATTGATCGTATCAGAATGCTTTCATAGGGCGGAGTATCAGCGCTTGTGTTGCGCCTCCGTATGTTTTTTCATGTTCGATTTGCAAGCATCAGCATGCTTCGCTAGTCTTCCGCGGACATGACCGGACACTCAATGCAGCAGGCCTCTCCCGGCGTCCGCAAGGACGGGAGAGACGATTTTTCCGAAATTCACACCATCCTTCTTCTTGGATCCGGGGCTCTGAAGATCGGCGAAGCAGGTGAATTCGATTACTCCGGAAGTCAGGCAATCAAAGCGTTCAAAGAGGAGGGCAAACGCGTCGTACTGATCAATCCCAACATCGCGACCAATCAAACCAGTTGGGGTCTTGCCGATGCGGTTTACTTCGTTCCGGTCACGCCCCAGTTCGTCGAGGAGGTCATTCAGAAAGAAAAGCCCGATGCCATATCCATCAGCTTCGGCGGACAGACGGCCTTGAACTGCGGCATGAAGCTGGAGGAAGAAGGAATTTTGGAGCGGTACGGTGTCCGCGTCCTTGGAACACCCGTTGACAGTGTACGTCGCTCAGAAGACCGAGCTGCATTCAACAAAGAACTTCGTAGCATAGGAGTGGATGTACCTAAGTCTTTCCCAGTCGAAACGATGGAGGACGGCATGAAGGCCGGTGAGGAAATCGGATTTCCGGTCATCGTCCGCGGATCATTCGCGCTCGGTGGCAAAGGAAGCGGGCGGGCGGCAAACGCGGAAGAATTGAAAGAGATCCTTCAGACCGCCTTTGTCGAATCGTCCCTCGTCCTGGTAGAAGAAGATTTGACGGGTTGGAAAGAAATCGAATACGAGGTCGTCCGGGACTATGCCGATAACTGCATCACGGTGTGCAACATGGAAAACGTCGATCCGCTCGGCATTCATACAGGCGAGTCGATTGTGGTCGCACCGAGCCAGACGCTCGACAACCGCGACTACCAGATGCTTCGTTCCATCGCGCAGAAAGTCATCAGGCACTTCAAGATCGTCGGCGAGTGCAATATCCAGTACGCACTGGATCCACGTTCGCGCAATTACCGTGTCATCGAAATCAATGCGCGCCTCAGCCGTTCTTCCGCATTGGCTTCCAAGGCCACGGGCTATCCTTTGGCGTTCGTCGCGGCAAAACTTGTTCTGGGATACAGCTTGCCGCAGCTGCGTAATGCAATTACCAAAATGACCAGTGCGGACTTCGAGCCGTCACTCGATTACGTTGCGCTAAAAATGCCCCGCTGGGATCTGCAGAAATTTCGTCACGTGTCCGACCAGGTGACCAGCGAGATGAAGTCCGTCGGAGAAGTGATGGCGCTCGGACGGACGTTCGAAGAAGCTCTGCAAAAAGCGATGCGCATGCTGAACATCGGGGCGGACGGGCTGTACCCTGTTCCCTTCGCCTTCGAGAATCTCACGCGTGAAGTAAAGAGGCCGACTCCCCGACGTATGTTCGCTGTCGCGAAGGCGCTACAGGAGGGCTGGACCGTCGACGAGGTATCACTGGCAACCGGGATCGATCGCTGGTTTCTGGAGCGCATCAAACATTGTGCAGATCTCGCATCGGAATTACACAAGAAAAGTGCCGACCCCGTACAGGAGCCCCTGATGCGTTCCATGAAGAAGGCAGGATTTTCCGATGTCGCAATAGCACACATGACGGACGTTTCGGCCGATGACATACGGACGCGACGGAAGGAACTCGGCGTGACGCCGTATATCAAACAGATCGATACGTTGGCCGGCGAGTTCCCAGCGCAGACAAATTATCTGTACATGACATACCACGGTTCCGAGCACGACATAGATCCTAAGCCCCTGAAACAGCGTGCGATGGTTCTTGGCGGTGGTCCGTACTCGATCGGATCCTCGGTTGAGTTTGACTGGTGCTGCGTCCAGGCAGTGCGCGAACTGCAGAAACAGGGATATGAGGTGGCGATGGTGAACAGCAATCCCGAGACGGTCAGTACTGATTACGATGAGTGCGATTTGCTCTTCTTTGAACAATTGACCGAGGAACGCGTCCGCGACATTCATGACCTCATTCAACCGGACGGCATCGTCGTTTCGATGGGCGGACAGATTCCCAATAATCTCGCGCCGAAACTTTCACGAGCCGGCATCCGCATTCTCGGTACAAACCCTGCCGATATCGACCGCGCCGAGGACCGTCACAAGTTTGGATCATTGCTCGATTCTCTGGACGTCGACCAGCCCGAATGGAAAGAGTTTTCCGATCTGGACTCTGCCAAAAAGTTCGCCGCAGATGTAGGCTATCCGGTCATCGTCCGCCCAAGCTATGTCTTGTCGGGTGCGGCAATGGCCGTTGTCCATTCGGCTGACGACCTTGAGGCCTTTCTCGACCAGGCGGCGACCGTGGGCAAAGACGCGCCGGTCGTTCTCTCAAAATTCGAGCAGGGTGCGAAGGAAATTGAAATAGACGGCGTTGCTCAGAACGGAGAACTTCTTCTTTATGCCATCGCCGAGCATATCGAGAACGCAGGCGTTCATTCCGGCGACGCGACGCTCGTCTTGCCTCCGCAGCGTCTCACTGTTGAAACCATGCGACGCATCAAAGCCATCGCGAAACACATCGCCCGGGGTCTCAACATCTCGGGTCCGTTCAATATACAGTTTCTTGCAAAGGACAATCGCATCAAAGTAATCGAATGCAATCTCCGCGCAAGCCGCAGTTTCCCGTTTGCAAGCAAGGTGACAGGCACCAACTTTGCCGTGCTTGCGACGCAGGCGCTTCTCGGCAATGCGCCGACCGGCGTGCGATACAACACGATCGATCTCGATCATGTCGGCGTGAAAGCCGCGCAGTTCAGCTTCTCCCGTCTGAAAGGCGCCGATCCGCGCCTCGGCGTCGAAATGGTCAGTACGGGTGAAGTAGCATGTTTCGGCAATTCGGCAGAGCAGGCGATGCTCGTTTCGCTGCTCGCGGTCGGTTTCCGCATTCCAAAAAAGAATATTCTTGTGTCCATTGGACGGCTGGAAGACAAGGTCGATGTACTTGAAGCCATTCGCACGCTCGTACGGCTCGACTACTCGCTGTACGCGACACTGCATACGCATGAATTTCTTAAATCCCGCGACATCCCCTCGCTGCTTTTGCATAAGGTATCGGAACCGCGCAGCCCGAATATCAAGGAGTACCTCGACAGCCGTCGCATCGACATGGTCGTCAATATTCCGCAGCATGAATCGAGTCAGGAGCAGACCGACGGGTATTCGATCCGCCGCTTGGCAACCGACCGCGGCATTCCGCTTATCACCAACGTTCAGCTCTTCAAACGCCTTGCCGAAGCGCTGGAAACCCAGAGAGAGTCGCCATTGCCCGTTTTGTCCTGGCCCGGACTGCTCGATAACCGCGAACAGGCCGTATAAACCGGTATTCTCTGCCTTTTCCGCATTGCCATCGCCTGTTATGGCGGCTATACTCCCGCGCGCTATGACGATTTCTGACGATATCCTGACTGACGATCTAGGCGACTCTTCGAGTTCCGCCGGAGCCTTCTCCGATGATGACGGCGAAGAAACCCTTGTTACCAAAGAAGGTCTCAAGAAGCTCAAAGAAGAGCTGGAGAACCTTAAGAATGTCCGTCGCAAAGAGGTTGCACAACGCCTGAAGGAAGCGATCGGATACGGAGATCTTTCCGAGAACTCCGAGTATGAAGAAGCGAAGAACGAGCAAGCATTCGTTGAAGGACGAATTATTGAACTTGAGCGCAAAATTAAAAATGCTCGCATTATCAGTGAGAAGGAGGGACATGTGAAAGAGGTGAACATCGGTTCAACCGTGACGATCCGTAACGTAACCGATGATGATGAGAATGAAACCTATACGATTGTCGGTGCGACCGAGGCCGATCCATTTGAGAATAAGATCAGCAACGAATCTCCTATCGGTAAGGCACTGTTGGCGCGTACCAAGGGTGAAACGGTCGTTGTCCCCACTCCGTCCGGTGATCTTGAATACGAGATCGTCAAAGTCTCCTAAGTACGCAGGACATGTCTGATGACACACAGACGCCGGCGAGTGGTTCCGGCTCATCGTCCGTGTTTATTCCGTTGACGCTGCGACAGCAGTTTCCCGAACTTGTCGACATGATTTTGGGATCGGAGAGCATGAATGATGAAGAGCGCCAGTACTGGATCGATATATTGCCCGTTATGACGCCCGATCAATTGGCGCAGTTGAAGACGATCTTACAACAGGAACGTGATCAATTGGCTGCCATAGACGCGCGATACGGCAAGGAGGTTGCCGACGCATCTAAACCGCAGAAATCAGTTGAAGAAATTGCGGAATCGCGCAAGCTGCGCAATCAGGAACGGTCATCAAAAGAGATGGAGGAAGAGCACGTCGAAGCCGCCACAGAGGAAGAGATTCTGAAGAAGGTTCAGGATCTCTGACACTCACGGACAGCGTAGAATAAATTCGTCGACGAGAGCGAGTATTTCTTGAGGTGCTTCGTCTGTTGCACGGATGCCGCCCGTTTTAAGCGCGATGTCCGCATCGGTTGCCCAGGAGACGAACAAACGAAGCTGAGCAGAGTTTGTGCGCTGCGCATGCTTCAGGAGCGAACGAACGGCAAACGGGTGAACACCTGTTGATTCGGCGATGTCTGTTGCGGCGTGCAGTCCGCTTTCCTGTGCCGCATGAACGGCTACCAGATTTTTCAGCATGGAAGTGAGGATTGCCCATAGGCCATATGCGTCTCCCCCGCGATCAAGCAAGCGGTGGGCATAGGCCAGTGCCTGCTGCTTCGACCCCGCTGCAAGCAAGTCCGATATTTTCCAGACGACGCCCTCCTCGGACGGAACGCAGAGCAATTCAACGTCGTCACGCGTCAGCATTCCGCCGGGTTTGAATGCCGCGAGTTTGTCGATTTCGGATGCCAAGGCAGATTGATCCTCTCCGACGAACTCAATCAGACGAGCCTGCGCATCTTCGTCCAACCGAATGCCGGCGTGTGAAGCATAAGACACAATCCATTGCCTCAGGGGAGCTCCTGTTTTTGGCTGATAGGAACGTACGTTGGCGAATGATAAAAGTTCTTTTACGCCACCGGATCGTTTATCCGGCTTGGGATCGACGATCAAGAGAATGTTCTGAGGATGAATTGACATCGATAGATGTTGAATTTCCTCCTTTGTTGCCTTTGGAACGCCCTCAACCACAATCAGCCGCTTCTCGGAGAGAAACGGTTGCACCGATACTTCATCGAGCAGATCGCGCACGGACACGCCCGACCCGTCGATGCGCGCGCAGTTTTCGGCACCGAACTTGCGCTCGAATTCCTGAGTCCAGCGACGTTTCTCCAGAAGAAGTTCGTGTGAGTTCTCGCCCGTCAGGAGATGTATCGTCGACATGCCTCGGCAGTGTACCGCAGTCCTGCTGCGATGTGTAATAACAAGACAATATAGTACCGCGTCAACGCGAGCGAATTGTCGGATTCTTTATGCGAGAGTAACCTTACAGGCGAAATGCCACGCAAGAAATCTTCTTTCACCTGGCAGAAACAGCTTCCGGTCTATGCGCTTGGAGCACTTGCGGTCGTTTCTTCTTTTGCAGTCGGCATCAGAACCGCCGGAGATATTGAAACAGTTGCGCCGTCGGAGGCGGGGGGCATTCGCCTTGCCGGAGATGTCGATAATGACGGGCGGCTTACTGTTCGTGACGCTATCCAGATTCTGGAAGTGGCTCAAGGATACGAAGAAGCTACGCCGGAACAGCTGTTAGCAGATCCAAATGCAGACGGTCGTCTGACGGTGGATGATGCGATGCGTGTATTACAAGATCTCGCATCTCTCTAAGCTGTTGACCAATGCTGACGAACACATCCATCAAACGGCTTTCGGCCGGTCTCGTGGGAGCAGCCATGCTTTCGGTACACATTCCGGTCGTCTTTGCCGCGGGAAATGCAACCATGGAATGGCGGCCCCACTGCATCGACGGCGATGAGGTTGAGAACCAGTTTGGCGGACCTGTGCCGAAAATAGAGGGGATTATGACACTGACCGACGGCCAACACTGTACCTCGTACCAGGTACGTGATCCGTCGAGTCTGCAGACTCCGGTACTGAAAACCGGCGATATTCTCGACATTGATCTGGTCATCAATAACCCTGATAAAAAGGACATCAATAGGTTCCGTGCCTGGGTTGCATATGATCCGACCGTGTTGGAGGGAATGGATTTTGCCGTTTCTTCCTCGTTCCCTATTCCCACCCCCGGGGAAGGAGGCTTTTTGGCTTCCGAGGGAACGCTCAAATTGAGTGGAACAGCCGAGCGCTCGATTGATGCAGAACGAATCCCCGCAGCCCGTGTCCGCTTTAAAGTTCTTGCAGACGGCTATGACGGGACGCCTCTTACCTTTATTGAAGCAACGGGCAACTCAGACAGTAAAACCGGCGCATTTGAAGCAGATAACGATGTAGAGCAAAATGTCCTGTCGAGCACGCTTGGGTCACTGTATGTTCGCCTGGCCGGCGGGGCCGCCACTTCGCAGTCATCCTCTGTTCAAACGTCTGTAGCCGCATCGGTTGTTTCTGCTTCCTCCAATACTGCTGCAGGCGGAGCAAGTTCTACAGCAGCATCAACCGTCTTTACCCTGTTGCAGGTGCAGGGCTTGAGGGTTACCACGGAGGGTAGCTCCGTCTATCTGGCCTGGGATGCACTACCATCCTCAGAGCTTGTTGGGTACAACGTTTACTATGGTACAGACAGCGGACAATACATTCAGCGTAGGGGCGTTGATAAAAACGCCACAAGCATGACTATCCGCGCGTTGCCGATCGGCACGACTTACTATTTCGCCATTCGCGGCGTGAACGGCGCAAATGAGGAAACTGTCTTTAGCCAGGAGGTCGGCATCAGTGTCGGCAACCCGCGTACATCAACAGCGCCTTTAACCGGAAGTATTACCAAGACACCCGGAACGGATGGACAGGTTGCGGGTGAAACCGGACTGTCATCGACGCTGGTGATGCTGATCACTTTCTCCGCGGCTATAGGAACCATCATCGCCTTCCGACGGCAGTTCCGTTCCTCCTGAAGTTTATGAATAATCTGCATTCGAATTGGGAGAACACGGATGAGGGTGAACAACCTGTGCCTGTCCGCGTCAAACAAGCATCACCGCATGCTGTGCCGCAATTGGTGCAGAAGAGGCAAACCGTCAACCGTTTTCCTGCAGCCGTGCTTGGCATCATTGCAATTGCAGGAATCGGATTTTTTGTGTTTGACGGGATGAATGTACTACTTGGCCAAACGACAACGAATGCACAAGATGTCCGTATCAGCGAGAATGGTCTTGAACCGGATACGGTCAAAGTGACTGCCGGAGAAAGCATCCGCTGGATAAACGACAGCAGTATCCCTCATATTCTTGCATCAGACGAGTTGAAAAATGGAGATGGAGAACTCTTTGAAACAATCGCGATCTTTCCGGGATCGGATTATGTGTTTAACGTTCCTGCCGAAGTCCCTGCAGGAACGTATGCCTATGTTTCGAGAACATCCCCGTCCGTCAACGGCAGTATTGAGGTGACATCAGCGCAGATACTTCCTGCCGGCATGCAAACATCCTCGATTGCTGCACCGATGATGCCTTCATCCTATGCATCTTCCATCACAACAACTCCCCCTACTTCCTCTTCCATTGGAACACAAGCGACGGTGACATCCGTCGGCGGCATTCCTTCCAATCCCTACGCGATCGCCAACACTGCCTATACCCAAACAAACGGATCGACGCCTACTTCGACATCCGGATTACCAGCTGCTGCAACAGTTACAGCACACAGACCCGTGACGCAGCCCTCCTCCGGCATGGGATTGTGGATGGCAGGACTTGCGGGAGCTGCTGCACTGTTCATTGTTCTGAAGAAATCAGCCGTAAAACAGTAATCATGTATTCTCAGGGGCAAACGGGATCCGGATCAGATGTGATTGCTGTTCCGTAATGCGCGGTAAAATAGTAGCGACCTCTTGTCTCGTCGACGGTCATCCCGACGCCGGCAAGCCGGAACTCAGGGTTCACCATGCTGTTCCAATGCGGTTTCGACGCCTTGTCTTTCTCTGCGACATACATATCGAAGGTCGTGCGCAGCGCTTTGATAAGATCAGCCGTACAATCCTCCTTGGAACATTTGTAGACACCCCAGCCGATATTCTCGGTGAAGGTAATCCGGTTGATGTTCCGGAAAGATAGATCGAGTGAGGCAAACCACTCTTCCATACGGTTGTAGTCGTAATACGCACTTTGGCCTTGCCGCTTATGTGTGATGGCCCCAGATACCTGCGCGTGATCGGCCCAGGATTGTGCCGTCCGCATCAGATGACGATCGATAGCGTAAGGCTCAAGGTCGCGCTCGACACGAAGGCCGTTAACCCAGTTCATCCAGGTCCGGGTGATCTCTTCATCATCGACGCGCGTAATATCGCGCGCTGGCTGCCAATCACACTGGGCGGAAAGAAGATTGTCAGAATTGGCAGACGATACATTTGATGGTTTTTGCTCGAGACGCCACAGCATTTCCGCAAGCTGGGAACGTGACACACTCTGACCGGATGCCTCAATCTCTGGGGGAATGATATGACGGCTTGCGAGCGCCCGTATAGACGGGGCATACCACGGCTCACCCTCGGGCACATCAAACTCGTAGACACGCGCAAGGAGGGTGGATAGTTCCCCCGCATTAATGGTATCGGACGGACGGAATGAGGGTTTATCGCCCCGTTGATCAAGCCAGCCGAGACGTTCTGCTGAACATACGTAAGTCACAAACCATGCGCTGCGCGGTATATCGGCAAAAATCGAGTCCGTACATGAATCATCGTGGGCGTTACGTGCCAATACGATCATTTTGATCGCTTCTGCACGGTTTACCCGCCTGTCCGGACGAAATGAACCATCGGGATATCCTTTGGCAATCGCGTTTTCAGTTATCCAGTTAATCGCTGCCACATGATTGCTGGAAGCGTACACGTCAGAAAAAGCAGATTCCGGCTCTGCTGCCGCAACAGATGAGATAAGTAGTACAGCAATAGCAGAAAGAGATACTGAAGCGGCCACCGATGGATGCTACGGATACAGCTGAGATTTGCAACTCACATCTGTGAGAAATCCGTCGTCATGTTCACGGTGCATCCGAGCGACTGGAACAGGTGCCTTACTTTTCGTCCAGATGGTGAGCTTGTCGCAAAACGCAGTCGGACATGAATCGCTGAACGGCGTGGAACCGATCGAACCCAATTGATGAGGTCAGACAACTCGGCTTCACCACGGATCGCAGAGCAGTCGATGTCGATGTGCTGGACGGTGGAAAGGGAGAATGTGTTGGTGGAGGTGATAGGCATGTCATGAGTGTACATGCGTACACCTATCATTCAACACATCCGTGTACAGATATTGTAATCAACATTAGCCAATGACTTTTTGTTTACCAGAAATATAATTTTTAAGTTTGAAGAAAATACGTAAATAGTATTACATCACATGGTGTACGAAAGGTGTACGGTAGTTTGATCAAGCTTGCCGCGCACGCTCGCCATCAGCGGTTTTCATCTTCGGTAAAGATGTGTACACTCCGCGCACTGTTTGGGTCGGTACCGAAGTAGACAAACGGGGCAGACTGTAAATCTGCTGGCTTATGCCTTCGGGGGTGCAAATCCCTCCCGGCCCACCATCTTCACGTTCATCGCAGCTAGCAAGCATTCTGCCTTGTGGATTGGCAGCTGCTTTACTGATGATCGTACATTCAAGATGATAATGACAAAGAGAATTGGGGATAAACCACCGTTCATCCGGTGCCACAAACCGACGAACCTGCACTGGAAGAATGAGCCAGTCATGGTCATGCAGATCCTGACTCTTCATCCATCGCGCAACAAACTGACGAAACTGTTCCGCATACCTCTCGTCATCAGGAAGTTCACAGAGAGGATGAAGATTAAATGCATATGCAAACTTGATCTGCTCATCCTCTCGGATGATTGATAACCCGTCATCACCCTCCTGCAGTTGTTGTTTGCGGCGCTCCAGCTTTCTATCTTCCTCCGCTCGAGCCGGTGGAACACCGTCGCGAGGAACTGCACGCAGCTGGAGCTTCTCGTCCGGCAGTACCGTTCTGAGCCACATGATGATGCTGACACACACTCCGGCAACGCACGCAGCGGTCAACATCTCTCCTGACTGGAGCTGTTGTCCTGATTCCTGTGCGTAGCGAAATTCACCGGGAATATTCATCACGTACACGATCCACCTGTCTGTTATATGCGTCAATACGAAACCACCCCTACAGACAGCCTACAATAGTACTGCGGTTCAGGAGCGATGCGAGAGCCCTGCAAGACCGCGAATAATGGCCGTCCATACCGGAACGGCTGCATTCAACCCATCCGCCTGCGCATCAAGCAGTTTGTTGTCCGCGTTCGTGACCAAAACGCCGACCACGTACCGGCTGGTAAACCCGGCAGCTACGGTGTTCAGGACACCGTAGGATTTGCAATTGCCGTCAATTCTCCGTGCACGACATACATTGCTCGTCCCGGTTTTGAGACCGACCGACCAGTCACCCGGGAGATCGATCACTTCATTCCAGCGCTCCGGCCGCGCACTCCAGTCCGACAAGATGCTGGCAACGGCATCTGCGCTTTCGGGATGGAGAATCTGCCACCGGGCGGTCTCGGGGGGTTCGTACAGAAGCGTATGCTCCGACGTTTCGATGGATCTGATCGTCTGCGTTGCATCGGCCACCCCGCCTTCGGCTATCACTCCGTATGCCTGAACCAGCTCATGCAGCGGTAACTCTGCGGAACCGATCGCCATCGGCCAGCCGAACGAAAAACGCGGATTGCTCTGACGCCTCCGCTCACGTTCAAGCAGCGGGGTTGAGGCGCCCATTGCGGACGCCAGTTGCACGATTCTGTCTTCTCCCACTTCCAAAAATGCACGGATTGCGGGGATATTGCGTGAGTACGCAAGCGCCTTACGAACGGTCATGCGACCCATGAATCCCCCTTCGAAGTTTTTCGGCTTGATGCCGTTGATCGTGATATGCCAGTCGCTGACGATCGTGTCGGGAGTCTTGCCGTTTTCCATGTACGACGCATACACAATTGGCTTAAATGCCGATCCCATCTGGCGCGGCGCCGCTGCCATGTCGACCCAGTAGCTGCCCTGATTACCGCCCCAATCGACGTTGCCGACATACCCCACAATGTCTCGCGTTTGGCGGTCGAGAATCACTGCCGCAACATCGTGCGCATCGTACCGCTCCGCAATGGATGGAAATACCGCCGATACGGCATTCTCGGTGATACGTTGTACACGGGGGTCCAGCGTCGTCACAATCGTTAAACCGGAATACGTCAGCGCATCTTCCGCGCCTCTTTCCGCAAGAACCCTCTGCGAACGCTGAAGAATCAGAGATATGAATTGATACGGCGGATGGTGAGCGGGATCCGGTAGTTTAAAACTGATCGTCTGCAGATCCTCTAGAGCATCGTCAAACGCCTGCGCATTCAAATACCCCAGGCGAAGCATCGATTCCAATACTTCACGGGCGCGGTTTGGCACCTCTTTCATGCGTCCGCCGGATGCATAATATGATGGTTTTTGGATAACGGCAGCCAGAATCGCTGCACGAGGGGCGTCAATCCATCGCGCGGGAATGCCGAAGAACGCTTGAGATGCGCTTTCGATACCGTAACGAGTTCCGCCGAAATTCACGCGGTTCAGATACTGTTCCAATATCGCATCTTTCCCTATTTGCGTTTCCAACCTGCACGCAAGAACAATTTCGCGAATCTTACGCTCGATCGTCACATCTCGCTCGCCCGTAATGCTGCGGATAAGCTGTTGAGTAATCGTCGATCCGCCCTGTTTTTCGTCAAGAATGTACGTGCTGTACGCCGCCCGCATCAGCGCGCGAACATCAATACACGGTCTGTCGTAGAACCGCTCATCTTCAATTGCGATCACCGCGTTTTTAAGCACGTCTGGTACTTCTTCCAGTGCCTGAACGTATCGATCCTCATTTTCATAGGTCCTGTATATCTCGTTTCCGTTGCGATCGGTGATGCGGATGCTTTGCCGAAGACGAAAATCGTCCGGGGTAATGAGTGGCAGGCTTTCATCAAAACGCGCGATGGCATTCATCCCGGGGACAAGCAACAGTGTCAGCACGGCTCCGATGTTCGCTGCAAGGCTGCAAAGAACGATAGTAGCCGGCGGCAGTTGTATTGACCGCAAGAGATCACCTTACAAAAGTCGTTCCAATTGCGCAAAGAGAAACGGTTCACGTACAATGGACGATTGATGGAACACGAAGCATCCGTTCCGGTAGTCATACGGCAGGCGCTTGATGAGGCTGATGTCCGCATCAACGGCGACCGGCCGTCGGACATCACGGTTCATGATACATCGATGTTCACACGGGTACTGCTGCATGGATCGCTCGGACTCGGGGAGGCGTACATGGACGGCCAGTGGAGCTGCGATTCTCTGGATGAGTTCTTTCATCGCATTCTCCGCCACCGGACGGATGCCCACTTATCGATCAATATTTCAGCCGTGTTTCAAACAATCAGGCATGTGCTGATGAATGCGCAGACGCTTAGTGGATCGAGGAAAGTTGCCGAGCAGCATTACAATCTTGGCAATGACTGGTATGAACGCATGCTCGATCCGTACATGCAATACTCGTGCGGATATTTTAAAGACACCGACGATCTTGCAACGGCACAGGAGAAGAAGCTTGATCTGATCTGTCAAAAACTCGGACTGCAGCCGGGAATGACCCTGCTTGATATCGGTTGTGGATGGGGAGGCCTCGCTCGTTTTGCAGCAGAACGCTACGGCGCACAAGTAACGGGCATTAACATCTCGACCGAACAGATTGCGTATGCCAGAAAGAGAACAGAGGGTCTTCCCGTGGAAGTCCGCGAGTGTGATTACCGGAAAATCGATGGAACATTCGACCGCGTTGTATCGGTCGGTATGTTCGAGCATGTTGGCACAAAAAACTATCAGACCTACATGCAAGCAGTGAAGCATGCGCTCAAACCCGATGGCCTGGCTCTCATTCATACGATCGGCCGCAACGAAGCGAGGGGCGGACCGGAACCGTGGATCGAACAATACATTTTCCCGAATTCGATTCTTCCGGCTCCGACGGAAATCATCCGCGCTGTCGAACCGTTCTTCGTGATGGAAGACTGGCATAACTTTGGCACGTACTATGACAAAACACTGATGGCGTGGTATCACAATGCGGAAAAGGCATGGCCGGATTTTGCGGAGCGATACGGTGAACGGTTTCACCGCATGTGGACCTACTATCTGAAGTGCTGTGCCGGCGCATTCCGCGCACGTTCAATCCAGTTATGGCAGCTGGTTCTGAGCCCGAGAGGAGTTGAAGGTGGATATCAGTCTGTTCGGTGATTACTCGTACCTCAATGCTTCCATCGGACTAAGATCGGACGCTTTTTTTGCAGGATACAATCCGAACAATAGGCCCGTCCCAACCGCCATTGCCACAGCCAAGAGAATCGACGGTACAGACAGAATGAATGCGAATTGACCGAGGAATTTATCGGCGATACGCGCGAGCAGCCAGCCGAAGAACACGCCGATCACAATGCCGATGCCCCCGCCTGTCAGAGTCAGGGCGATCGCCTCCAGAAGGAACTGCAGCAGGATATCGCGCTTTTTGGCGCCGACCGCTTTGCGCAATCCGATCTCCCGCGTGCGCTCGGTCACGGTCACCAGCATGATGTTCATGATTCCGATGCCTCCGACGAGGAGGGAAACTGCCGCGACCAGCGAGAGAAAAATGGTAAGCCCTAGAGTAACGGATCCGACAATTGCAGTGACTTGCTCTGCACTCCGCGCAACGAAATCATCTTTATCCGGATTATTCTCCGGATTGTCGATGTCATGACGATCTCGAAGAATGTTGACGATATCCAGGCGTGCAAGGTCCGGATCGCCGATTGTCACAAGCGTGATGAAACTCAGGTGTCGCTGTCCGGTAACCGATCGAGCGGTGCTGAACGGAATGAGAACCATTCTATCCAGATCGCTGAGAAGAGCGGACCCCTTCGATTTCAAGACGCCGACAATGGTAAAAGGCGTGCCACCGATATCGATTTTCCGCCCCAGAGGATTCTTGTTCCCGAACAGATCCTCGGCGGAATCAGGTCCAATGACGGCAACGGTTTTAGCCCCTTCTTCGTCATTGTCCGAAAGCATCCGCCCCTGAGCAATTTCAACCTTGTAGTTTGTGGCAAAGGCCCTGTAGGCACCAATGACCATCGGAGTGATTTCTTCGTCACCGTACGTAATAGGCTTTCCGACAATAATTACCGGGGTCACGCTGTCAACGCTTGGCAAGTCTGCGACCGCTTCATAATCGTCATACGTAAGGCTCTCAAGATTCCCACCGAACTTTTCGAATCCTGTCGGGATGATGTCGAGCGTGTTCGTACCGACCGATTCAATCTGCGTCAGAATGTACGTCTGAAAGCTGCGACCGATGCTGACCATCAGAACCACTGAGGCAACACCAATCATAATGCCGAGCGTCGTGAGGAATGTACGGCTCTTGTTGACCGTAATACCTCGGAATGCCGTCAGAAGGGTGTCGCGAAACTGCATTATTCGTAGCGGAGAGCTTCTATTGGATGGAGGGCGGCTGCCTTGCGTGCTGGCGAAATGCCGAAGACAAGTCCTGTTCCGGCCGCCATGATGAAGGCGGCGATGATGGATCCGTAGGAAATGGCGAACTCATAGCTCGAAAGGAATCCTTGCACCAGCAACGATGTAAAGAATGCAAGGATAACACCGCCGATTGCACCGATAATGCCCCCGACGAATGTCAGCATGACCGACTCAGAAAGAAACTGCAGCAGAATGTCACGACTCTTAGCACCCAGTGCTTTGCGCAGACCGATTTCACGGGTGCGCTCGGTTACGGAGACGAGCATGATATTCATGATGCCGATGCCGCCGACAATGAGGCTGATTGCGGCTATCGTCGTGATGAACATCGTCAAGCCCAACGATACTCCGCTAAGAATCTGATCTGCTTCTTCCGAAGAGTGAACGACAAAGTCATCTTTTGTCGTATCGTTCTCCGGATTATCTATATTATGGCGACGACGAAGCAGGAAGCGGACGTCGGCAAACGCGAGATCAAACGTATCGGTCGCGAGCATCGTGATCTGATTCAGATACTTTTGACCGGTCGCTTGGCGTGCCATGTTAAACGGAACGTAGATGCGATCATCGGCGTTCTGGAAGAACTGCGTTCCGAGTGCTTTGGTAACCCCAATCACCGTAAAATGGTTATTGCCGATTTTAACCCGCTTGCCGAGTGGATCAATTTGTCCGAATAAATCATCGCGAACATCCGGACCAAGCACGGCGACAGCTTTCGCGCCTCGATCGTCATTCACATCAATCAGGCGACCGATTTCGGCTTCGACGGTCTGATTCTGGAAGAATTCCGGCGTCACACCCAGCACCTGCGGAGACGATTCTTCACGACCGTAACTTGCAGTGCCCGGAAGGAAAATTAGCGGTGCAACGCTTTCGATCGATTCAAGCTTTTTTAGCTCTTCAAGATCCTCAAATGTGAGGCTGTCGAACCCCGCCATAATCTGACCTGCACCGCCTTCTTCTTTACCCGGAAAAATCACCATGCTTTTCGCTCCAAGACTGCTGATCTGGCTGAGAATCACTTTCTCCATGCTGGCACCGATCGAACTCATCAGCACCACAGCTCCAACACCGATGATGATACCGAGCATTGTCAGCAGTGACCGCGACGCGTTGACCGTCACGCCCTTGAGAGCCGACGAAAAAAGGTCTGAGGTCAGCATGCTTATTTAAGAAGCTCGTTCTCTTGCGCTATCACACGTTTGAAGTCGCGCGTATCCATTTCGATGCGGCCGTCTTTGATGCGGATGATGCGTTTTGCGTGTTGAGCCGTCGTCATCTCATGCGTCACGAGAATGATGGTATGCCCCTTTTCGTTCAGTTCTTGCAACGCTTTCATCACGGCGATTCCGGAGGCGGAATCTAGGTTGCCGGTCGGCTCATCGGCGAAAATCACATCAGGATCGGTCACAAGCGCACGCGCAATCGCAACTCGCTGTTTCTGTCCTCCGGAAAGCTGACTGCTCAGATACTGCGCGCGCTCTTTCAGTCCGACGATTTCGACAGCCATGCTTGCTCGTTTCATGCGTTCGGCAGGTTTGATGGTCGGATGATAGAACAGCGGGAGCATCACGTTCTGAATGACGGTCGTGCGAGGCAAAAGGTTGAATGCTTGGAACACGAAGCTGACGCGAGTCGCGCGGATCTTTGCGAGATCATCGTCTTTCATCTTCTCGGTTGGATCACCTTGGAACAGGTAATCACCCTTCGTTTGCGAATCAAGAAATCCGAGAATATGCATCAGCGTTGATTTACCGGAGCCGGACGGGCCCATGATGGCGACAAACTCACCCTTCTCGATCTTCAGATTAATGTCATGAAGCACCGGCGTCTCGATATCGTCATTGTAGTATGACTTATAAAGATTGCGGATTTCAATCAGGGGAGAGGAAGATTTCATAGCAGAAGAATAACGGATCAACTCTTTTCGAGCACGATAACATTCTCACCTTCTTCGATGCCGGTCACTTCCACGCTTCCGCTTTCACCCTCGAGCCCCGTTGATACGGTTTTTTCCTCAATCGTTCCGTCTTCGCCAATCACACGGACATACTGCGTGCCGTCATCGCGCTCAAGTACGGCGCGAAGCGGGACGCTGATGACATCCTTCTTAACTCCGGTCACGATCACCGCATCACCGGTCATGCCGATCTTCAACTCATCGTGAGGGTACACGTAATCGAGTTTGACGCGATACTTCGGCACTCCGTCCCTGTCGGTTGCGGCGGGATCGATTTCGCTGACGCGGAGTTGGAAGTTTGTTCCGCGGAACGCATCAAGCTCAATGGATCCGGACTGCGTGGTTTTCACTTTCGGCACATCGACCTCCGATACGAACATCTCGATGCGATACGGGCTGTTGCCGAGCATCGTCACAGCGGCTCCGGCCGGCGTGAATTCACCGGTCTTGACGTTTACTTTAGTTATGCGGCCGGCAATCGGGGCCGTCAGAATCGTGTTACCGTAGTCGGCGCTCGCACGTGCAAGCGATGCGCGGGCTTGGTTGACCGCAGCAACGCGCGCGTCGATATCGGTTTGGCGAGCGGGAGCTTTTTTTAACTGCAGCTGAGCCTCGGCGATTCTCAGTGATGCCTCGTAGGTCGCAATATCCGATGTCGCCTTATCCATTGAGCCCTTTGCGGAGATGACCGCCGATTCCTCTGCCGCAATCTGCGTCTGGTAACTTGCGGATGCGTTGCGCAGGCTGGTCGTCTGCGTCGAAAGGTTGTTGAACGATGTCTGCACGGCCGTACGTTGAGGAGTCAGTTGTCCCTTATAAGTCTGACGGGCCTCTTCCGTAAATGTGCCGATGACCGGAAGATCGTTGAGAATGGTCAGCATGCGGTTCACCACAGTCGACGTCTGGTTCAGAAGATTACGAGAGCTCTCCAAGGATACCAAGGCGTCGTCATACGTCGCCGCAGACGGCTTAGACAATGCTGATGAAACCGCCGTTGTCGCGCTGTTCAATTGAATGGTGATGTCGGAGTAGTCCGACGATTCGGTTTTGATAATCGCATCGATCACGTCGTTATTGCTCAGCACGTCTTTTACTTCGGACAATGCATTCTGGGCAACAACCAGCTCCCGCAAAACGGCGGACGCGGCACTGGTCACATCGCCGGCCAAGTTAATATTCGCTTGCTGAAGCAAGAGTTCGAGCTTTGATTGGGATTTCTCGTACGAATCGGTCGCTGTCTGGAGCGATGTACGCGCGGTTTCCAATGCTGCACGCTTGCTGGCGACATCCGCTTCCGTTACGGCGATATCCTCCGGGCGTGATCCTTCTTTCATCGCGCGCAGGTCCGCTTCCGCCTGTTGCAGTCGTGCTGCCGCAGCCGATACATCCGCCGCCAGGTTTCCCGCACGCAACGTGGCCAGACGTTGACCGGCCTGCACGGTATCGCCTTCTTTTACAAGCACTTGGGCGACAATACCGGATGTCGGGAACTGCAATGCAAGATCGCGCTCGGAGATAACGGTTCCGACCGCTTCCACCGTCTGCTCCAGATCGCCGCGTTCTGCGGCTTCGGTCAGATACTCGGGCTGCGTCGGACTGAGTGCGAAGGAGACGATCGCGCCAAGCGGGATAAGAATGGCGGCGGCAATGAGAAGTCTCCACTTGTTGCGGAGAAGGAAGCCGCCGATACGCTTGAGAATAGACATACGAGAGAAAGAAAAAGACAGGAAGATATTACCGCTGAATGGCCCCGTCATGGAGCACGCGGTGAAGATGAGTAAGAATACGGGCAAAATCGGATCTATCACGAGACGGCAACATCGACAACACCTCATGCATCGCCTTTGCGCGCTCCTTCAACACTGTCTCCATGATTTGCCGGCCTGGTTGGGCCATTTTGAGACGGACAAGGCGCCGGTTGTTGGGGTCGGCGATGCGCGACACCCATTTCATACGGACAAGGCGATTGACCAGAGACGTCGCGGACGGTCCGGTAATGCCGAGCTCGCGCGCCAGTTCGTTCATCGTAATGCCATCGCGGTCTCCAATAATCAGCAGCGCAAACTGCTGCTGCGGGTTGATGGTCGCCTTGCCGGTACTCAGGAATACGCGTTTTCCGAGAAGTTTTGCCGTTTGCATCCAGAGCTTCACGACTTCGCCGGTGGAAACATCTTGAACAGGCATATCTAATAGTTAGAGTATCTAATCATAAGATGCTCAAACTGTTTGTCAAGCAGAAGCCTCTCTATTTCGTCTCCAATTGGCCTTTTAATTCTGTCCATACATGGCGGACAACGTCGGCTGTTGAACGGAGCCGGATTCCTTCCTGCTCAAGTTTGGATGTATCAAGAATGCAATTGCTGCGTGCGGCTTTGCTGACCGAGGATAATTCTGCTTCTGACAAACGCTCCGCTTGATGCAATGGATCAACGATCTCCTTGTACAACTCAACGATATCATACGGGGACATGGGACCCGGATTCACGATGTTGTAGATGCCGCTGCGGCGTCGTTCAATCAACATCTTGGCCGCCTCGAGGAAATCGGGAAGATAGGTGAGAGAGTTCTTCAACTCATTGACCTTCGCAAACTTCCGGACTTTCATCAGCAAGCTCCTGTCGTTGGTACTGTCGTCAAACGGCATCCGGATGCGAAGAATCAGAACATCGGGAAACTCCTTCAGGATCTGCTCGGACCATGTTTTGGTGCGTGAGTAGAAGCTGCCGCTGAAGTTCGGGATATCCTCTTCGGTAAATCCGCCACCTCCATTATCCCCGCTGTAAATGCAGCCGGAACTGAGATGGACCCAATAAATTCCGCGCTTACGGCATTCATTCAGCAGAACAAGCGGCCCGGTTACATTCGCGCGCAACGTCTCTTCTTTATGATCCTCACACCAGTCGACGTTCGGGCGACCTGTTTTGCCCGCAGCGTTAATGACCAGATCCGGCACATCGGCATCCAGTACGGCAGCCACAGCCGCGGTATCTGCAATATCGACCGACGGACAGGAGGCGCCGGGGTAGATCTGCCTAAAATGCTCGCCTAGGTACCCGCGGGCACCGAAAATCGTAACCTTCATAAGATGGCTGGATCATACGCGAGACCGGCGTAGGATGAAACGTGTTTATGATGAACCAAGCGCGTCATTTTACATCTAACATTCATGCCGCGGAGGATACATGGATTGTTGACTTCGTCGATAAGCGCGTACGGGAGATCGTGACGCTTCCTTCGCAAGCGACTAACGAGGACGGCGAGACGCTCGTCTGCGAATACGCACGATACATGACTGATCTATGCGACATGATGTCGATCACGGATAGCGAGTTGTACTATCTGTTAAAACGCGTGGAGCGCTTATCCAACGCTGAACTCGTTGAAATAGTGCTTCGAAGAATCCGTTCGCTCTGCTTGTACGCCGCATGGAGAGTCAGACATCTGCTGGATTCTCCCTATTATTATCCCGGATTTGATGATCGCATGGATACGCTCCAATATCGCAATCCACGTCTGAACGCTCTCTTCAACGCTCTTCTTGAAGTTCACGGATGCCGTCAAGCGCAAAAAATCCACTACGACGACAGCGATTGATCGGGTACACTGTATGCCGATGCCACGCAAACGACGAAAGAAGCGTTCCACTCGCAGAAAGGCGGCCGAAGAGGCCGTACTTGATCTTGAATTGAGTCCGGAAACCAAGCGGATGATCAGCGGTCTTGTGCAGATCAGCGGAGCTATTCTTCTTTTTTTGGTTTTGCAGGATAACGCCGGAACCTTAGGAGCGCGCATGCACGATGTCCTGCGCTTCTTTTTCGGATCATGGGGCATGTTGTTCCCGTTCTTTCTTCTGGCATCGGGCATTCTTCATACGTTCGGTGCCGGAAAGCTGGAATTGAAGCGATCCATCGGGCTGATCGTCAGTTTGCTGGCTTTTCTCGGAATCATGCACATGGGTGCATCACTGGAAGATATCGGACCGAGACAGCAGGAGCTGGCTGGCGCCATCGGGTTCATGGTCGTATTGCCGTTCAAGCTTTTCCTGAGCAGCGCCGTCGGTTACACGGTTCTCGGAACAGCTTTTTTAATCGGACTGTTTCTCGCATTTGAGCCCGATCTGTCATGGATCGCTTCACTGTTCCAATCGTCCGCCGCACCGGTTCGTGATGAGCGGCGCAAGGCCGTTCGCGCCGTTCAGGAAGTGAACGATGAAGAGGAGGAGTATGAGGAAGAGGAACAAATTGACTTGATAGAAGACGATGCGGAAGAACCGGAACTGAACATTGTTCGTCCGCAATTCGCCCAAAGTGTCGTTAAGAACAAGGCTGAAAAGCTGATTAAAGACAAACTGAAGCGCCGCGGTGACGTACTGGAAATGAAAGATACTCGATTTGAAGAGTGGACATTCCCGTCGCTTGATCTTTTGGAAGACGCACAGAGCAAGTTGACCGTCAACGATGATGATCTGAAGCGACAGGCGCGACGCATCGAGGAGAAACTCGAAGAATTCGGCATCGAAGTCAAAGTGCGCGATGCCCGGCCCGGCCCGACCGTCACGCAGTTCACGTTGCAGCCGGCCGAGGGCGTGAAGCTCAGCTCCATCGCAAACCTGAAGGACGACTTGGCATTGGCCCTTGCCGCTCAAAGCCTACGCATTGAGGCGCCCATTCCAGGAAAATCGCTTGTCGGTATCGAAATGCCAAACAGCGAACGATCGGTCGTACATCTTCGTGAAATCCTTGAGAGTTCTCCATTCCACCAAAGCGAATCGGCGCTGGCATTGCCCCTCGGCCGCGATGTGTCGGGTGAATCCGTAGTCGCCAGCTTAGAAGATATGCCGCACTTGTTGATCGCCGGTGCGACCGGATCCGGTAAGTCCGTCTGTATGAACGTCATCCTGACGTCTCTTCTGTATCAGAATGCCCCCCATGAGTTGAAGTTTATTCTCGTCGACCCCAAACGTGTGGAGCTTATGCCCTATAACGGCATTCCCCATTTGCTGACGCCGGTCATTACCGAGTCTGATAAAGCGTTGCAGGCACTGCGCTGGGCAGTTGCCGAAATGGGACGTCGTTTGCATCGCTTCTCTGAACAGGGTGCGCGTAACATCGCCGAGTACAACGAAAAACAGACCGATGAGGCCAATTTGCTTCCACGCATTGTGATTGTGATCGATGAGTTGGCCGATCTTATGATGCGACAATTCAAGCGCGATACAGAAACGATGATCGTCCGTATTGCGCAGATGGCCCGTGCCGTCGGCATGCATTTGATTATCGCAACGCAGCGTCCGAGCGTCGATGTGATTACCGGTCTGATTAAAGCGAACATCCCCACACGCATCGCGTTCCGCGTCGTCAGTTCGGTCGACAGCCGTACGATTCTCGATTCGATCGGAGCCGAAGACCTTCTTGGAAAGGGAGACATGTTGTACATGACCGCTCAGACAGCCAAGCCAGTTCGCATCCAAGGCATCTATATTTCCACCAAGGAAATAGAACGCGTGATGAACGCCGTGAAAATTGCCGGCGGCGGCCGCATCACCGAGCAGATCGGACTTGCGGAGGATGATGGCGAGGGAAATGAAGAAAACGGCATGGGCGGTCATCAAATCGACTTGGATGCGGATGACAACGGAGGCGACGATTTGTTCTTTGATGCCGTTCGCGTTGTCCAATCATCCGGCAAAGCCTCGGCCAGCCTTCTGCAGCGCCAATTGAAGGTCGGGTACGCGCGTGCTGCGCGCTTGCTCGACATCATGGAAGAAAAAGGCATTGTCGGCCCTGCGGACGGCGCTAAACCACGCAAGGTCTACATTGAGCAGATGGCGAACGGACAGTAGTCAAAACGATCCTGCAAGATACTGTTTCCGCGTCCGTTCATCGAATTTTTCGATCGCATACCGCAGCGCTGTGCGCGGCATCTGTGTGTAATGCTTTTTGAGAAAGCTGATCAGTGCTGCCTCATCGCGTTTGCCAGCCTCGCGCAGCATCCATCCAACCGCTTTATGGATGAGATCATGTGTGTGAGACAGCAACACTTCCGCAATCCGGAATGTCGGTTGCAGCTGCCCTTTGCGAATAAAGTGAAATGTCGACACTATTGCGATCCGCTGTTCCCACAGACTCTTTGAGGCTGCAAGTGTATCGATCAAATGTTGATTGTTCGTGTGGTCCACCCAGGGTCCGATAATCTTGTAGCACGATGCATCGACTAGATCCCAGTTATTGATGTACGCGGTGTTGTTTAGATACAGATTGACGATCTTCTGCTGCGTCTCTTTGTCACCTCGTTTGTATTGATCGACCAAAATCAGCAACGCCGTCAGACGGTATTCATGGATCGGACTGTGTAATAGTTCTGTAAGATCGGCAGTAAGTAGGTCGCCATACTTTTTCGCTATGATCCGTATGTTCGGCACAGTCACGCCAATAAAGATGTCACCCTCGGCATAGCCGCCCGGACCGGCTTTGAAGAATCGGGGAAAGAATGCTGCCTTTTCGGTATCTGCAAGCTTCGCAAGATCGGCTATGAGCGCTTGATGCATAGAGACAGTATACTCGAACCATGAAGCTTCTGATTGGGACTGCTAACAAAGGCAAAATCATTGAAATCTCCGAAGCTCTCGCCGGGCTCGACGTTGAAATAGTCACTCCTGCTGATCTTGGCATCGCTAACGTTCCAACCGAAGAAGGTGAAACGTTTGCAGCAAACGCTCTGCAGAAAGCACGCTTTTATCATGAGCGGTCGGATCTGCCGACACTGGCAGACGACTCAGGAATACTCGTAGAAGCACTGCAGGACGAACTGGGCATTCATACGCGACGGTGGGGAGCGGGCGCAGATGCATCCGATCATCACTGGATATCGTTCTTCTTAGAGCGAATGCGACAGGAGCAAGACAGGCGTGCACGGTTCGTTTGCAATCTCGTTTTCATCGATGAAACAGGTGTGGAACACCTCTTTGAGGGTAGTTGTGATGGAACGATTACCGATGAACTTGAGGCTGACTACTTGCCCGGCCTGCCGATCTCAGCCTGCTTCAAACCAGACGGACATACAAAAGTGTATTCGGCCCTGACGGTAGAGGAAAAAAATGGCATTAGCCATCGTGGTAAAGCAGTGAGTTCATTCAGGGAATTCATCCAGCATCGCATTCTGCCGTAGCTTTCTCATCTGATCGATAAGTTGGAAAGTCGTGATGTAGGCCATGAACATGCCAGTTCCGACCAGCGCATCGTTGTCACGCTCAATTCCGATAATCGCAACCGCGGAGGATAATAGAATACCGGATAGCGCACGACGAACGAGGGCCGTACTCTCGATTATATGCAATGCACAGTTCATATTCAGCCCTTCCTGCTGGTCCCCTACTTGATCAATTTTTTTATACATATTACAACGGCTTGGATTCGAGAGGGGTAAAGTCGAGGTTCTGGATTTTACCCCACACCTCGCGAATAATCAGGCGCAGATCATTTTTCTCTGCCTCTGAAACCGAAAAATCCCGTCGAATTGGAGCTTCACCGCGCTCGCCAATGAACTCCAATGAGAATGACTGCGGCATCAGTAGCGGCTCTGCCTGCTCCAGAATCAGTGCATAAAACACCAGCTGACGGAAGTAATCGCCATCCGCTGTGCGAGACACAATGCCAGGCTCCACGCCACCACGAATTTCTGCCGGTGCTTTTGGCCGGCCTGTCTTGTAGTCGATCACCATCGCATCGCCGGATGTCGGTGACAGCAAATCAATACGGTCGATTTTTCCTTTCAGAGGAATATCGCCAAGCATTGCGCGATAATCGCGTTCAATCGCATGAATGAATGCCGGTTTGGAGACAAGACGCTGAATGTAGTACGTCGAAAGGGCATCGTGAGCATGGGCAAGAAGATCGACGCGCTGTTTTTCTGTCAAAATTGTCCGCTCCTGCAGGTACCAGGTGAATGCTTTCATCAAATCGTCTTCTTCAAACGGCTCTCCTTTCTGGAATGCCTCGGCCCACGAACGAAGCGCCCAGTGGACCGCACTTCCGTACCCGAGAGAGCGCAGTGCATCATCACCGAGTTCTTGCGGTTGACCGAGTAGATGGACTAAGAGGAATTGTTGAGGGTCTTGCAGAAAAGCAGAAAGTGCACTGGGGGATAGTGCGAAGGTTTCCAGTCGCTGACGGATATAGGCAGTCAGTTCTTCATCGAGCACTCGTTCAACCGGATGAAGCAAGAGTGATGATGTTTCGGGATTCTTCAGCGTTCCGTCTTTTTCCGGCAACGGTCCTGCTTCCGCAAAGAAGGCAGACGGAGCGACAGATCGAGCCCGTTCACCGACCGCAAACTCTTTGGGACAGAGCATAATCAATTCGCGTTCAGCCCTAGTGAAAGCCACAAAAGCGACACGACGCTCGTCCTGATGCTTTTCGAACGATTTCTGATCGCTTTCCCATCCGAAGAGTAGATCTTCCGGTAGAGCAAGCTGCGACGGGTTACGCCGCTCATCCCAGTGACCTTCGCGAAACGCACTGAGCATCACGGTGTGGAACTCCAGTCCTTTGCTCTGGTGCGCAGTCAGCAGCCGGACACCTGATGAGACGAGATGTGGCAACTGATAGGTAAGGCGTATCTGCGTGTATTCCTCATCAGCGTAAAATTCGAGGTCGTGCATGAACGCGCGGAGATTCAGCAGAGGGTTATCGAGGCAGCGTTCTTTGGTGTAATTGAAAAACGCTTCAATCACCGCTAAATCCAGCGGATCCATTTCCCGTGCCTGCGCGGAAATACCGGACTGACGCAGGACGTGCTCCATCGTCTGCAGGACCGATACGGATTCCTGCCGGACTTTGAGATCGAGCAGGGTATCACGTGCGTGAATAAGTGCATCGCGATCGAAGAGTTGCAGTTCCGAAGATTCAAGCGCAAGTAACACATCGAGGACTTTCCGTTTATCTGTGCGAGCCGCAGCAATGACGCGGGCAATATCCGCCGCGTGACAGTCGAAACAGGGGCACGAAAGTGCATGCACAAAACTGTCATCGTCCGATCGAATCAGCCCTTTCAGGATCGTCACCACTTGACGGACAACCGGATGGCTGAGCAAATCCGCTTTTCCTTCGAGTACGACCGGAATACCGCTCGCACGCAGAACATCGTAAATCGGTCGCAATTCACTGTTCGTCTGGACGAGCACCGCAATATCATCCGGGTGTATGCCGTTCTTCAACCGGTCATGAATGAGATCGGCAATCAGCCACGGTTCCGCTGCATCGGACGGTGGACGCAGGAGAATCGGCTCCACTCCATCTTCTCCGTTTGCGGCGGTCAGCTGCTTTACCAAACCTGGAATGCGACCTATCAGCCGCTCTTCATTGCGCGCAATTAACCGGCCGGCTGCATCGAGAATCTTCTGTGTCGAACGGTAGTTTGTCGTCAGCACAATGATCGGAGCCTCCGGGAAACGGTCGCGGAACGCCATCATGTGTTGGAGATTCGCACCCTGGAAGCGGTAAATCGCCTGGTCATCGTCGCCGACAAGAAAGAAGTTCGGATCGTTCGGGGAAATCTCCGACGTCGTCAGACGTTCAATCACCTTCCACTGTGCCCCGTTTAGGTCCTGCGCTTCATCTACAAGAATGTACTGATAGCGCTCCTGCAGGTTCGCGAGTAGCCACTCCTCCTCGTTCAATGCCTTCACGACAGTCAGAATCATATCGTCGTAGTCATAGAGCCCTCTTTCCGTCAGCACTTCGCTGTAGCGTTGGAAGAGCCCGACGAAATCGCGATACTTCCGTGCCTGCAGCAGATTCTTCTCATGCTGCTTGGTACCTTCTTTGCTCTTATGAGCCATCAGCTCATCATATTCATCTGCAACGCGAAGCAGATCATCGATCGTTTTTCCTTCGCGTTTACAGTCACTGATACGACCGAGAATCCCGGAGATGCGATCGTAGGGATGCTTCGGATGAATGAGCGCGGATTTATCGCTGATTTCATCAATCAACTGCTGCATGACGGTGTACTGCTCAATTTGTGAAATTGCTTTCTGATTCGCCCGATCGGTAAACGCTTGAGGATTCCGTGAAATAATTGAGTCGCAGAATCCGTGTACGGTACTCACGGTCACGGCATACGCATCGCCACCGATCAATCGACGCAGGCGATCGCGCATGGCCGTTGTACCCGCCGTCGAGAATGTCAGGCAAAGAATGCTACTGGGTCGCGCCTGCGTTTTCTTGAGAATATTCGCCACCCGCAGCGCAAGAACCTGCGTTTTGCCCGTACCCGGTCCAGCAAGAACCATCACGGGGCCTTCGACCGTGTCGACAGCCTGCTTCTGCGCGGCATTCAACCGGTCGTAGTCTCGCTGGAAGTCTGTGCTGCTCTGAACGCCCGTTGTCATGATGTCATGCTATCGGATATGCCCGCCTACCGCACAAACAAACTCATTAATCGGTCATATTTTGGCGGGTTGGCAATGCAACATTGGCCGAATGACCAGTATTCTTTTCAGTATTCTTTCCTTCCCCATCTAATCGTATGAACATGCTCGTGAATATTCTGGTTATTGTTGGCGCCCTGAACTGGGGTCTTGTCGGTATCGGCGGCTTTGCAGGTGTAAACCTCAACGTCGTCAATCTGCTCCTCGGCGCATGGCCGATGGTCGAGTGGGTCGTCTACATCCTGGTCGGTGTCGCAGGTGTCATGAAACTGGTGAACATGAAGAAATAATCCGTCCTTCGACAAGCTCAGGATGACAAAACGAAACCCGGTGAAAACCGGGTTTTTTAGTAAGCAATCCTTCGGCAGGCTCAGGATGACAGACATTATAAATTTTAAAGCGATTCGACAGGCTCACCGCCCTGAGCTTGTCGAAGGGCTATTTGCTATTAAACGCGATTTGTCATGGTGAGCTTGCCGAACCACCCCGTACTAAATCTCATCATCTTCGCGCTCGTAGGCGCAGTGATCGCACTTCTGAATCGGGCGGCCGTTCTTCTTCAGCGGTGTCAAAATGCCTTCATGACACTTCGGACACATCAATGTCTGTGCAAAGCTGGGGACTACAGGGGCGAAACCAACGCGCTTTGGCGGAAGGCCATGCTCACGAATGGTCAATGAACGCGGGTGATCGCGCATTTTCTGGAGCACTTTGGCTTCAATCTGGCGAATGCGTTCACGTGTGACACCAAATTCCTGTCCCACTTCTTCCAGCGTGTGACCGATACCATCTTGCAATCCGAAGCGCATTTCGATGATTTTGCGCTCGCGTGGCGTCAAGAAATCGAGCATCGCATGGACGTTCTCTTTCTTGAGCTGGCGGTTGGTTGCCTCAAACGGGTTGATGGCCTCTTCGTCCTCGATGAAATCTCCAAGCTTCGAATCCTCTTCGGATCCGACCGGCGCTTCCAGCGAGACGATATCTTGGCTGATTTTCTGAATGTGCTGGACCTTCTTAATATCCATCTCCATTTCGACTGCCAATTCTTCCAGTGTCGGCTCGCGGCCGAGCTCCTGGACCAAACGGCGCTGCGTGTGCGTTAGCTTGTTGATGGTCTCGACCATGTGTACCGGAATACGGATGGTACGAGCCTGATCGGCGATCGCACGGGTGATAGCCTGGCGAATCCACCACGTAGCATACGTAGAGAACTTGAATCCGCGCTCAGGATCGAACTTTTCGACCGCGCGGAAGAGACCGATGTTTCCTTCCTGAATCAAATCGAGGAACGAGAGTCCGCGGCCGATATACTTTTTTGCAATCGACACAACGAGACGAAGGTTTGCTTCGGCAAGTTGCTGCTTGGCTCCGGCATCCCCTTTGCGGATACGACGGGCGAGTTCCACTTCTTTCTTTCCGTCAATGAGCGGCACACGCCCGATTTCGGACAAGTACATACGGACGGAGTCGTTGGAAATTTCAAGCAGGTCGACTTCACGCTCTTTGCGACGCTTCTTTTTTTCCTCCTCGGTCGCCTCTTTATCGTTAATTGCGATACCGGCAGTAGCGACCATCTGCATCACCTCACCGTCGTCGTCATCATCCAATTTTTCGGCAACGCTTGCGTCATCCGAATCGTCATCGTCATCGCCATCGACCACATCATCACTGATGATTTCCGCCAGATCTTCGGCAGACGCCTCCATCATTGTTCCCTGCTTGCCTTTTTTCTCCCAGATAAGTGCATCTTTCACGTCAATCACTTCAATACCAAGATCGACGAAGAGCATGTAAATCTCGTCGAGCAGATCGACGTTTTCTTCGGCATTCGGAAGGGCTGCAATAATTTCCTGATGTGTAACATATCGCTGCTCACGACCTTTTTTGACCAGATGGCGGATCGCCTCTGGAAATTTGTTGAGGTCTTCGTCGGTGGGTTGTGCAATGAATTTTCGCGGATGTGATGCCATAGAAGCAAAAACGGGAGCCCGCCCGGTAGCGGGGTTCAGCAAGAAGGGTACTCAAAGACGGCCGGATCGGAAAGGGAAAAACGGATAGTGCGGAGGAATTCCGTCTGTCACTCCTTCTTATACACGTTTTGCCGCCATTCGTCACGGAGAATCTGAGGAATCTGCGGCTTTATCGGGCCAGTTTCTCCATCTGGATAAGCTTGGCGTAGCGATCGGACAGCTCCGCCTCGGCCTGTTTGTCACCCGCGGACCGGGCCTGAAGCAAGCGCTGCGTAATGTCTTTGAGATGCCGATGCAGATAGTCTCGGTTTGCCGTACGGCAATTGTTGCGGATTTCGCGAACGGCAATCGAGTCATTCCAGTCCGCAAATCCGTTCTCCTCGCAGTACAGCATCAAAACCCTGCAGCGTTCACGATCGAGTTCGTCGAGCTCGACGTCTGCGACCTCAAAGACCTGCCTATCCTTTAAGCGAATCAGGGCACTGTACAGGCGCAGCGCGAATTCCTCTTCGGGCGGAACGAGTTCGTCGATGAGTGACAGCATGCGCGGATATAACAGGAACAGTGTCAGCGTGATCTCCGATGCGGAATACATCGACGCGGTATGCGTTGTAACATCCGCTTGATGACGAGGTTTAAGCGATTGGCCTTGCTCGAAGCGATGCAAGTCATCGGCGAACGCCGTTTCCGTTACACCGAGCGCAGCGGCGCATTGGCGCAGCGCATGGGTTCGTTCGGTAGAAGAAGACAACGCCTGCAGTAATGGAAGTAGACGTTCGAGTGCGGCCTGGCGCACGGCGGGCGATGACAAATCGGTCGTCCGGATATCGGCAAGAACGAGATCGAGATACGGATGTGACTGCGTCAGCATCGACCGGAGCAAATCCAGCGATTCGACGGCTGCATCCGCGGGATCTTTTTGTCCAAGCCGCACACCTTCGATGCGCAATCCCTCACGAGCACACAAAATAAATCCCCTGTCTGCCGCATCGCGTCCCGCGCGGTCAGAGTCCAGACAGAGCACGACGGTTTCGACGCTGCGCTTGAGCAGCTTTACGTGTTCGTCCGTGAGTGCCGTGCCGCACGTTGCTACCGCCTCGGTCATGCCAGCGCGATGACACGCAAGTACATCAAAATATCCTTCAACGAGAATCACGCGCTTTTTGTCACGCATTGGCTTAAGCGCACGGTGCAGCCCGAAGAGTACCGATGATTTGCGATAGAGCGGACTATCCGGCGTATTGAGATATTTTGCGTCATCATTTCCCATCGTCCGCCCGCCGAAGCCGATCATCCGTCCCTGCTGGTCGTGAATCGGGAACATTAAGCGATTACGGAAACGGTCATGAACTCTCCCTTCTTTCAGGTCACTCTGGACTCCCAGACCCGATGCAACGATCTCGCTGCGGCTGAAATTTGATTTTAATAAGTGATCGTACGTCTCGGTGTACGAGTCCGGCGCAAAACCCAATCCGAAACTCGCAATCTCCGCATCGGACAGTCCGCGCTTCTTCAAATACTCCAGCGTCGGTGCTGACTCTTTCAGTTTTTTCGCGTAGAACACTTCTGCCGCAGTCAGACAATCGCGGGCACGTTCCTTCTCGTCTTTCGTAATCGTATCTTTCGGTAGATCGGGAAGCGTCACACCAGCCTGGTCCGCAAGATTCTTCAGCGCTTCTTTGAAATCGACGCCTTCGATGAGCTGGTAAAAACTGAAAATGTCGCCTCCTTTCTGGCATGGGAAGCAGTAGCAGATTCCCTTGTCCGGCGAGACCAAAAAACTCGGTTTGCTGTCGTGATGGAAGGGGCAGAGGCCGACAAAGTTGCGTCCTTTTTTCTGCAGTTGAACGTATTGTCCAACCAGCTGCTCAATCGATATGCGCGCTTTGATCTCGGAGACACTGTCCATGGAGGATCAGTATAGACGATTCTGACTGGGATGTGGACATTAAAGAATGGGACCCCTGCAGTGACGCTAGGGGTCCCGCGCTGAGAGCGACGGTTGTGGATCGCAGGCATCCGTGCGCTTTCGGTACTTTCGTACCTTGGCAGTCGTGCCATTACGCGACGCGTTCGTCGTGGTGCTCTCAGGGCATAGAAGCAACGTGGTCCAGTACCACGCGGTCGAGGGTATGAGATCCCAAGACCTGCTTCGTAAGCAGTGCGTGCTCTTTCTCAGTGCGCGGGCATTCGCTTTTGACCGTCCCAACAAGCGGGAACAACCAATCAACCAGCGACAGGGCCCATAAGGCGAGAATGAGCAGGATCAACAGGATCCGTAGCACCTTTCCTCCTTTCTAATTCCCGAAGGAATGCGGGTAATCTACTCACCTTTTTCGCGGTGTCAACATGTACCGTTACGGTAGTACATTTTGGTTTACATTAGCCGAACCGAACCATCCATCTAGGCAGGTTATTCTTCGTTCGTCCTTCTTTTGCTAATCCCTGTCCTATGCAAAATCCGCGATAGAGAAGCAGTGTATGACCGTGAAGATCTGCCGGGCAATCGCAATCTTTTGCATCGAGCAGCAGCTTCAGCGCGTCATCGTCGACAGTCCACACATTCTTCGTTGCCATGTGCCCACGCAACGTCGCCATTTCATGATCCAAAATGAGACGTCCGTCTTTCAACTTCTTGGCGAATGGAATGCCGAGCGCATAGTCCTCTACCGCCAGACCGAATTCTTCCACTTCGCGCGTCGCAAGAATCACCGACTCCCCTCCTCGTTCAAACAATGAATCGCCTTCATTGAAAAAGGTCGTCCCATATCGCTCTTCCAGTTGTTGCAGAAAATCTTTTAAATTTTTCCGCATGATCGGCTTCTCCTGAAAATGTTTCCATTCAACGGGTTCAACTGAGCGCGTCGATGCTGTCTTTTGTAACACTGCGCAGAAGAATCCTTCGGTGTCGTAGGTCTGCGGCCACAGACGCAGCAACGGAAGCACTGATCCCGCAGACAGTGATTGCTGCACTTTGATTGAATCGTTGATAGCAGGCTCCCAGAATCCATCGGGAGCGACAGCGAGTGATCGCGGATCAACAATTTCCACCTGCCCTTTGAAGCGTTCCAGAATCTGCAAAATTGTTCCTTCGTTTTCTTCAGGCGTCAGCGTGCAGGTGGAATAGACGATGCGGCCGCCGACTTTTGTGCTGTGGATTGCGGACTCCAAAAGCTGGAATTGGAGACGCGCCATCTTCTCGATATTTTCGATCGAGCAGTAATCGAGGGCATCGCTGTCTTTGCGAATGGTTCCCTGCGCAGAACACGGTGCATCGCAGAGAACTTTGTCGAAGCGTTCGGTCATGTGTCGTGCAAACCACTGTCCGACTTTTTTCGTGACGAGATTGTTGTGCACACCGCATCGATGCAGCGAGGACTTGAGTGTCCATAATCGCTTCTCCTGCACGTCGTTCGCAACAATCACTCCCCTGCCCTGCATCTTCGCGCCCATCTGTGTCGTTTTGCTTCCCGGTGCGGCGCTCATATCGAGCACGTGATCTCCCGGCTGCACACCTAATAATGCGGGCGGCAGCATCGACGCAGCTTCCTGCATGTACGTGTGACCGAGTAAGTGCAGTAAATCTTTTCCTAGTGCATCCTCACGGTTTTCGCGGTCAATATAAAACGCTTCGGGACACCACGGTACCGGCGTCAGCTGCCACTTCTTTTCGGCTGCCCATTTCTGAAAGTCTTCAACGGATGACTTAAGCGTATTCACCCGCATGCTTTTACGCAGAGGCTTCTGGCTCCACTCATTCAGAGCTGCCAAATCGGTAAAGCCGGCGTAGCGGTCAAAAGCAGCGAACACAGGCAAATAGTAGCAAGAAATAGCAAAATATCGACGGAATCTTGACTTTCATTCTCGAAAAGTACATAATACTTTACACAATATTTTTCTATTATGACAACTACTCTGAACTGTTCGCCTACCACATCGGAAATCGAAGATGCACTTATATCCGAAATTGCCAATTCAACGGGAAAAGCACCCGACGAGTTTGGTGTTAATAGCTCAATAGCGGAGCTAGGAGTCGACAGGATGGAACTTCAAGCCATTCTCTTTGATGTGGAACACAAACTTCATATCGTCATCACCGTTCCCGACAGAAAGGTGGTTGGAAACATCAATCAGACTATTAGGCAGCTAGCATCGAACGTTCTGCAGGTTCTGAATGCGCCGTAAGAAAACTAAGTTTGACATACCGCCAATCAGTACTAGGATTAAAAGCTATGAGCATTAGCACATCAGAACTTCCTCTGCTTACGGCGGCTCAGCAACTGGAATTGCAATGGATGCATGATCGAACCGACACACCGGACGAGAAAATCAGCGTTGTTATCGACAGAATCAAGACACGCGTTCGCGGACTGGTCGAAATAATCCCTCAGATTGCACGAGGGAATCTTGCCGTTCACGACATGCTTGCATACGTTGCTGGTGCGAACGACGAAGATCTCAGAGTTATCAATAATCTGATGAGCGAGATCGCATACGATCATGATGTCGTAAAATTTTTGAAACAAGTGGAAATGTATCTTGGGGAACGCTTTCTGATGCCTGATTTCACCGATCTTCACGTAGCAAGTGACGAATTCCAGCGAGCACGCGAAGCAGAGCTACTCGACGAAATGACTAAGAAAATTCAATTGAAGCAGGAACTGGATTTTCAAGTGCATCGCTTCCTGAACTACCTCCGTGAGCAGGCCGCATTTTATAGCCAGCCTACTCGCGTGAAAATCGCAAGACTCCTTGTCAGAGGCATCGGTAGTGTTGAGGAGATGGTGAATCTAGCAGTCCTAGACCGAAATATCCTCGAAGCGTTCGCAATTATTGAAGAATTGCTTTATGGGGCAGCCGAAAAGCCGGAATTCATCGAACTTTCGGATCTTATCGAACTCCTGAACAGGCTTGAGCGCGAAAACCCTATCGCGCACTAAACGACAAAACTCACCAGTTTCCCCGGCATCCTTCGACAAGCTCAGGACAGGCTCCAATCTCCTTCTTAAATAACAAAACTGACTAACTTACCCGGCACGTAGATTTCTTTTTTTATAGAAGCATTTTCAAAATACTTCTGCGCATTCTCTTCACTCTTCGCCGCAGCGATGACCTCTTCTTTCGAGGCCTCTGATGAAACCTGAATGGTTCCGCGCAGTTTGCCGTTCACCTGTACGGCGATGGTCAACGTGTCCTGAATCAGCAGCTTCGGATCATACGACGGCCACTTAGCATCAATCACGAACCCTTTCTGTCCCAATGCTTCCCACAACTCTTCGGCAAGGTGCGGTGCGAGCGGGCTCAGCAATGTCGCGTACGTCTTCGCCGTTTCGACGGAGACTGCTTCCTGCTTCTCCAGCAGATTCAACAGTTCCATGAGTGAAGAAATCGCGGTGTTGAAATGCAATTGTTCGAGCCCATCTGTCACGGCCTTAATCGTCTTGTGCAGCTGGGACAGCACATCTTTCGGATCATCAATCCCCTTCTTCGCGTTGGCAGACAAATACTTCCACACGCGCTGGACATAGCGATCGATACCTTTGATGCCCGTATCGCTCCAGTCGCCGCCATCGGTGAACGGGCCCATGAACATCAGGTACATGCGGAACACATCGCTGCCGTAGCGATCAACGAAGCCGTCGGGACTGACGACGTTGCCCTTGCTCTTGCTCATTTTGGCACCCTGATTGGTGATGAGCCCCTGATGCACAAGACGCTGGAACGGCTCATCATGCGCGATGAAGCCCATGTCCTTTAATGCCATCGTGACGAAACGCGCATAAATGAGGTGCATCGTCGCATGTTCCGGTCCGCCGATGTACATATCGACCGGCATCCAGGTTTTGTCGACATGCGGATCGACAATGTGTTTCTGGTCGCCCTCCGCGAGGTACCGCAGGTAATAGAAGCTGGAACAGACGAACGTATCCATCGTGTCGAATTCCGGGCGCCAGCCTTTGCCGAAAATTTTCTCCGTGCGCTCGATGAATTCCTTCGAATGAGTGAGTGGCGATTCACCAGTCGGCTTAAATTCAACGTCCGTCGGCAGCAGCCACGGCAGATGCTCTTCGGGGATCGGATGGGCTTTTCCCTGAGGATCGTAGACGACCGGAATGGGCGCGCCCCAGTAGCGCTGACGGGAGACAGTCCAGTCACGCAGGCGGTAATTGATGATTCCCCGCCCCTTATCCATATCTTCCAGCCATGCAGTAATCTTTTTACGAGCTTCCGCGGAAGGTAAACCCGTGAAAGGGCCGGAATCGTACAATACGCCATCATCTGAAAAGCAGACTTCAAGATTGCGAATATCCGCATCATCTTCAGTATCCGCAGGTCTCAGAGTGGTCTTCAGCGGAATCCCATACTGTTTTGCAAACACAAAATCACGCTCGTCATGTGCATCAGCGAACACTGCACCTGAACCGTAGTGCGCAAGGACGAAATCTGCAATCCAGACTGGAACGCGTTCATTTGTTGCTGGATTAATCGCAAATGCGCCAGTCGGAGCTCCTGTCTTTGACTTGTTCAAATCAGTTCGCTGCAGCTCTGTCTTTTTCTTTACTTCCTTAACGTATGCATTCACAACACCTGCATGATCCGGCGTTGTAATTTTTTCAACCAACGGATGTTCTGGTGCCAACACAACAAACGTACAACCAAAAATTGTATCAACGCGTGTTGTAAAAATTTTCAGCACGTCGTCATGTCCTTCAATTGCAAAATGAACTTCTGTTCCTTCCGACCTTCCGATCCAGTTCTTCTGCATCAGCTTGGTCTTCTCCGGCCAATCAAGACCGTCAAGGTTGTCGAGCAGCTTCTGTGCATATTTCGTCGTCTGCCAGAACCATTGGTTCAGCGCTTTTTGGACAACTTCTGTTCCGCACCGTTCGCAGCATCCGTCTTTCACCTGCTCATTCGCCAGCACTGTCTGGTCTTTCGGGCACCAGTTCACGTTCGCTTCCTTCTTATAGGCAAGATCGTGCTTGTACATCTGGAGGAACAGCCACTGTGTCCAGCGGTAATATTCCGGTGTACTGGTATTCACCATCTTGCTCCAGTCGTACATCGTGCCGATGCGGCTGAGTTGCTTGATCATGGTCTCGACGTTCGTCTTGATAGACTGCGCGGGAGGAACGCCGGTCTTAATCGCATAGTTCTCCGCAGGAAGTCCGAATGCATCGAACCCCATCGGCGTGAAAACGGTCTTCCCCTTCATCCGCATGTAGCGCGCAAAGCTGTCTGCCGGCGCGAAGTTGTACCAGTGCCCGACGTGCAGCTTGTCGCCGCTCGGATACGGAAACATCACCATGCTGTAATACTTGTCGTCGGATTTGGTCTTTTTCAGATTGATCTCGTAGGCCTTGGCCTCGGCCCATTTCTGCTGCCATTTTGCTTCGACCGATGAGGGGTTGTAGGCGTAGGACACTCCGAGAGTCTACTAAACAAGCGAAAAACAGACAAATAGCGGATGGCGGTTGTGACCAATATCTTTTACACTGCTCCGGCTACGTCCCGCTCGGGACTGTGCTGGCACAAGCCCAGATAATCAAATGGCAAAGCTACCCACGGTCGCAATCATCGGCCGCCCTAATACGGGCAAATCGACGCTCTTCAACCGCATTGTCGGCAAGAGACGTGCGATCGTCAGCGATGTTGCCGGAACAACGCGCGATCACGTCGCGTACAAAGTACAGCGCGATGAGATGGATTATCTCCTGCTGGATACCGGCGGTATAGGCGGCGGATCGACGGATAAAGACTTTGAGAATGACGTGTCGGCTCAGTCCCGCGTCGCCTTAGAATCCGCAGACTTGATCATCTTCACCATCGACGGACGAGAGGAGATGACATCGAGCGACTATGCAGTTGTCGATATTCTCCGAAAAAGAAAGAAGCGCCATGTGCCGGTTATTCTCGCGGCGACCAAGTGCGATAATTTCGATGATGCGGAGATACGCATGCATGAGTACCACGGACTTGGCATCGCATCGCAGATTATCCAGATCAGCTCGCTTCACCGCATCGGAACCGATGAGCTGGACGAGATGATTATCGGTGAGCTGAAACAGCTACACTTCGCAAAAGACAAACCTGAGGAAAAACAATCGGAGAACAGCCGCCCGCGTGTAGCGCTTGTCGGAAAGCCGAACGTCGGAAAGAGTTCCATCATCAACGCATTGATGAGCGAGCCACAGCGCGCGTTGAGCGCACGCATCGTGTCGGATATTCCGGGAACAACGCGCGACTCATCGGACTCGATCATCAAGCATGACGACCGGGAGTACGTGTTTGTCGACACCGCGGGACTGCGCCGCAAATCCCGCGTCGATGAAGATCTCGAATCGATCAGCGCCATCAAGAGTCTGCAGGCCGTAGAAGACAGCGATATTACGATCATTACTCTCGATGCCCACGATGTCATCAGCAAGCAGGACAAGCGGATCGCCAGCCTCGCGATCGACGAAGGAAAAGGTCTCATCATCCTTCTGAACAAGGCAGATCTCCTGACACCGGAGGAAAAGGAGGAAAAGGAACAGGAGGTGCGTGCAGCACTGCGCTTCTGCCGTTTTGCACCTATTCTTTTCTGCTCGGCAAAAAGCCGCGAAGGACTGCTAAAAATGTTCCCGATTATCGACACTGTCCACCGCAACCTGCACAGGACCATCGGCACCAAGGATCTTCTGCGATGGTACGAAAGCATCGTGCATAACATCCCCGCTCAGCAGCTCAGCAAGAGCAAGTTCATCACGCAGGCGGAGGGAACACCTCCCACATTCGTTGTCTTCGTAAAAAATCCGAAGAAGGTCGACGTGACGCAGCTACGATTCCTCGATAACAATCTCCGATCGACGTTTTCGTTTGAAGGAGTACCGATTCGGTGGATAACTAAATGAATTGAAAATGAAAAATGTAAAATTGATAATTCCAACGAAACATCTTTTCAATTATCAATTTTTCATTACCCAGGCCTCTTCTGCTCCCGTACCCGATAATCTTTGACGAGCGGCAGCGGGAATGCGCGGATGGCAGTTTCCAGCTTGTCGAGCAGCTTTACCGGATCATCGTCAAAGACAATGTTCGGCGGCATCTCGCGCTGGCAGAGTTCTTCGACGATATGAGGGATTGAATCGCTGATACCACCCGAGTTCGTGATGATGCCGATAGGACGACCCTCGTCGTAAGCAATCGTGAATTCGTTGAGTGTTCCGATTCCGCCACCGACAATCACTACGCCGTCGGAAGAACGGATATTGATGATATCGCGCTCCATGAATCCGAGACCGGTATACATGAGCAAATCGTGATCATGCGGCGAGAGGTACTCATGGATATGCTGGTATTCGGAGAAAGCAGGAGAAATACCAATCGTAAATCCTCCTCCATGCTGCGCCGCAATGAGCGCATCGTTCGGCAGACCGGGGCATGCTCCGTTGATAAAAATATGACCGCGGCGTGCGATTTCAGCACCGAGTTGACGGGCTTTTTCGCGGGCAACCGGATCTTCGATTTGCGGACCGCTGGCGGATCCCATCACGCCGATTTTCAGACGGTGATAATGGGCATTGCCGTGGCCTGCGGGCTCTGGAACAGGATTCATATGTGTTCTACTTCATTATAGCAGAAACAGCATTTTTAGGCTATGTTATGCTTCTCCTTTCTTTCTGGAGCCCGTTCGAATAGCTATGGAAAAACAGCTGGAATTGCCGTTTGATGCCATACGCATAGAAAGCACCCAACAGCTGGATACAATAAGGCTGTCGGCAGACGAGATACGCATTCACATAGCTGATCTTCTTGTACTTTCCGACAGTCTGTTTATAAGGGGGAAGGATGGTCTCGTCACTGGTTCAATGAACGGTGAAGTGCACCGGCGTATATGCGCTCTCCTGGTCGGACGAACAGTTGAAATGACAACAAGTCAGAAGAAACAATTCCAACTGCTCACCGCGCGTCTCTCGATCATGTTTCCGGCAGCACGAAGAAAAGCTCTGGTTTAACGAAGGTATCTCGCGCGGTTCACGTTATGCTCTTCATTTGTAACTGCATAACGTATCTGTCCGTCGTTTCCATGGAGATAGTAGTAATACGGCGATGACTGCGGGTTCAGTGCCGCCTCAATGCTGCTAATGCTTGGATTCGCAATCGGACCAGGTGGTAGTCCTCTGTACTTTCGGAGATTATACGGCGAATCCATATCCAAATCGGCAGCTGTAATTGTTGCCGTCGGTTTATCGAGAATGTAGCGGTTGGATGCATCCACATAGAGACCGATCCCCTCTTCAAACCGCTTCCAGAGAATACCGCTTATCACCGCCCGTTCTTGGGCATTGCGCGACTCTTCCTCGATGAGTGATGCCATAGTCACAATCTCATGCAATGAACGGCCGGAGTCAGCAATCTCATCGCCGTGTCCGTCGATGACTCTCGTGCGGAATGTTCCGAGCATCCGTTCAAAGAAGAACTTCACGTTGAAATCCGACGTATCGATGAAATAGGTATCGGGATACAGATACCCTTCCAGTCGCCCGCCACGATGAGCTAAACCGCTTAAGCCGGGCAAAAAACTGAAGCCTGCAAAGTCGCACGTATTGGCACACTCAATCGCTTCACCCGCTTCAATCAATCCCTTGTCCGCAAGCAACGCATCTATTTCCTTCACGCTGTAGCCCTCCGGAATCGTGATCGACATTTCCTGGGTCTTACCAGATGAGATTGCATCAACAATTTCCGCAACAGACATCGACGGCATCAGCACGAAAGTGCCCGCCTGCAATGAGGCAGCCTTCTCTTCTTTCTTCGCGTATGACAAGAATGCCGATGACGATTTAATCAGTCCTTTTTCTTCGAGCATATCTGCAATCTCCGCGCTCGATGTGCCGGACGGGATAGTCACGGAAATGCGCTGATCGCTCAGCGGATCAACCGGCGACAAGGCGCTGGTGTACCACCATCTCCAACCGACGAAGGCACAGACAATCAGCGCGATGAGAATCAGCAGTTTTTTCATGGTGATCAATC
>CAYXNG010000003.1:0-63586 GCA_964466635.1 uncultured Candidatus Peribacteria bacterium | reverse complement strand
TGCGGTAATGCTGGCGGGAGCGAGTGCGGGGCTGTTGTACAGACGGAGGAGGTAAAGGATAACCTCAACCACCCCCTTTCGGCCGACCACCGGACTTGGGTGCCAAATTCTCCAGGGCAGCTGGTCCATGTTCGTAGCAGTCGCGCTCGTGCCACAACGGAACGCCAGCGGCATACCTTGCCGCAAGCATCAGCACCTTTTCCTCTGACCCCGGCTTGGCCGATGTCGGTGAGTCGGGATCGATGCCGAGTGCCTCGAAATCGATATGTTCGAATGCAGCCTCTTCATCATCACCGTATTCGTCAACCTCATCGACAAGATCGAGTATATCCTCATCGACATCATCCTGCTCGGATTGAACGGATGTGGCAGGTATAACATCAATAAACGTCTGTTGTACTGCTTGCCCCGCGTCATTGTTGGCAACCGCACGACTCACGTGATACGCGTCATTCGCTCGTCGCGCAAACTCACATTCTTCTTTATTTGGCCTAAGTATGCCAATCTCGGTAATCGACTTTTTGGTAAATGCCGCTGGCTGAGATACTGTAACAGGCTGATTGGATGCGGCATCCGTCACCCGCGGAAACACAGTACATTCTTCATGTGCTATCTGCAGCTCCTCATGGGCAGCGGCAACGGCTGCTTGGAAATGCTGCACATCAAGAGCATGCATGTCCCACACTGCAGCACACGCTTTGGTGAGAGTCTGCGAATCGATACGACCGATTGCGCTTAGTGCGGAACTCAACATTTTCCCCAGAACGCGAATGTCCTGTTGCTGCATGCCGGGCAAAACAGACAAAGCAATGGGCTCGATGATGGGCGAGCGGCCACTGTCTTCAAACGCAGTACCCGTGTGGACGATAGGCGGTTTAATATCGGTCGAAGGAGAGACAGGTGTCGAAGGTGAAACTGGCGGTGCAAAATATGGCGACCCGAAGGCCGTGCTTGTATACAACGCGTTCCCACTTTGTCGGACTACAACGGATTGCTCCGAGGCAATCTGCACTACAGTCGGCACCGGCACTGCTTCGAGGGACCGCTGTTCCGGTGGCGTTGTGACTGGCGTGGATGGTGCTCCGGCATGAAAAATTTGATGAGTTTCTGAGCGCATTCTGCGCTGTACAACCGTAGTTGCGGATTCGCTCAGCTCCTTCACCACATCAGACGATCCGTGGAATTTCGATGGGGCGAGTGTAGATGAGACGCCGGGAATGGATTTGTTCCTGCTCCGCAAGTATCCAACATACGCGGCTGCCTCGGCATAGCTCATGGGTATACTTGCTTCCAGTGCCCTCTGACACGCAATAACATCCGGATCAAGCGACTGACGTGGCGCGTGCTCCGATTGACGCTCTGAAGAGCGGGATAGATGCATGGAAACCATAAGGATTAGCAATCATATCGCACGGTCGATGCGCGAGGCAAACGATGGATGCTGTTTTACGCTTTCAGAGGGGATTTATCCCACGCTTCCTTCCATCTCCAATTCAATAAGTCTATTCATTTCAACCGCATACTCTAACGGCAGCTCACGGACAATCGGCTCGATGAATCCGTTCACGATCATCGCCCGGGCTTCGTCTTCGGGAATGCCGCGGGACATGAGATAGAAGATATCTTCTTCGCTGAGTTTGCCGACCGTCGCTTCATGGGCAATCGTCACGTCGTTGTTGCGGATCTGGATATCGGGAATCGTGTCCGTGCGGCTGATGTCATCGAGCAGCAATGCGTCGCACTCGACGTTCGCTGTGCAGTCGTGTGCGCGTGGATGAATCTTCAGCTGTCCGCGGTAGACCGCCACTCCCCCGTCTTTACTGATCGACTTGGATGTCACTTTGGATGACGTGTGCGGCGCGAGATGAAAAATTTTTGCACCGGTGTCCTGCCACTGTCCTTTATTCGCGAACGCAATCGCGAGGTGATCGCACCGCGCACCTTCACCGACAAGAACCGAACAGGGATACAGCATCGTCACGCCGGACCCCATGTTCCCGCCGATCCATTCCATCGTCGCATCCTTCTGCACGATCGCACGCTTGGTATTGAGGTTGTACGTATCACGACTCCAGTTCTCGACCGATGAATAGCGGCACGTCGCACCATCCTTCACGAAAATTTCGACCAGTCCCGCGTGGAGCCCCTGCGATCCGTACTTCGGTGCGCTGCATCCTTCGATGTACTGCACCTTCGCTCCTTCTTCGACGACAATCAGCGTGTGCTCGAACTGCCCCATATTCTTCGCGTTCATGCGGAAGTACGCCTGCAGCGGCTCCTTCACTTCTACACCCTTCGGCACGTACAAGAAGGTGCCTCCGCTCCATACTGCACCGTGGAGGGCAGCAAATTTATGATCGGTCATCGGCACGCACTGCATGAAATATTGTTTCACGAGATCGGGATGCTGCCGCACCGCATCGTCCATATCCAAAAAAACAACACCCGCCGCCTCCCATTCTTGCTTGAGACGGTGGTACACCACCTCCGATTCATACTGTGCGCCGACACCGGCCAATACCTTTCTCTCTGCTTCGGGAATACCGAGACGGTCATACACCTTACGAATCTCCTCCGGCACTTCACCCCAGTCATCGGTGTTCTGTGCTCCGGAAGATGCGTAGTAAATAATGTTATCCAGATCGAGTTTGGACAGATCGGCACCCCACGTCGGCATCGCCTTCTCTGTAAAAACCGCGAGGGATTTGAGACGGTGTTCAAGCATCCACTCCGGCTCATTCTTATCGGCACTGATTTTTCTCACCAGATGTTCGTCCACCCCGCGCTGCACACCCTCCGCATACGGCGCAGGATTCGCACTATCAAAAATATCGCGAGAGAGGTGGCCGAAAATGGGGGCCTCCGCCTGAGCCTGCTTGGCCTTCTGTTCGCGGAGGGCGGTCGTGCGGGTCATGGAAACGGCACTTTACACGTTCCGCTGCAAAATCGATATCAGTTTCGATTGTAACTTTGCAGACAATGGACGATCGAATCGTGCACCAACTGAGCCATGAAATCGAGCACGTCGTCCTTCTTCGCCAAAATGTAGGCATCCGTAGAAAGATTCCCAAGAAATTCGCACTGCAACTGCTCGATTCGTTGCAAAGCCGAAACATACGGATACGCCGGCTGCATTCCCTTGGTCGGTATGCCACGCATGAGACAATGCTCGGCCAAACAACGTCCTTCTTGCATCAGTAGGTGAACCCCGTCGACAAAATGATCGGCATTGATCACCAACGTATCATCCTCATAATTACGTACATGACGAAACATGCAACTGACCGCATCCGACATCGGCGCGGTAAAGTGAATCTTCGCATCATCCACCACATACGCCCGGGCAAATGCGATACATTCGGACACGGTCATTCCTCGGGCCATCATCGGCCGGGATTCCTCTCCTCCGCACAATAATTCCAGATAGTGAACCTGCTCTGATTCCATTGGTCGGGCATGCTAGCACTGCGGACATGGGGTTCAAGCGGAAATGGGACATGCAAAAACCGTCCCGCGGGTGCGGGACGGTTTAGGCCTTTCATGTTAGGCATGCATGGCAATAGGGTTGGCACTCTCGGCATCGGAGGCATCCAATGCAGAAGATGCTCCCCTGCGGATCAGGCCGGGGAGGAGCACTGGCGGAATGAAGGTGCTGATCACAACGACCATCACCATCACCGCGAAGTGCTCGCCGGTGAACACACCTTTATCAAGTGCGAGCGTGGCGAACACCAGCCCAACCTCTCCGCGGGCGACCATCGCCCATCCGGCAATCCACCGGTTCGATTGCGGGCCGGACGCAAGTCCGCACGCAAGCTTGCCGGCAATCGCCACCGCCGCAATGGCAAGAGCGATACCGACAAGAGACAGATCGGAGAACACGCCGAGATTCACGCCCATGCCGGTATGAACGAAGAACAGCGGGACGAAAAACCGCGCAACACCTTCGACCAGCGACTCCACATGCTCATGATCTTCCTTGCGAATCTGGTCGTACATCTCCTGTACGACCGGCAAGCATGCACCGGGCGGAATCATTCCGGCCCAGCGACGCATGTGAGCGACGACTCCGTTCTGTTCGAACGATCGGAAGTGCACGTGATCAAGCACCAGGCCAGCTGCAAAGGCGCCGACAATGGGTTCGAGTCCGCCGAGGACGACTGCGAGATAGGAGAATATCGCGCAAAAGCCAAGCGCCATGCCGGCCTTCATGCCAACTCCCGAATGGATGCGGGAGAGGAACGAGCCGACCGCCGGAGCCGTTAAACGACCGACAATGATGGCTCCGACGAGAAACGCAAGCGCCACACCAGTTGTCTGTCCGACGAGACCCGGCGTTACCTGTCCGCCATCCGCGAGAACGCTGACAACGGCAAGCACCACCAATCCCCCGACATCATCCATGACAGCAGCTCCGATCACGATGGATTTCGTGAAGCCGGAATAGCCTAGATCTTGGAAAATCTTGGCCGTGATACCGACACTCGTGGCAACGAGAGTGGCACCAACGAAGACATGTACCGGCAGGTCCGCTTCTGTGAAGAAGACATACTTACTGAGGATGAATCCCCCAACAAAGGGAAAGAGCATCCCGATCAGCGCGACCCACGTTGCACGGACACCAACCTTGAGCATTTGCGAGAGCTGTTCTTCCAGACCGCTCTTGAAGAGCAGCAGGATCACACCGACGAATGGAAAGATTTTGACAAGTGGATCGTCGCGCAGAGCGACGACGCTGGTGACCCCTGTCCATTGAGCAATGTTGATCAGCAGAATGCCCGCCGACAACTCGCCCAGCACGGACGGAAGCCCCCACCGTTCGACAATCGCTCCTGCACGGGCGGCGAGATACATCACCGCCAGGAACAGGAACACCGTTGTCTGATGGAGCATTTCCCCGTGCCCGCCACCATGCCCTCCTCCGTCGTCGGCGACAGCCAAGGACGGAACGTACACGACGGCAGCACCTGCGACTGCCAACCACCACTTTTGCATCATGTCACTCCCCAGAAAGAGCTGTCCGCACACCCCTGACATACGTCTGCCATGATGTGAAAGACCTTGAAATACCTTTCGATCAGCCGAAAGGAAGAAGATCAATACATATAATCTGGAAATTTTCAAGCCCCTAAGAACGGGCTCTAAAACACACGACGAGTACGTGCCATCCCCAAACAAACCGGGCTCTTAGAGCCTTGACTTTTTCCAGCCAACTCACTATAGAGTCGCGGAATATTCGAATTTATTTATGAATCCCCGATCTAGCACCAAAGAAGCACCTAAATCTACGGCAACACCATTCGAAGAGATCGCGAGTACCGAGCAGCGGGAGGAATCCCGTATGCAGCAGGCGCTTGCCCATATCGAACAAGAACTGAGGGATGGCGAAAAGGCCATCAAACAGAGTGAAGAAAACGCCGAGGGCAAGCTGCGCGAGGCCGCACTTGAGGAAATACGTGCGTTTGCCTCCACCGAACCCGCGGCCATTCTGCAGAAATATCATGCCAAAACCGAAGAAGAGACTGCGAATATCGAAGCAAATTTCAAGAAACACGGTGCCAAAATCGCGCAGAAGCTAGTTGCATCCATCCTTGATTTCTCATTCCTCTCCCGTTCTTGAACCTATGGCTATCATCCCGATGCAGAAAATCGCCGTTATCGCTCACAATTCGAAGGAGAATGAGCTTCTTGAGCTCCTTCATAAAGAAGGTGTTCTGGAAATAAGCAACGTGCAGGAATCTGTGGCCGTCGATCATACGGAATTCAACTTCCGCGCGGCGGAGCTTGAGTTTGCCATTACCAGACTCATTCCTTACGCCGACAAGAAAACACAGGCGGCTATGCGCAGGAAATCAACAGAGGAGGAGATCATTAAAGCCGCTCTTCACACCGACATCGGCGCAATCATTCAAGAAATACACGCACTCGAAGCGTTGGATGCGGAAATCGCGAAGACGGTCGCTGCGGCAACCGGAGGAGGGGCCTCGGCGGGAGCAGATGTTCAACCCGCGTATTTCAGTTCGGGCTCGGTAAAAGACGAGGTGAATAAAATAGGATCGGGGGCCGAAGCGGAAATAAAGAGGCGCAACGAAGAAATCAAAGCAGTTGAAAAAAAGGCGGCAAAAGCCCGCGAAGCGAACGAAAAGCGCCGCACTCAACTGTCACAGGAGCTCCCGCGCCTTGTCCTTGTCCGACAGTATGTGCGATGGCTCCATGACAAACAGGCGGTACGCGAGGCGCTGCAGCGCACCCGCAGCACCGTCATGCTGCTTGGATGGACCATGAAAGACAAAGTGCAAACCCTGGAAGCAAAGCTCCACCGACAGATTCCCGAGAGCGCGTTGCTGAGAGTAAAACCCGACGACGGAGAGGAGCCGCCGGTAGTGCTGGATAACCCGACCGCCCTCAAGCCGTTCGAAAGTGTCACAACACTGTACGGTCTTCCGCAGGCATCGGAAATTGATCCGACATCCATTCTGTCATTCTTCTTCATTCTTTTCTTCGGTCTCTGTCTGACCGATTCGGGATACGGATTGGTTCTTGCCATCGCGATGGCGGCTTTTATCTGGAAAAAGAAATTATCCATTGAAGAAGGTCGCCTGTGGTGGCTCCTGATGTTCGCAGGCATCTTCACGTTCTTCGTGTCGATTCCCTTCGGCGGATGGTTCGGGCTTATGCCACAGCAAGTGCAAAACTTCCTCCCTGCTGCAGTTGTCGATACGAATGGCGACGGAATCGCCGATCTGTTCAAAGGACAGATCTGGAATCTCGGGGAAACAAAAGGCATTACCTTCTTCCAAAATCTCTCGATCGCACTCGGACTTCTTCACCTCTCGGTTGGCATCTTCTTAGCCGGGTACGTGAAGTGGAGGAGCGGACAGAAAGCCGCCGCCTTCTGGATCGACTGGACGGCACTTGTTCTTTTTGCCATTTGCATTGGCTATTTCTTCGCACCATCCGACGTGCAGCACTATGCGCTCTACAGTATCTACGCCGCAGTCGCGCTCCTTATTTGGGGTAAAGGATATGGCAATAAGTGGTTCCTACGCCCGCTCTTCGGGCTTCTTGGAGTCGCAAACTTGGCTATGGGCATGCTGAGCAACACGCTAAGCTACCTGCGCCTCCTTGCGCTGGGTCTTGTCACCGGTGCGCTTGCACTTGCCGTGAACCTTGTTGCCGAGCAGTTGGGCAGTCTGTTGCCTCTGTATCTGGGTATCCCCCTCATGATTCTGATCTACTTCTTCGGACATCTGGTGAATATTGCCCTGAATACGCTGGGCGCATTCATCCACTCAGGACGCCTTCAATTCGTGGAATTTTTCAGCCAGTTCTTCGAAGGAGGCGGGCGGCCGTTCACGCCGTTCAAACGTTCTCTCCCTTCCGCGTCTTAATTATTTCTTTATCCCCCTTTCCTTCTCTCGTATGAAGAAACTTTCTCTCCTCGCAGGCTCCGGCGCATTGTTGCTGCCTACCCTTGCATTCGCACAGGATGCCGAAATTGTAGAATTGTTGTCCCACTGGCCGCTTCTTTTGGCAGCCACGGGCGCAGCTCTTGCAACCATTCTTCCTTGTATCGGGTCAACCATCGGCGTGTCCATGGTCGGACAAGCGGGTGCGGGGCTGCTCACCGAAAAGCCGGACCTCGCTGGTAAAGTGATTACGCTCGCCGTTCTTCCCGGATCGCAGGGTCTGTACGGAATGGTGATCTCCCTCCTGTTTCTCTTCAACTTCGGAACCGCCGTCCTCAACGAATCCGCAGGCATCACAACCATTCAGGGATTGGCACTGTTTGCCGCCTTCCTTCCGGTTATGATCACCTGTCTTACATCTGCCATTTACCAGGCAAAAGTGTGTTCCGCCGGTATGCACATGCTTGCAAAAGACGGTCGTCTTGCCGGTCGTGTCATTACGATGGCTGCTCTCGTTGAAACGTACGCTCTGCTCGGATTCCTTATCTCCTTCTTTATGCTCAACGCATTGAAGGCCGGAATCCTGTCATAATTTTCAATTTTCATTATCAATTTTTAGCTTTCTCATGGCCATCCAAGACATTCTCGATGCCATCGTACGCGAAGCGGATGAAAAAATTTCCGCCGAGTCCTCGCGACAACGCGCTCACCTGAAGCAACTGCGACAGGAGAGCGAGCGCCGCCTTGCCTCTGTACAAATGCAAATCTCCCATCAGAAGGAGAATAAGATCAATCAGCTGCGCGAAAAGGCGGAGTCCAGGGGTCGCCTACTGCAGAGCCAGTCGATTCTGGCGACAAAGCAGGACTGCATGGACCGCCTCTACAGGATGGTGATGGATGCACTACTCAAACTCCCTGCTGACCAAACCGAAGAACTCCTAAAGAAGTGTCTCGCGACGACGCAGGGGAAAGGAGTTGTGTACGCTGCGAAGGACCACGAAGCAATGATGAAAAAGCTTCTACCGAAGGGATGCGAGATGGGCGGCACTCTCAATGCAAGCGGTGGGTTCCTCTTCTCGTCCGAGAAAGAAGAATACAACTTTTCGTATGAATTCCTCGTCGAGAGCGTTCTTCGCCCCCTGACCGACGTTACGTCAGCCCACGACCTCTTTTTTGACCTGTAATGTCCTCCTCAGCAATGTCCCCCACCGGCGAGCGTTACGCATTCGGCTATGGCCGCATCGGCGTCCTGCAGCAGTCTCTGTTGAGCCAGAGTGATGTGGACCGCTTGCTCGGGGCACACTCGGAGGAAGAGCTGCGAAGAATTTTATCCGAGATTCGCTTCACCACGCACGCGATGCCGCTGGAAAAGCTAGAAAGCTTCGTGCCTGCAATGGAACGATGGCTCCGCGACGAAGTCGAGAAGATGGCACCGGCCGACAAAGCCAACGTGTTTCATATACTGTGGATGCGTGAAGACATACCCGTCATCGCATATTATCTGAAAAAGTTTCACGGCTTTACATCATCACAAAGCAGCGATCCGTCCGATGCCGTCACTGCCTATGACGGCGAAAGTCTGCGTTCGCTCGTCATGGATGAAAACAACGACGGCAAACTTCCGAATGACCTAGTGAAGTTCATTGAAAACATGAAAAAACGGATAGATACAACACCGCAGGAAATCGACGGCGAGGTAGCTCAATTTATCGCGCATCGACAGCTCGATCTCGCAAAAAAAAGCGGCAGCCGCCTCGTCCGCCGTTATGTCGCGCATCTCATCGATCTGCAGAATATCCGCACTGCACACCGCTTGGGTGCCAACCAATTCGATCGCTCCCACTTCACGGAGGGCGGGGAAATCGCCGTTGATCACTTGATGGATAATCCTGAAAAACTTTTCATGCTTCTGCAGCAATCATCGTTGCCCGATTCTGTCGTCCGGAGTCTGCGCGACACACAGGATTCTTCGGTTATCCTTGAGCGCGGACTGAATCGCGGGCTTGCTCACGACATCGCGGAAATGCGCGCCGTTCCCCTGAGCATCGAACCCCTTTTCTCCTTCGCCATCATCGCGCTCTCGCACATCCTGCTGGTACGCACGATTCTCATCGGCAAAGCCGCTAAGCTCCCCGCCGAAGATATCCGCCTGATGTTGCCGCCATTCTTCTCCACCTCATTCGCTGCAGCCTGATGTCAAACTACCGCATTGCCATTGTCGGCCCTCGTGAAGCAATCGCAGGATTTGCACTGCTTGGCGTCGACATCATGCCTGCATACTCCGCACATGAAGCGGTGGAAGTCATGCTGAAACTGAAAAAGACAATGGCAACCGACAATACCGGCCGAGAACATAACGCGTACGGCATCGTCTTTATCACCGAGGACCTCGCGGGAGGCATTTCCCAGGAAGACAACAAGAAACTCTCCCGCGGCGCCCTTCCGGCCATCATCCCCTTGCCATCCCACCGTGGTGCAAGCGGATTCGGACTTGAACGACTCAAGCGCATCGTCGAGCGCGCGATCGGCTCGAACATTCTTCAATAAATTTTTAAACTTCCCTTCACTTCTATGAGCAACGCAGTCATTACCAAAGTCTCCGGCCCCCTCGTCGTCGCAAGCGGCATGAGCGAAGCCAAAATGTTCGAGGTTGTCCGTATCGGCAACGAGAAGCTGGTCGGTGAAGTCATTGAACTGCATCACGACGAAGCATCGATTCAGGTCTATGAGGAAACGTCGGGCATCATGCCTGGCGAGCCGGTCGAACGTACGGGGCTGACACTCTCCGTCGAGCTGGCGCCGGGACTGCTTACATCGATCTTCGACGGGATCCAGCGCCCGCTGGAACTGATAGAAAAAGAGGGCAAGAGCCCGTTCATCGCCCGGGGCATCACCGTTCCCGCGCTGGACCACACGAAAAAATGGGATTTCACGGCGACTGCCAAAAAAGGAGACAACGTGCAAGCCGGCGACATTCTGGGAACCGTGCAGGAAACAACACTCATCGAGCACCGCATTATGGTCCCGCCCGGTATCACGGGGACAGTGAAGAGTATTAAATCCGGTTCATACACCATCGAAGAAGTTATCGCCGTCATCACGACGGATAAGGGAGATACCGATGTCTGCATGCTGCAGCGCTGGCCTATTCGCATCCCCCGACCGGTAAGGGGCAAGCTGCCTGCCAACGTGCCGCTTGCGACGGGGCTTCGCATCCTCGATACACTCTTCCCCATGGCGAAAGGCGGCGCGGGAGCGATCCCAGGACCCTTCGGAGCAGGTAAAACCGTAACGCAGCAGGCACTCGCAAAGTACTGCGACGCACAGGTGATCGTCTATATCGGTTGCGGTGAGCGCGGAAACGAGATGACGGAAGTGCTGAGCGAATTCCCCCACCTGACCGACCCGAACACCGGAGAACCGCTCATGAAGCGCACGGTGCTCATCGCAAACACCAGTAACATGCCGGTGGCCGCACGTGAAGCATCGGTGTACACGGGTATGACAATTGCAGAGTACTACCGCGACATGGGCTACGACGTCGCGCTCATGGCCGACTCGACATCTCGTTGGGCCGAGGCTATGCGTGAAATATCGGGACGCTTGGAAGAAATGCCCGGTGAAGAAGGGTATCCCGCATACTTGGGATCCCGCACCGCGGGCTTCTATGAACGCGCCGGCCGCGTGCAATGTCTCGGGTCCGATGAGAAACGACTTGGATCTCTCTCCGCGATCGGCGCAGTGTCGCCCCCGGGAGGAGACTTCAGCGAACCCGTGACCCAGAACACGCTGCGTGTGACCAAGGTCTTCTGGGCGCTGGATGCGAAGCTCGCCTACAAGCGCCACTTCCCCGCTATCAACTGGCTGCAGAGCTATTCACTCTACTCCGAAAACCTCGCCGATTACTTCGATAAAGAGATCGCCGCGAATTTCTCGGAAAACCGCGAGCGCGCCATGCGCATGCTGCAGGATGAATCTAAGCTGGAAGAAATTGTTCGCCTCGTCGGCATGGATTCGCTCTCACCTAAAGAACAGCTCCTGCTGGAAACGACGCGCATGATTCGTGAGGACTTCTTGTTCCAAAACGCATTCGATCCCAAAGACGCCTACACGTCACTCAGCAAGCAGTTCCGATTGCTCAAGGCTATTCTTTTCTTCTACGACACGGCATTGCCCGTGGTAGAGCAGGAAGATTTTGAAATGAAAAAACTGCGCGAACTTGCCGTCAAGGACGCCGTCGCACAGGCGCACCTCATCGAAGAGGAAGTCGTGAAAGCAGATTTCGACGCGCTGGAAGCACAAATCGAAACCGAACTGAATGGTCTTCGCATCGTATCCGCCGCAGCGGTTTCGTAATTTCCAATTCTCAATTCTCAATTCTTCATTCTTATGTCCACCCTCTCCTACAAGACCGTTACCAGCATCGCAGGACCGCTCCTGATCGTCGAAGAGATCAAAGGCGTCGCCTACGACGAGCTGTGCGAAATCGAATTACCCGATGGTTCCGTACGCCTCGGTAAAGTGCTCGAGGCACGCACCGGTATGGCAGTTATCCAGCTGTTCGAATCGACCCAAGGGGCGGCAACTGCTGGAACAAAAGTTCGCTTCCTCGGCCGCCGCTTCGAACTTCCCGTTTCAGAAGACATTCTCGGACGCGTTTTCAACGGCTCAGGTAAGCCGATCGACGGAGGTCCCGCTATACTCCCTGAGAAAAAACTGGATATCAACGGTGCCCCAATCAACCCGTTCTCCCGCGAATTCCCGGACGACTTCATCCAGACGGGAATCTCCTCCATCGATGTACTGAACACGCTTGTGCGCGGACAGAAGCTCCCGATCTTCTCGGGCGCGGGTCTGCCCCACAGCAAGCTTGCAGCACAGATCGCACGACAGGCGCGCATGCTTACGCCCAGTGAAGTAAAAGCACACAACCCCGATGCCGAAATGGACAAGCGCGAGGACGAGAAATTCGCCGTCGTGTTCGCCGCCATGGGTGTCACGTACGAAGAGGCGCAGTACTTTACGCAAGAATTCGAGCGCACCGGAGCAATCAGCCGTGCAGTGCTCTTTGTGAACACCGCAGATAACCCCGTGGTTGAGCGCATCGCCACTCCTCGCCTTGCATTGACGGCAGCGGAGTACTTGGCTTTCGAGAAAGGTTACCACGTCACCGTAATCCTCACCGACATGACCAACTATTGTGAAGCGCTGCGCGAAGTGTCAGCCGCTCGCAAAGAAGTCCCCGGACGCCGCGGCTACCCGGGCTACATGTACACCGACCTCTCGACGATTTATGAACGCGCCGGACGCATCCGTGGCAAAGCCGGAAGTATCACGCAGATCCCCATCCTCACGATGCCGGAAGACGACGTGACCCACCCGGTTCCGGACCTCACCGGATACATCACTGAAGGACAAATCCGTCAGGATCGCGCGCTCCATCAGAAAAGCATCTATCCGCCGGTCATCCCGATGGGTTCCCTCTCCCGTCTAAAGGGGAAAGCACAGGGCGAAGGCAAGACCCGCGAAGATCACTCCGGCATGGATGCGCAGCTCTCCTCGGCCTATGCACGCGGCATCGAAATCCGCGAGCTTGCGGTGATTCTGGGTGAAAGCTCTCTCAACGACACCGACAAGGCGTATCTCAAATTCGCCGACCGTTTCGAGAAAGAATTCCTAGCGCAGGCCGAAGATGACGAACGCTCAATTTACCGCAGCCTTGAGATCGGATGGGATCTACTCACCGAACTGCCACGTAGCGAGCTGAAGCGCGTCAAAGGCGCTCACGCCGACAAGTACCTGCCAAAAAAATAAGAGGATCTGGCTATGCTTCCTAGCTCCTACTTCCTACTTCCTAGCTCCTAATGTCCGTCCTCCAAGTCAACCCTACCCGAATGTCCTTGATGGACTTAAAGCGCCGCACCGTGTCGGCGACGCGCGGTCATAAGTTGCTCAAGGACAAACAGGACGGCCTTATGAAGCAATTCATGGCAATCATCCGTGAGGCGCGCACTTTGCGCGAAGAAGTAGAAAAACGTCTGGGAGAGGCATTTCGTAGCTTCCTGCTGGCATCCGCGTGGATGAGTGACGCACAGATGGGCAACGCGCTTAGTAGCCCCCAAGCAGCGGTGGAACTGACGGTGGAAACAAAAAACGTCATGAGCGTGAAGATCCCCGTCTTTAGTCTGAAACGCAGTGGCTCGGTAAAGACTTACGGCTATGCATCTACGAACGCGCTGCTGGACACCGCAGTCGATGCATTTGAAGAGGCCTTCGATTTGCTGATCAAGCTTGCCGAAATCGAGAAACAAGCCGAGAACATGGCCATCGAACTGGAAATCACCCGCCGCCGCGTGAACGCGCTGCAGTACAAGATGATCCCCGACCTCAAAGACACGGTAAAGTACATCCGCATGAAGCTCGACGAGGCCGAGCGCTCTGCCATTATCGGCACGATGAAAGTGAAAGCCCAGATCCAAGCCCAAGAGGAAAACCTCGCGCAGCAATTGATTGCGGGCAAAGGGGCAATCTGACATACGTCAAAGTCGGCCCTTAGACCCTTGAAAAAGATATCCGGCTCATGTAAACAGGGCGCCCTTTTTATCGATCTTCCCTGATCCCCAATGCACACCCCCGCATCCCTCCCACCTCCAGATACTCCTACGGTCAACTTGAAGGCAACTGACGCACGCACCGCATTCGTGACAAAAACTGAATTGACCAACGCACAAATCGCAGCATTCCACCGGCTCTGGGATATTATCGCAAACGAGTCTGACGGCAGCAGCATGGAAGAAATACATGAGGAGCAATCCGCGGCCGCGTAAAGCATAGTCGTCTCTTAGACCCTTGCTTGTCGGAGGTGATTCTGATAACAAGCAGCCGCACGCGAGGCCGCAAGGCGCAGCGCGTTTCTGCGTGCATTTTATTTTCTTCTTTATTTTTCTGTATGTCTATCGACACAACAGACAATGCGCACGAAACCGAGGTGCAGCAATATCTACAGGAGACAGTTGGCAGTCCGCACGCCATCGAGACCCGTGTCCCGCTGTCGAATATCCGGCTGATCATGAGCGATCAGGACATCGCTTTTCAGAGATGGCTGATCCAGCATGAAGCTCAGCTCAATTCAGGTATCAAACGAAGTCATAACATTCGGTCATACTGATCTACAAAACAACCCTGCACCATACGGTGCAGGGCGTCGTGAGGCCGGGGGCCTTTTTTTATTACTCGAGTTCGTACGTGATAGACACATTGATATTCACCTCTTGCTCGCCGACCGGCAATGGCACCGATTGAGCGGCGGCATCCATCGCACCACCGATACCGTACGCCTCGCGGCCGTAGTACATCGGCGTCGGGTAGCCGCCGTATCCCTCACTGAAGTTCAATATTTTTCCAAGTTTCACACCAAGCTGCTGCGCAAGAATCTGGGCCTTCTGCTGTGCCTCTCTGATGGCCTCCTGTCGAGCCTCGGCTTGCTTGGCATCCGGATCGTCAACGGTGAAGGTGACGCCCCCTGCCTGATTGGCACCGGCGCTCGTCGCCGCACCCAGAACATCAGATGTTTTATCAAGATCACGAACCTTGATGCTGAGGCTCTGGCTGGCCTCGAATCCGCGTGGAATCTGTCGGCCGTCGGCATAGTCATAGACGGGATTCAGCCAGAAGCTCTGCGTCTTGATGTCTTTCTCATCGATGCCCTGTGCTTTGACAGCAGCGATCACCGCGTCCATCGACGTCTTGAGTTTTTCCATGGCTGCGCCGGCGGTTGTCTGACGCCCGGTCTGGACACCGACGTTGATCTGCGCGATGTCGGGAGTGGCGAATGCACGTCCGTCACCGGAAACGGTAATGCTCGCGTACTGCGGAGGTTCGGGGCTCGCCTCGATATTTTTGCCGGCGATGTAGAAGGCGCCGCCGATAGCGACGGCGACGAAGAGCGCCCATACAGGAGGGCGGACGGTGATGGTCTGTTCGGATGCCATGGGAAGAGTGGAAGGAATACGAAAAAGTATACGACTAGCTCGCACGAAAGTAACTTAGCTGTCATGGTGAGCCCGACGAACCATGACATAATCAATATTCATCCTCCGTCGAGCTCAGGATGACATTCTCATTATTCTTTGATCCCAAACTGCGAATACCCCTCCTTTTCCAACTGCTTGGCAAACTCCGCTCCACCGCTCTGCACGATCTTTCCGCTCACCATAACATGTACGCGATCGGGCGTGATGTAGTCAAGAATCCGCGCGTAGTGTGTGACAATTAATGCGGAGAAGGCAGAAGGCAGAAGGGAGTTGGTAGCACTGTCTTCTGTCTTTTGATGACTCTCTTCCCGTAATCGATTTACCCCTTCAGCCACAATCTTCAGCGCATCGACATCGAGTCCGCTGTCCGTCTCATCCATCAATGCAAGTTTCGGTTGAAGTACCGCCATCTGCAGAATTTCCGCTTTCTTCTTCTCCCCTCCGGAAAATCCTTTGTTGATGAAACGTTCGGCAAACGCAGGGTCCATGTGCAGATCCTTCATGAGCGCAGTGAGATGATCCTGAAACTGCAACGGGGATAATCGTTTGACCGATGCATCATGCTCGGCGTGTGCTCGATGCGCCGCAAGTAAAAAACTGCGCAACGTGACACCGGCAATTTCCTTCGGATACTGGAATGCTAAAAATAATCCCGCCTGAGATCGCTCGTGCGTCTCCATTGCGAGAAGGTCCTTTCCGCGGAACTGCACCGAACCAGCAGTAATTTGATACTTCGGATGACCCATCAGCGCATTCACCAGCGTCGATTTACCGGAACCGTTCGGCCCCATGATCGCGTGGACTTCCCCCTCGTTCATAATGAGATCAAGACCGCGGACGATCGGCTTGTCTTCCACCGAAACGTGGAGGCCGGAAATGGCGAGTAGGGATGTCATGGAAGATCGGCAGTATACCAAAAAAGAGCCTATGCGCGATGGCAGAGGCTCGAAGTAAGCTGTCCCCAGATCAAGGGCAACGCAGCCAGACGGTCAGTCCGGCAACGATGCAGAAGACGATCGTACCAACAAGTGCGCCAGATACGGAGTATCCGCTCTCGAGGAACGTCTCGAAGGCACAGAGCACGACAATGCACGCAACCCCAATCATGGATATCCATGACCGCTTTTTGTCAGAGGCACGAGGACGCGCCTCATCGAACCACGCAGACCTGATCATTATGATTCCTCCATCTTGCGGGAATGTAAGGGAACAGCAAAACCTATCATCCGCCGGTGCGGAATATCCGTCAATTCCCCTGTTTTCCCCGTCTGCAGTTCGATATCCTGCCCGTCGTGCCTACAGTCACCTTTATTCAGCAAAACGGCCAGATAACCAAAGTAGAAGCTCAGGACGGCGAGGTGATTCTGCATATCGCACTGGATAACGGCATCCCGATGGAGCATGCCTGCGGCGGCAACGGCTTCTGCACCACCTGCATGTGCAAGGTGAAGGAGGGCATGAACAATTTGAGCCCCCGCAACGACCGCGAGGAGAACATGGGCATTGTGAACGACCCCGAGCGTCTGAGTTGTCAGAGCCAAGTGCACGGGGATGTTACTGTTGAGGTTCAAGAGTATTGACCACTTCTTTCATCGCGGCGATCTTCGCCTTCACATCCTCATTGTACGGCTCCAGTTTGTTGATACGGCGATATGCTTCTTCGGCCTGCTCGCGGTCTCCGAGTTGCAGATAGCATTCCGCAAGCAGATGAAGAAGTTCCGTATCGCGCGTGAGGAATTGCGATGCCTTTTCGAGCAACGGAGCTGCATCGTCAAAGCGTCGTGCGGCAATGCAGGCGCGACCCAGGGCCGACGAGCGTTCGGGATTTTTGGGATCGCGGTTCAACGCTTCCTGGTACGCCTGACAGGCTTCCAGGAATTTTTCCTGACGGTAATACGCAAGGCCGAGATTGGCATGGAACGACACATCGTCACGCTGCTGCAGCAACTCACGGTACATCGCCTCGGCCTTGTTCTCACGCTCCGATGTCAGATACAGCTTGGCCAGTTGTGCCTGCACCTCGATGTCATGCGGATGGATCGTCAGAGCCTGAATCAGCAGGCGCTCGACCTCCTCAACTTTCCCCTGTTTCCATGCCTTGTCGGCATTGGTGACCAACGTGCGCACCTGCTGCATTTCGATGGCGGATGTGCGCGGGTTCTTCCGGGGCTTTTCGACCGGCGTTTCATCGACAATAGCCGCTCCGCGCGCCTCCACGGACTCGAACCGCTGACTGACGGAACGGACGAAACGGCGGACGGATCGCTGCCGGAGGACAATGCGGAACCCTGCAAGCAGCAGAATGCCGACAAAAGAGCCGATGAAGACGTAGAGGTAAATCACGAGCGGACAAGGAATCTTAACAACTTTCTCTCGCCCTGCAAGCGAACCGGCGCCTTCAGCGATGATTCCGACTGAAAAACACCGATTCGACAAGAAGAAGCGCTACCCCGACAGTAATGCAGCTATCGGCAACGTTGAAGACCGGAAACGAGCCTACCTGAAAAAAATCGGTCACGAACCCGTCCCGCAACCGATCGACGATATTCGCCAGAGCACCGCCCGCAATCAGGCCGAATCCCCAACGATTCAGTGTTGTAGGAACAGATCGGTACGCGACGATCATCACGAGGATAAGCGCGGCAATAATCACCATCTCTTGAATACCTGACGGCAACTGAAGTCCAAAGGCAACACCGGGGTTCAGGACATATTGCAACCCGACTAAATCACCAATAATCGCGATGCGATCGTCTAGATACACATCGGCTAGCACCTTGGTGACAAGGCTCATGAAAAGCGAGGCAACGGTTACAAGACCGAAAAATAGCATGGGCCAAGCTTAGCTGTTTTCGGAATGAGGGGAACATTTTCCTAGAAGCGAACAGCTAGAAGCTATAAGCTGATACCCATGTTCCGCCGAATGGACCTCCTCTTGATGGGCATCGCAATCGGTCTGACGCTGTTCGGTTTGGCGATGATCGCGTCGGTGAGTGTGTTTGAAAGTTATCAGCTGACAGAACGCCTCACGGAAAAAGGAATTATGGATGCACCGAGCAATTCATATTTCCTGTGGCGCAGTTCCATTCACGTCTTTGCAGGCATCGTGATGATGCTGGTTGCTGCCGTCACCCCCTACCGGTTTTGGGAAAAGCTCGCACCGATCCTGTTCGCTATTACGATCTTTCTTCTGTTGTTAGTCTTCATCCCGGGGCTTGGAAATGACTACGGCACGGCGCATAGCTGGCTGCAGCTCTTCGGTTTCTCGCTCCAGCCATCGGAGTTCCTGAAGCTGACGATGGTCTTTTATCTTGCGCTGTGGCTGCAGAAACGCGAACAATTAGTCGGTACCTTCAAAGAGGGATTCATCCCGTTCGCGACTCTGCTGGTGCTTTCGACCATGCTCGTCGCCATACAGCCTGACCTGGGCGGATTTATCGTGCTTTCCGGTATCGCCATCACCATGTTCTTTGTGGCCGGAGGAAACATCTTCCATCTGCTGCTCGGCGGTTCGCTGGCGGGCGTCCTCGGTATTCCGGTGATCATGAGTAAGGAATACGTGCGCAGCCGCTTTGATGCGTTCTTCACGCTCCTGTTGAACCCCGAAGATCCAAGTATTCGCGAAGGTGCGGGATACCAGATCATCCAGGCGATCATCGCTATCGGAAGCGGAGGACCGTTCGGCGTCGGCTACGGTAAATCGATTCAGAAGTTTGGCTACCTGCCCGAAGTGCAAGCTGACATGATCTTCTCTGCGATGGCCGAGGAACTCGGCTTCTTCCGTCTACTGATTATTCTGGGGATGTACTGCATCCTGATTTACCGCGGTTACCGCATTGCGCTGGAGGCACCGGATCGCTTCGGCTTTCTTGTCGCGACCGGCATCACCACCTGGCTCGCATGGCAGAGCATCATCAACATCTTCGTGAATTTGAGCTTGTTCCCGCTCACCGGACTGACTCTGCCATTCATCAGCGCTGGAGGGTCCTCTCTCGTCTCCACGCTGATAGCCGTTGGCATCCTGCTGAACATCTCGTCGTATTCGACGGAGACGGCAATCACCGAACGCCGTCCAAAGCGCAGGATGCCGCAAATTTCACGATTACGTCGAGCATAAGGATGGCTAGTGGCTAGTGGCTAGTGGCTTTATACTGCTTGCTGATGCGAATTGTGTACGTCAGCGGTTCATCGGCAGGCCATTTGGCCCCGCTCGTTGCGGTAGAGAAGGCGGTACGTAAGATTGATCCACACACGAAGAGCCTTTTTGTCTGTTCGCAGACAGAAGATGACGCGACGTTTTTGAAGAATGCAGGAGTCGACTTTCGCCCTCTTCAACTCCCCCGTCATCCGCTCCGTCACCCGGTTAAGTTGATGCGAAGTGTTGGTGATGCACGATCGATCATCGATGCATTCAAGCCCGATGTGATTTTCAGCAAAGGGGGAATCGTCAGCATCCCGCTCTGCTTCGTCGCGCATCAGAAAAAGATTCCTATTGTCCTTCATGAATCCGATGCGGTGATGGGGCGAGCGAATCGACTCGTAGCGAAGTGGGCTAATACCGTATGTGCTGGCTTTCCGATTCAGAATTCAGAATTCAGAATTCAGAATGAAAAAAGGAATGAAAAAAAATTCTCAATTCTCAATTCTCAATTCTCAATTCCGTTTGTTGTCACTGGCAATCCCGTCCGACCTCACATCACCGACGGATCAAAAACTGAAGGCCTTCGCCTCACCGGCCTCTCCGGCTCACGCCCCATTCTGCTGATCATCGGCGGCAGCCAAGGCGCACAGGCACTGAACGAGGCGGTAGCACAACAAATCGATGCATTGCTGAGCATGGTCGACATCGTGCATCTGACGGGGCGCGGCAAATCCACATCTATCACGCGCGATGGATACTGGCAGGCGGAGTTTGTGCAGGAAGAATTACCGCATCTGTATGCGATTTCGGACATCGCAGTAAGCAGAGCGGGTGCAGGAACTATCGGTGAATTGTCCGCCAACGGTATCGCTACGGTCCTTGTGCCAATTGAAGGATTGGCGAATAATCATCAATTCCTGAATGCGATTGCGGCACAAGAGAACGGCAAATGCATCCTCTTGTTACAAGCCCATCTGACCCCGGGTTTGACCGAGGTCATCGGTGATTTAATCAAGAATCCAGAGCGGAGAAAGGAAATCTCACAAAGTGTGCGATGTCTCTACCATCCGGACGCTGCTGGACGAATCGCAAAAATTCTCGTCGAGTGTGTTGCACAGCACCCTCAGAGTCACTAACGTCTTCCCACTATGTTGTACAAGTTCCTCATTCCACTTTTTGCTTTGGCACTGCTCGTCGGATGCACCGGCGGCACAGACACCACCACTGACCCCTACTCCACTGACTCATCCATGAACAACACAGATCAAACCGACGGCGGACAGGCAGCAGACGAACCAGTCGGCTTCGACGGTCAGCTGCTGTCCGGCATGCACACGGTTACGCTCAAGACATCGATGGGTGATGTGACGATCGAACTCGATGCAGACGCTGCACCGAAGACCGTGACGAACTTCGTCGTCCTCAGTCAGATGGGTTTCTATAACGGCCTGAAGTTTCACCGCGTCATCCCCGGCTTCATGATTCAGGGTGGCGATCCGGAAGGTAACGGCACCGGCGGCGGAAGCATCTTCGGCCCGACGTTCGAAGATGAGATCAACGATCACAAATTGGTGCGCGGCGTGATTGCGATGGCGAACCGCGGACCGGACACGAATGGAAGTCAGTTCTTCATTGTCACAGCAGAAGCTACGCCTTGGCTCGACGGTCGCCACACCGTCTTCGGTCGCGTGACGGAAGGCATGGATATCGTCGACGCCATCAGCAACGTCCAGACCGGCGCACAGGATATGCCGGTGGAGGATGTGACGATGAACGTGGAGGTGGCGAATTGAGGATTCAGAACTCAGAATGAAAAATTGCGGCGCCTTCCGGCGCCGCTTTTCGTGGCAGGCATCCACGTTTCTATCTTCCCCCACCCCTGCCCTCCCCCGAGGGGGGAGGGAGATTTTTGTAAAGCCCCTTGCCCCCTTCGGGGGAAAGGGGTTGGGGTTAGGGGGAGGTTTTTATGAAGTACGCTATACTGGCACTCCATGAGAACCCGCTTCGCCCCCTCCCCCACCGGCTCCCTCCATGTCGGCGGTCTCCGTACCGCGCTGTATGGCTATCTGATGGCACGGCAGACGAACGGGCAATTCCTCCTGCGTATCGAAGATACTGACCAAGCACGCGAAGTAGAGGGTGCGGTCGATGTCATTCTAAAAGGCCTCCACTGGAGTGGTATTGATCCGGATGAAGGTGTGGTAATGGTGAACGGTCAGATTGATCAGCAGGGCGCAAAAGGTCCGTACAAACAGTCAGAGCGTCTGCACATCTACCGTGAGTACGTCGACAAATTGCTCGCTGATGGACATGCGTATCCCTGCTTCTGCACTCCGGAGAGATTGGAAGAAATGCGAAACAAGCAACAGGCGATGAAGCAGGCGCCGATGTACGACCGGCACTGTCTGCATCTCGACCCCGCTGCGGTGCAGAAGCGGATCGCCGACGGCGAGAAACATGTGATCCGCATGAAGATGCCGCACGACCGCACCATCACATTTGAGGACGACATTCGCAACACCGTGCGTTTCGCAGGAAAGACAATCGATGATCAGGTGTTGATGAAGAGCGACGGCTTCCCGACGTACCACATGGCGCACGTCGTTGATGATCACTTAATGGAAATTGATCTGGTGATTCGCGGCGAAGAGTGGCTCCCGAGTTTGCCGAAACATCTCGTGCTGTTTGAGATGCTCGGATGGACGCCGCCGCGCTACGCGCACGTCCCGCTCTTGTTGAACAAAGATAAGACGAAACTCAGCAAGCGCCAGAACTCGGTGTCCGTCGAGGAATACATCGAGAAGGGCTACCTGCCGGAAGCGATGATCAACTTCCTCGCGATGCTGGGCTGGAACCCCGGCACGACTCAAGAGATGTTTACGATGGATGAGCTCATCGCCCAGTTCAGCATCGACCGCGTGCAAAAGTCAGGCGCCATCTTCGATCTCGACAAACTCGATTGGCTGCAGGGCCAGTGGATCCGCAAACTGACGTTGCAGGAATTCACAAAGCGCATCCGCTCGCTCGTTGAATCGGTGTATCCGGAAGCTGCACATGACGATCATTTTGAAAAGAAAGCTGCGCTGATTCAGGAGCGCATCACGTTCTTCAAAGAAGCTCCGGATATGCTTGGATACTTCTATAGGGAACCAGATGTAACCAAGGAATTGCTTGTAAATAAGAAGCAAAGAGTGAGTGAAGAGAATCTACCAAAAGTACTAGAGGTTCTTATCATTGCTCTGAGTTCAATTCCCACGGAGCAATGGAATGCTGAAACAATTGAAGCTGTTATTGAAACATCAATGATATGCCAAATGGCAACAAGAGAAGGAAATGCCGTAGATCTATCTACAGTACCGTGGCAAGACGAATACGCGGATATATTAATCAAATCACTTCTAAAACTTGAGCCATCCGAATTAAAAAAAGGTCAACTGTTATGGCCTCTTCGTGCTGCACTTACTGGGAGGGAATATAGTCCAGGTGCCTTTGAAGTCGCAGAAGTTTTAGGAAAGGACCTTACTATGAAACGATTAGAAAAAATTAAGATGTGATACACTCTCCGCATGTCCGACTCCCCACAGAACGGCGAACTCGAAGTGCACTTCAAGCCTGAAACCGGTAAAGCAGTGATCGAGGGCAAGACCGTCGTCCCCTTCCAGTCGTTTGTTGCACTGATTCTGCAGCGCAAAGTGACCAACATGCTTAAAACTTGGGGCAAGACGCCGATCATCGTCGACAGTGAACTACTGACCGGCCTTGCATCGGCTCCACAGGACAGCCAGGAAAATCGGGCAAACTTGGTGCTGGTATCAATTGTCGCAGGCGTCCTTGGAGGCGTCACGGGCTTTGCCCTCATCCAACTCGGTCTTCTCGCCGTGCAATTCCCTCTCGGTTACAAAGAGCTCGGAACAGTTGTCGGCTCCGTCGCATTCCTGCTGATTCTTGTTGTATCGATGATGAAAGGGCAGAAGAAGCCGAAGGGGGAAAAGCTTGTTGAAGTGATGGAAAAGGCTGCTGGGCTGATGGGGAAGAAGTAAGCACAGTGTCATCCCGAGCGAAGACGAGGGATGATTTTCTCATTGTTAGGCATGTCATGGTTCGTCTTCGCTCACCATGACACGTATAATGATCTCCTATGATTCAAGAGATGATCCCCCTCGCCGGCAAGACCACCATGCGCATTGGCGGAACTGCACGGTACTACGCTGAATTGGCCACAACCGACGATGTCGAAGCTGCATACGGATTCTGCAAAGAGGAAGGAGTCCCACTGATTGTCCTTGGAGGCGGCAGCAACACCGTCTTTGCCGATGGCGTGATTGAAGCACTGGTGGTTCGCATCAAAGCGGACAAGATCTACGTCGATGGGAACCTGGTGCAGGTTGAGACCGGCAAAAACCTGCCGATGCTGATCAATGAATTGGCGAAGCAGAATCTTGATCTATCTCCCCTTACCGGCATCCTCGGCACCATCGGCGGCGCCGTCTTCGGCAATGCGGGACAGGGCCCCGCGGGCATCTGGATTGATACGTACATCCGCGATGTGACAGTCTTCATGGAGGGCGAGTGGAAAACGTTCAAGAAAGAGGAATGTGATTTCGGCTACCGCGAGAGCCGCTTCAAGCACGGTCCGGAACACGCGCCGGTCATCTGGGATGTGACGATGGAAATCCCATCACGACCGCAGGCGGATATCGAAAAAGACATTCAGGCATTGCTCCAGAAACGCATTGAAACACAGCCTCATGTGAAAACCGCTGGTTCATGCTTTAAAGCAGTCGGCGGCACCCCGGCATGGAAACTGATTGATACAGCAGGACTCCGCGGTCATACCGTCGGCGGTGTGCAGATTGCCGAGAAACACGCGAACTTCCTGCTGAATATCGGCAATGCGACATACAACGATGCAAAGCAGGTCGTCGATGATGTGAAGCACGCGATCAAAGAACCGCTCGATGTCGAGATGCGGTTTATCGAGAATGACGGAAGTTTGGCTTATTGATCATGCTGGTGCGGCCGACGCAACGCGTTATACGCCTGCTGACGTATCGCTTGTTGATGTTTAGTCCGGGCCTGCGCAATACGCTGGCTCATCACTGCTGCGTCGTACCACGAGAAAGATAATTCCGGATCCGCCGCATATTCACCCATGATTCGAAGTGCCCGATCTGTACTTTCATCATCATACACAAACACATATCGCTCTTCGCTTTTGATGAGAGCCAAGACATTCACGCTGCGGGGACTGCTGCCTTCTGAGGATTCGGAAGCCATGGAAGAACGCTACCCCTGGCTCTCCATAATGCAATAGATCATGCGATGCTGATGCATGCCAATGAAACAGATCATCGCGAAAGCCGCACTTGCTGCGGCTTGGAGCGACTCTTTGAAGGGCAGCAACGTAGGGGGAAACCGACAAGACTGCCTCCCACGCATTTAAAATGGCAAATCCTCCACCTTGATGTCCGATCCGTACTGCAAATCGGGCACGCTTGCCATCGCAGGCGTTGGACCTGTTCCGAGCGGAGCCGAGGGATCGGTACCGAAGGCATCGGAGACATCCTGGTTAGCCGACGACGCGACTTCGCGACGGGGCATTCCGTCGTTCTGAATCGATTCTTCGGCGACGCGATTGCGTGTTCCAAGCAGGCTGACCGTCTCGGCGACGATCTCAGTCGTATAGCGCTTGGCTCCGGCCTGCGTCTCCCAACTGCGTGTCTGAAGACGACCGGAGACAAAGACGCGATTTCCCTTGCGGATATGGCGGGCCACCTCTTCGGCAAGATCGCCCCAGATCACGACATTATGAAATTCCGATTTCTCTTTCATCTCACCGCTCGCCTTGTCTTTCCAGCGATCATTGGTTGCAACACCGATGCTCAAAACCTTCTGGCCACTCGTCGTTGTACGCATTTCGGGATCTTTGGTGACGTTGCCGATGATGTCGGCGCGATTGCAGGCGCCGGAAAGCTGGCGGGCGCCCTCGGCTTCGGGAAGCTGGCCTCCCTTCGGATCAAGCATGATCATTTCCGTCGCAACGATCTTCGTTTTGCTGCGCTTTTCGTGCGTCTGCTCATCTTCCCACGAATCAGTTTGAAGACGACCGGCAATAAAAACCTGTGATCCGGCCTTCAGAAACTGCCCGGCAACATCGGCCATCGGGCCCCAGACGGTAATGGTGTGGAAGCTTTTCCCGCTCAGCTGCTCGCCGGCGGATGACTGAAAACTGGTCGGAACGACCAAATTGAGATCGGTGACACTGGTGCCGCCGGGGGTCTGACGAACGGTGACCGGCTGCGTCTGGTAGCCGATAACCTGAATCCTGTTGAGGGAGAACATAGAAGGAGGGGGAAGCAGGGGGAATGAGACTACAACAGTTCACGAATGGCGAACAAGTATTAAGCAATAAACTTTTGGATAAATGAAAATTGCTAAATTCTTATATTGTTCTGTTGCTACACCTTTTGCATACATTCACTTTCACTCAACAATTTAACAATTTAACAATGTAACATCGTCCTTTTTGCCTTCGTGTTGCCGTATACTGTCTGCCGATGTACGCCGCCCTTTCCGCGTCGATCATCGGGTGGTTTATCGGAATGGCAATTCCGGTCTCCTTCGCGCGTGAAACGCTGACGGTTAATGACAACCCGTCGAATTACGATGACATCCAAACCGAACTCGACAAAATTCCGTCCTATCTGGAATCGCTCCAGTGCGGCGGATGGCGCGATGAATCGGTGAGCGGGAAAATAGCGGTGATCAGCGGGCTACCGGGTCGCAACGGAGATTGGGATGATGCAATCCATGCCGGTGTCGCCGCCCGTCGCGATGAAAACCAGGATCTCAATCGCGACAACGATTTCATCTACCCGGATACCGCCAACGGTCTTTCAACAGCGTGCAACCCCGACCAGGAAGATATTCAGAAAAGCGTCTGGCGCGAAAAAGAAAACGGCCGACCGGGAGAAATAGAAAAAGTCGACATCACATATCCGCATCCCCGATTCCAAGATCCTTCTTGTCGCTGGCGCCCCAAAGAAGGCGACAACTTTCGCTCACAAGCCCCCGATATTCCGTTGAAACCGCTCGACGAATACAACCCCCGTCCGGAATACGGCGAAATGGATGATGAGCCCGACAATCGGCAATCCCCGCCTGTCTGCATGGGATTCTGTCAGATGCTGAATTCCTATCAGTTCTACGACTGTCTGGAGACAGAGACCGTTCCCGATCCCGCAGACCCCGATCAGACATACACAATCTGTAAGCGTTGGGGGAACCGGTATCTCTGCAGCGATCAGGAAGTGACCAATCCGAACGGCGCCTGTACAACCAACACGGGAGACAAAGCAAACAGCATCAAATGCATCGGACAGGAATGTCGCTGCCAAGGGGACGGAGGGCCTGCACAAAACGGATGCGTTGAAAATCCCGGCACAAAAGACAGGGAGGCTCCTGTCTACTACTCTTACTATCGCATCTACGGCGGATCCTATAACCGCGACCAAGTCGATAAAGATGCGGGCGACGACGTGGAGTCTGACAGCGGCCCTGTTGCTTGTTACGGCTTTTACAACGAATTCGACCCAAAATTGCACCGGACCGAAGAGAAGGACCGCCGGTGCGTCATCAATCTGAATGTCGTTGATCGCTACGACACGCAGTCGGGAAAGGCCGAATACGGACAGAGCCGCGACGAACCGGACGGCAACAATCCCGATGACAATGCGAATCAGCGCGACCCCGATTACAACGACGAAGAAGATCTCTGGTATCAGAAGCTCTCCGGCGGCTTTTCGTTGCTAAACGAAAAAATGTTTTCCAGTGCTTACAACAAAAATCTGACGAACGTCTTTCTGGATACCGAAAAACTCGACAATGCCCGGATGAAAGCGACTCGCCAGCTCTACCAAAAACCGATTGCATCCGGCAGTACGGTCCGCTCGTATGACGATACAGGTGAACGTGACGTGAGTATTTGGTGGCAGGCTCAGCAATCGGCCGTGGCATCGCTGCTGCATCCTCCGGTTATCCGCCTTATTCTGCCGGAAGGATCTGCAGTCGGCATTGATCTTGATGATCCCTACTTCGCCCAAAACGTAACGTTGATGCGGCCGCTCGATAAGCGCGACGATCGCATCGAAGTTCAAATCAACGCCGAGGAAGACATGCTCGGCGCGGCAATATCGATTGTGCGCCGTGCCGGAATCCTCGATATCCGCGAGGAGAAGGTCCCATTGATCGTTCCGATGGGAAGCCCGACGGAATTCCGCGCGAAAGCCGAAGCATGGTGTGCATGGGTCAAGCGAACGAACAATGCGACGGACTGCAACGACTCGCCGAGCGACGTGCAAGAGTTGATGGATACGCTGGAGCGGTACGCCAACGAGATTGACCGGATGCGTCTGTTGCGAACCGCATTGCCGAAATATGCAGCCAAGGTGTTGGCGTTACAGCGATCGGTTACCGATCCGCTGCGCATCTGGCTGGAAGAGAATATCGAGAATTACCGGACTTACCTGCGAACGCAGGAAAGCGTGCAGGAGGCCATCGCAGAGGAATGGCGTAGCGTCCAGCAGCTTTACGAGGATTTTGAGAGTAAGACGAACATGCCCTGGTGCATGAACCAGCGCTTCACGCTGCCGATCTATTCAATGTTGGATCCATGGCTTCCGTCGCGCACGGACAATGCGAAAATTGCAGCGCACGGCTTGCCCAATATCACGGCTCCATCGGTCACCGACATGGTGATCGATCTGTCCGCTATCGGCTCTCTGTCCGGCGGCGTCATCGTCCCCGTGCTCGATCCAATCCAGGTGCGCATCACCGATTTTCCGAATCCGCCCAACCCCGGAGAGCCTCACGACATCGCCGCGGACTACCCCGATCTGCCATCGGTGGATGAAGTCTTGCGGCTGATGGAAGACGCGACGGAATCACTGCCCGATCCGCCGCAGAATCCGCCGGTCATTCCACCGCTTGATTTGCCCGAGATTGATCTTGGAGATTTCAGCAATGCATTCGATGCGATGTCACGGATGAAAGAAGTGATCGGCGGCGAGCGCGACAGCATGAATTCACGCTACGATCTTTTCTGGAAAAGCATCGGCCCATTGCGTCCGGACGAACCGGGTCAGGACGACCGCAATGGCATCAAGCAGATGAAGGAACGGCTTGAATGTTTCAGCTGGGATGACAAGACCTGCCAGCATGTCGAGATGGATTTGCGCGAACGTTTCCAGCGCATCGGCTCGCGCCCTCTTATCTTCATGCAGGAAGATTACGGCTCGGTCGATTACCCTCGCGGTATCGGCGGCCCGTGTATTGCGCATCATGATATTTGCTCTCCCCTACATCCGGAAAAGGGCGGTGAAACGCACATCCTGGAAATCCGCCCGCCGCGCAGCATGGTCGACTTCATCGACGATCTACGAAGAGGTATTCGCGATGAAACACTGGCCGAACCGATTGGGGAAGTGCCTAATGACGAGTATCCCCGCTACGGTGTGACGGGCAGCCTGTTGCTCCCGCCGTTTGACCTCGGCCGTCCGATCGAACTGATCCAATCATCCTCTTCATCATCAAGTACGCCATGAAGCGCCGCACATCGATGATCATTGGCCTGCTGCTTGTGCTCATTTCGAGTGAGCCGGTGTTCGCGCAAAATGACCAGCCCCATACCAAACCGGAAGCCTGCAAGGCAGATTTTGAGCACCGGCTGGGATACGAACAACGGTTGTATCGCAGTGTCATTTTCGGCGCACCGGCAATCAATCTGGTTGAAGACGGCAGCGTTCTGTATGACAAAAACGGAAACATCTGGATGAAAATTTCCGACGACACGTGGCAGTCGCCGGACATGCCGGACGAAACGTGGACCGATTCGATCATGGATGATGAGCGCGAGATCGAGCAGCGATTCGGCATTCTGGAAACACGCAAAGCCCTTTCATCGGAACTGATCCCTCCGACGTTGCAGGCAATGCGCGCCCTTCAGTGCAGACTGCGGGCTACGTGCATGGCCACGACCGAATCGCGGGAAAAGGAACCCGGGGACACGTTGAATATCCAACCGCCGGGGTGTATCGAGTTCGAAATGCCGGTGTTCGAAGGATGCATCGGACTGGACTCCGTGCTGATCACAAACCTCGCCTGCGATGATGCGGCCGACATGATGATCGACCGAGAGATACGTATGATGGAAATGATCATCGGCTACGACGCTGCGTACCGTTCCCTCATTCAGTTCGCCGGTATTTTTGAAGGATTCCTGACTGATTTCCAGTTCCCGTTGCTCCAACCGCTCTGGCAAATGGTGCGCGCGGCGGGCGCGCTGGACGGCCTCCCCTGCTTCCTCGCCGAATGCAATGAATAACCAGACAGCGCGATTGTCGGCGACGGTGATACTCGCGCTACTGCTGACGGGATGCGAAGCGGGTATCGGGCGCGTTCAATCTTTGCGACTTCCGGCCTGTTCGGCGGAAGGATCCGTCTTTGCAACGAAAGACTTTGACGAATGGAAGAAGACCTATCACGACGCAGTGAACGGGGCAGTGGAGGCGCACATGCAGACCATGAAGGGCATCACCGAGCAGCCCATTGCATGTACCGCCGCGGATTACGCATCGGTTATCCCACCAAGCGGCGCATTGCGTGCTATCGGAGAAATGATCCCTGCTTGGAAGAACCGGCTGGGTGATTTGCACGAATCAGACATGTCCTCTGTGCTGCTGGAATTTCTGCGGGTCTACGAATGTTCGATGAACGAATATCTGGAAAAATTCCCGGTCATGGACCGCACCAACATGACGGGCACGTTCCTTGAGCAACAGGGCAGGATCGCCGAAACTGTCCGAAGAGAAGAGGCTGTATCGCGCGAAGCACTGGTACGAACGCTCGGTTTGATCGGCGGATTCGATCGTCTGCAGCCACTCAACGTCGACATTGAATGCTTAAAGCGCGCATCGCTCGACCTGCGTAACGTCACCGGACTCACAGCCGACGTCAGCAGCTGTCTGCCGCGCGCATGGGATGCCAAAGGTTCTCTCCGCGACCTAGCCGAATGAAGCGACTTTTCGTCATTGCCGGCATCGCATTAACCCTGCTTCCGCTAGGGGCTAGCGCAGAAGAGAAAAGTCTCTATCAGAGAATTATGGAGCAGGTACAAAACGAACATGCAGTCATATCCGTCGACGATCAGGTCCTGACATTCGTGCGCCTGGCCGTGCAGGACGACTGGGATTTGACCAATGATGAAATTGAAGAAATCGTGAGAGGATATGGATGGAAAATCTGCGGCGGCAAACCTGACCAGCCGATCGGGCAATCCAGTGCGGAATGCACGAACATGATTTCGACGGTGAATCGCATTGCGAAAGACCAACAAACAATCAGAAAGATGGGCCGCACGCTCCAATCGATCGCAACAGGATACGAATTACCGCTTTCCGATCTGCCGGATAGGGCGCTGCGCCTCTCGGCGGATCTGCAGGGAATCGTCAACATTTGGTCCGCCGGAACCGGCAGCATCCAATCGAAGCAGAAGCTGTCGGCCATCCGCACGGTGTCCGTGCCTGGCGATCAGGAATCTGGCATTGAGGATGTGATAGAAGAGATCGCCCGCATACTGAACGATCTTGATGAAGAGCAACGCGTCGCTGCGGTATGGCGATACAGCCAAGGAGCCCGACTCGTCCGAGATGATCGCAGTCCGGAATATCTGGCGCCCCCCATTCCCAATGACCCCAGCGAATACGAAGACACGGAACGACAATTCCTGTTCAAGCGGTGGGATGAGCTGGAGGACGAGCTTCTGGAACTGCTCGGCGACGCGGCAGCATTCCCGATTGATCCTCCTCTGACATCGTCGGAAACAGCATACGTGTTGCTTCCGCAAACGATGCTTTCCGAAAGAATGCCCGACAACATCATCGTCTGGATACGCTTGCACGGTGACAATGGGAATAATAATCCTCTGCAGGATGCCGGCCTTGAATGGTCTGTGCCCCTGGAGCCGGTAATGCCTTCGTTGAAAAAAGACGACGAAGACGAGCCGATCCTCGGTGGCGAATATCCGCCGGCACCGGAATCTCCGGATCCGGAAACAACACCGGAAGGCTTCATGCTGTGTACCGGGCCCGGAATGTTGCGCGGGTATCTGTGCCGCCCCGTTCCCCCGAGCATAGAGAAAAAATGCCCGGAACCCCGCGGCAACGGCGACAATATTCAATTAGTCACCTGTACCGATACGGGCTCTCTCGCGTTGCGATATACAACCGCATCTGCCGATGTCTGCCGTGAGATCACATGGAAAAAGCCGGAGACATTTGATCCAATTACCCACTGTCGTATCAACCTGCGCTGTGCATCTTCATGCTCCCCCGTCCCCACTGTCGAAGGATTAACAGGCACTAAACAAAACAACGGAACGATCGACGTCTGCATCGAAAACAACACAACCGGTCCTGCGACATACCTTGTCTATCACGAACTCGCGCATGCATATCAACTATGCGATAAACCACCTGAAACTACTTACGAAGAGCCTGCTCCAAATGCGTCACCTGAGGAGCGGGAGAAAATCCGCGCACGCAACACTGAGCGATGTTGCAGTATGGAAAGCGAAGCCTTCCGGATGCAATGCGAGATGATGGAACATGACGGGCTATTTGAAGGCGCAGGAGAAGTAGATGGGATTCCTATAAATGCACAGACATGCAGCGACTATGCTGCAAATAACGCATGTGGCCAACGCGATGGATTTAATGGCTGCCCAACGCTATATGCATACACTCAGGGTTTTCTCAATCGATTAAATGCAGTGGGAGATCGGAATCCTCAAAATGTTCCCGTCACCTGTTCAGCCTCTATCAATCCTTCAACAATAGATCCTCGCGTGAAGGCGCTGAAAGATTTAATTGAGCGCCGTGACGACGTATGTCGGCCAGATAATGTCACGGAGTATAAAAATAGAATCGGCAATAACCTCTGTTACATCGGTCAATGTGTGGAGCAGTCTGTCGAACTCCATCGCATGACACCGGGCCGGCGGCCGGCGACCATCGGTGACATGGCAGCGCCATGGAACGATCCGACGACCGGCACACCGCTGGGCAATTTGCTGACCAGCCCGGTGGTGACCGACGATACATTCCCTGTCTATCAACCGCATCTGCTCGTCCGTACGCTCGACGGCGCTCTCTGCCAATCGGTCGGCCTTCCAGCCATCAGCCCGTCGATCCTATGCTTGGTTGAAGCAAGCCGTCAGCTTGAACTGACGCGCGAGAGCGGACTTCAGACAGCGATCGGTCTGCTGGGTCAGAATCTGGAGCAACAGGAAGACCTGCGTGATTTGAGTGAGCTGGCGCGGGGCATCGGCGCACGCGCGGGCACCGAACTCTATGGCAACTATCTGCGCAACTCGACGCGCGCACTTGCCGATATCATCGGCATGGCAAATACCCTCCTCAAGCAACTGGAGAACGTCGAATTCCCCGCACAGATGTGTCCGACCGACCCCGGCCTTCCTGAACAATCGTGATGCTTCGTTTCATGCTCACCGGCATCCTTCTCTCTCCGCTGCTTGCAGCCGGCACCGTCCACGGACAGGATTTTTCCTGCGATGCACTCGACAACGTCGATCCGGTTTCCGCTTATACTCGCGCCGTCCTCGACCGCGCCGACGATGGCTTGGAATTCGCCCGGCAGGCCGGCCAGACGGATGAATTCCTTCAGATGCTGCCGGGGTGGATGCTGACGGTAGCATCGACCTGGTCCGGTCTTACCGACACCGACGTACAGCGTGTTCTGACAGCCGACGAGCTACCCGACGCCAGCGCCTGTCTACAGCTCGATCTGGCACTCATCGACTGCAAAATAGAGGAGGTCCGGCAGGAACAGCGTGAGCGGACGTCGCAGGAATCGATCTTCGGCATCGCCCGTCTGAATGCGCTCGCGGAATTCCTGAATGAACGTCGACGCCATCTTCAAACCGGAGCTCTTGATCCCGGTTACATCGATCCCTCGTGGGGCAACGTGTATGCCTTCGACGATCCGCAGGAAGTCTGGTGCGCTCCACAGGAAGTGGACCGGACTTGCGAACGGGAAGACCGCATAGAATGTGAGGAAAAAGGCGGAACGTCGTACGAAACGTGGGACGGGTGTATGGCGGCGGGAGCGCTACCGTCCGATGCCCCGGATGACACGGGCATCATGTGTCCGTTCGACGCGGACTACGCTCCCCCGTTCGACAGCGGCTTCGGCTGTGACATCGAAACGCTGGAGGCTGGCTCGCGCCGGAATTACGAACCGGTAAAAGCGGAACTGGAAGCACTGCAATTACTCAATGATGAACTTGACCGATCTCGCCAGTCTTCCATTCGCCTTCTGGAATTGCAGAAAGAGATAGATGAGCTATTCGAAGTTGAGAGCACCGTTCCCCCTCCTCCCGCGCAACGCATCCATCTGAACGCCTTCGGTTGCGGATGGATGGGAGGATACTGCGATGACGGAGAGCGCAGACGCTGTGTGTCGGATAGCGATTGCGATGAAAACGTCCGCTGCGATTACCCGCAAAAACTCTGCCGGGAAAACCGGGCTCTGCGTTGCGACAGCGATGACCAGTGCGGCAACTACGGGCCATGTATCGATGCGGAACAAACCGCCCGCGAGCGGTCGTTGCGCGGTGTCTTCTCGATTGAGAAAGATCAGATAGGTATCCTTACAACATTCCTCAATGTTCGATCGTTGCAGGATGTTTCCCGCATATTCCCCGTAGACCTTGCAGCGCCGAACGAACTGCCATCGGGCAACAGCGACCTGATCGACCAGCGCACGGCAGAGTTCGCATCCCCGTTATTCCGAACCATCGCCGAAAACTTCCGTACGACCTTCCAATCTTGGAGCAGGGTTCAATCGCGTCTGGAGTCGCTGATCTATCCCGAAGCAATCGACAGTCCGCTGGAAGCTGCGCACTCCTTGTCCGATCTGCACGCCGCGATATCGGAATTCTCACGTCAGGCCTCTACAAAAGAAGGAGTCCGAAACTTCGTCACACGCTTCGGCTATTTCCTGCGTCTGACTTGCTGGAAACGCCAGTGCAGCGAACTTCTTGAGCGGGCAATCCGCATCAGCACGACCGACGAATGCTTCCCTTATGCCAATGGCGAATACCTGAACGACAACGAGAGCGATCCGCGCTGGGAGAAGTGCAAAGAGGCGGCGGGGATTCAGTAAAGGGTTATATGAGCTTTGATGAACCCAATAAACCCACACAACCCAATTTGGCCATCTCACCTCTTTTTTGACGAAAATTCAGCTTCGTTCGTGATACTATCAACTCGTGAAATCCTCCGACTTCGTCCACCTGCATAACCACTCAACCTACTCCCTGTTGGAAGCTTTGCCGAGCGTGGAGGAAATCGTGCTGCGAGCCAAAGAATTGGGACAGACAACGGTGGGGCTGGCCGATAAAGGCTACGTGTACGGACTGGTCGAGTTTTATCAATACGCGAAGAAGCACGGTCTCAAACCGGTTTTAGGGATGGATGCGTACGTGGCCACCCGAACACGGGCCGATAAGGAGAGCGGGACCGACACGAAGAGCTGGCCAATCACGCTTTTTTGCGAGAACAATGAGGGCTATCAGAATCTGATCAAGCTGGCGACCGCAGCGGCGCTGGAGGGGATGTACTACAAGCCACGGGTCGATGACGAGTTATTGAAGAAATACGGAGAGGGCCTGATTTTGCTGACGGGACCACTGACAGGTGCCGTTGCACAGGCTGCCCTGGCAGAGGATGGCGCGCGCATAAAAGAATTGGTTGAGCAGTACCGCGGTTGGGTCGGGGCGGAGAATGTGTATTTTGAATTGATCGATTTACCGAATGTCCCTGGCCAAGCCGAAGTGAACCAGCAGCTTATTAAGTACGGAAAAGAATTGGGCGTGCCGGTCGTTGCAACGTGTTATAGCCACTACTGCCGAACCGACGATGCAGAAGCGCACGATATTCTCCTGTGCATTCAAAAAGGCGCAAACGTGAATGATCCCGGCCGCTTCAGCATGCGCGACAGCGATTATTCGATGCGTCCGTTCGAGGAGTTGGAAAAAGCGTTCGCCCATATCCCCGAAGCATTGGAAAACACGAAGGTGATTGCCGACCGATGCAACATCGAGATCGAGTTCGGCGTGAACCGCATCCCCCGCTTCCCCGTACCAGCGGGCAAGACGGAGGAGGATTACCTGACGGAGCTCTGCGAGATCGGCTTCGCGAAACGTTATCCGAACCCGACACCGGAGCTGCGTCAGCGTCTGGAATATGAGATCGGCATCATCAAGCAGGTCGGATTCTCCGGATACTTTTTGATTGTGCAGGATTTCGTCAATGAGGCGAAGCGTCGCGGTATCACCGTAGGCCCGGGGCGCGGATCGGCGGCGGGATCGATGGCGAGTTACGTGCTCGGCATTACCGGAGTGGATCCCATTCCCCACGGACTGCTCTTCGAACGCTTCCTGAATCCGGAACGCATCTCGATGCCTGATATTGATATGGACTTCGCCGACAACCGCCGCGACGAAGTGCTCGAGTATGTCCGCCAGAAATACGGAATCGACCACGTTGCGCAGATCTGCACCTTCGGAACACTGGCCGCAAGAGCCGCGGTAAAAGATGTGGGCCGCAGCTTCGGCATTCCATTTTTGGAAATGAATACGCTCGCCAAGCTGATTCCCGAACGTCCGGGGACCACGCTCACCGAAGCACTTGCAACGGCCGAACTGAAAGCAGTCTACGAGAGCAACGAGCTGTACCGAAAAGTGATTGATAACGCATTGAAGCTGGAAGGCAAAGCGCGACACGTCTCGGTGCACGCCTGTGGCGTGATCATCACACCGAAACCCGCGACGGAATACACCGCCCTCCAGCGCGCACCGAAGGATGAACATACGATCATCACCCAGTATCATGCCAAGCCGCTGGAAGCGATCGGCATGTTGAAAATGGATTTCCTCGGACTGATGAACCTGACGGTTATCCAGACGAGCCTCGAAATCATCAAGCGGACACGCGGTGAAGAGATCGATATCGCGGCCATTCCCATGGACAACAAGGCAACGTTCGCCCTCCTCCAGCACGGCGACACGACCGGCGTCTTCCAGTTGGAATCCGGCGGCATGCGCCGCTATCTGCGCCAGCTGAAACCCTCTGAATTCGGCGACATCACCGCCATGGTCTCTCTCTATCGTCCGGGACCCATGGACTACATTCCCAGCTACATCAAACGCAAGCATGGAAAAGAGAAGGTCGAGTATATCCACGAAGATTTGCGCCCCATTCTGGAACCGACGTTCGGTATCGGTATTTACCAGGAACAAATTCTGCAGATCGCACAGGCATTCGCGGGGTACAGCCTCGGGGAAGCTGATCTTCTGCGACGGGCGATTGGAAAGAAAATCAAGAAAGAGCTCGACGCACAGCGCGAGAAATTCATCGCAGGAGCGACGGCAAAGGGGTATCAGGGCAAGCTTGCGGAACAGATTTTCGACGATGTGATCACGCCGTTCGCCGGCTACGGATTCAACAAATCGCATGCCGTCGGCTACGCGCTCATCGCCTACCAAACCGCCTACCTGAAAGCGAACTACGCGCCCGAGTTTATGGCCGCACTGCTATCGAGCGACGCGCAGGACACCGAGCGCGTGATGATCGAAATCGAGGAATGTCGCACGATGGGGCTCCAGGTATTGCCGCCCGATGTGAACGAATCGCGATCGCAATTCACCGTGGTTCCGCCAAAAGAAGGAGAAACAAATTACTCCATCCGCTTCGGTCTCACAGCCGTTAAAGGTGTCGGCGAATCGTCGGTACGACAAGTGATTGACGAGCGTGAGGCGCATGGCCGGTTTACATCCATCGAAGATTTCGCACGCAGGGTCCCTGCAAAAATTCTCAATAAGAAACTGATCGAATCCCTTGCAAAATCCGGCGCACTCGACAGCCTTGGTGAGCGCCGCATGCTTTTGGATAACTATCAGATGATCTCCGATTATTGCAAAGCGGCAGGCGACACCGGAGGAGCACAAACCGATCTGTTCGGATCGATTGACCAAGGTGTTGAAACATCGAGCATCGAATTCCCAAACACTCCGGCCGCAACACCGCAGCAGAAACTCCAGTGGGAAAAAGAAACACTGGGACTCTACGTCTCCAGTCATCCGCTTGCCGGCATGCGCACATACATCGGTCGTAAGGCGAAATTGATTGGCGAGCTGACAATGAAAGACGTGAACAAGAAAATCACCATTGCTGGTATTCCCGAAGGTGTAAAAAAGATCCGTACGAAGAAGGGTGATTCGATGGCGATTGTCATGTTGGAAGATCCGAGCGGAAAAATGGAGGTGACGCTGTTCCCCCGCCTCTTCAATGAAGCGGCACCAGTCTTGGAACAGCCCGATACAGTGCTGAAGATTGAAGGCGTGGTCGACTACCGCATGGGCATGCTCCAAATGCGCGCCGATAAAATGTCACGATCCTCGTTATCGACGATGGTAAAAAATGCGAAAGAGAGCGGCTTGTTCAATGAAGAAGAAGCAAAGCGCGGCATCTCGGTCGCTCGCCGCATGATCGATGAAGAGGAATCTGTCGAGGCCGTCGATGAAGAGGGAAACGTGATTGCCGGTGAAACGATGAAAGTCGGCGACGTACCGGAAGTCAGTGACGACTTCCTCGGTCCGCTTGGAAAGTGGCTACTTGCCGGTATGCCGACCGATGAACTTGCCTCAAAATTAGAGACAACCACCATCTCTTCTCATGCTTCTGCATCCTTTGAATCTTTTGAACCCTCGTCGGCCCACACCATCATGCTTCCGCCGCGCGCACCCAAGCAGCTCTTGCTCGATATCAAAGAGATTCTCCTCTCTTCGCCTGGTACGCAGAGCGTGCAGTTGAACATCGGCGGCCAGATCATCCCCCTCCCGCTTACCGCTTCCATTACCGGTGATCTCGAAAAGCGTTTGGATGCAGCTATCAACTCACGCTCGAACGTATGAACATTCTCCCCTTTTCCGATGTGGCTATTGCTGAGGCAATCACAATCCTGAAAAACGGCGGCGTCATCGCCCACGCGACGGAGACCTGCTACGGCCTTGCCTGCGATATCTCGAATATCGATGCAGTCACAAAACTCTTTGCAATCAAGCAGCGCCCGGAGCACCAGCCGGTCAGCGGACTCTTTGCGTCGGTCGATGAAGCAAAGAGATATGTTGAGTGGAACGACCGCGCGGAAGAACTCGCTCAGCAATATTTGCCTGGACCCCTGACAGTGATTCTGCCGATGCGGGCCGATGCACCAACTTCACTATATCCAACAGCTGCACCGCTAGAGGCTAGTAGCCAGAGGCTAGTAGCCACGATTGGCGTTCGCGTCTCATCCTCTCCTATCGCCCAATCCCTCGTCGGAGCCTTCGGTTCACCTCTCACCACCACCTCCGCCAACGTCCACGGACAACCCAATCCGTATTCCGCAGAGGACATCGCACAGCAGTTTGCCGATCAACCAATCAAGCCCGATCTGATTCTCGACTCAGGCGCATTACCGCCGACACCGCCATCGACCGTCGTGAATTTGAGTGGAAGTGATCAGATTCACAGGCAAGGATCGGTGAAGATCTAAAAACTAGATAGTGGTTCGGCAACCCTTCGGCAAGCTCGCGGTTCGACAAGCTCACCGCCCTGAGCCTGCCTGCCGGCAGGCAGGCCTGTCGAAGGGCTTTTGAATTAAAAGCTGTCGTCATTCCGAGCTTGTCGAGGGACGCGGGAAAAAATCTGATACAATCGCCGCGAATTATGTATTGTCCAAAGTGCAAATCAGAGGATACGGCCGTGATCGATTCCCGCCTCAGTGAGGAAGGACGCAGTGTGCGCCGCCGACGTGAATGTCCGAAGTGCGAGTATCGGTTCACGACCTTCGAGCGACAGGAGATGACGAGTCTGATTGTGGTGAAGCGTGACGGAACCCGCGAACCGTACGCGCGGCAAAAACTGGAGCGCGGCATCTGGATTGCCTGCGCGAAGCGCCCGGTCACGCAGGAGCAGATCGACCGGCTGCTGACGACGCTGGAGGAAGACTGGGCAGCCGAGGGCGGCGAAGTGAAGAGCAGCCAGATCGGCGACGACGTGATGCGCGCGCTCAAGAAGCTCGACCAAGTCGCCTACATCCGCTTCGCCTCTGTCCACCGCGAGTTCCAGGATGTGGAGGAGTTTAAAGAGGAATTGGGAAAGTTGTTTGAGCGGAAGAGGAAATAAAAAAAGAGCCCATCCAATGGATAGGCTCGGGTGTACTGTTCAATATCCCACGCTATTCGTCGTCCTTCAGTTTCTTGCCGCGGCTACGCAGTGCCGAGCGCATTTCGCTGAGTGTCGTAATGCCGCTTGTCGGAACGCGCAAGATCTCGTCTGCGGTCCGCTCGGCCAACTCACTGAGCGTCTGGACCTCCATCCGTGCAAGAACTTTGGCGGCCCGGATAGACCACTTGCAAGAACAGAGGTTGTCCGGGTTTTCGAGCCACTTGGCGAGCATCCGCATGCCTCCCTGATTAGTGATCAGATGGGAGAGCAGTTCTGCATTCCCGCCAGCACGAATATACGCTGACAGAAAAACATCATGGGCTTTTGCAGCCATACGACCTCCTTCGGGATTGTGAGAGAACGGTTACACCAAATCTCTACCAGAGATTTTGTGTTACTTTAAATATTTATTAAATTTTGTCAATACCACCACTTTGCCCTTCCCTATCGCGGAACGATCGATTTTCCGTATACTCTCGCCGCTATGCTTAGATCTCACACTTGCGGCGAACTCCGCGCTGACTATGCCGACAAACCCGCTACACTCTGTGGATGGGTCCATCGTCGCCGCGATCATGGAGGCCTCATCTTCATCGACCTGCGCGATCATTTCGGCATTACGCAGATTGTCATCGACCCTGCGGACAAGAAGGTATTTGAAGCCGCCGAGAAAGTGCGCCCGGAGTGGGTCATCAAAGCAGCCGGAGAGGTAACCAAGCGCCGCGACGGTGCGGAGCGTGAGGACAATCCCACCGGGCAGATCGAACTTGCCGTCAAAGAATTGGAAGTTCTGAGCGAGAGCAAAACGCCTCCGTTTGAAATTGATACCGATGTCGATGTAAACGAAGAACTGCGTCTCAAGTGGCGCTTCCTCGATTTGCGCCGCCCCGAACGTCAGCAGATTCTCATGAACCGCGACAAACTGATTACGCACATCCGCGAGTACATGCATAAGAAAAACTTCACCGAGGTGCAGACCCCCATTCTCGCAAACTCCTCGCCGGAGGGTGCACGCGACTACCTGGTTCCAAGCCGTCTGTTCCCCGGTCAATTCTACGCGCTGCCCCAGGCTCCACAGCAGTTCAAACAGTTGCTGATGGTTGCGGGTATGGACCGCTACTTCCAGATTGCACCGTGCTTCCGCGACGAAGATCCGCGTGCTGACCGCCACCCCGGAGAGTTCTATCAGCTCGACTTGGAAATGAGCTTCGTCACACAGGAAGATGTCTTCAACGTGGCCGAGCCGCTGATGATTGAACTAACACACGCATTCAGCGACAAGAAGGTGATGTGGGATCCGTTCCCGCGCATCAAGTGGCACGACAGCATGAACACCTACGGAACCGATAAGCCGGACCTCCGCTACGAACTCAAACTGCAGGACATTTCCGATGCCGTGAAGGATTGTGGCTTCGGCGTGTTTGCCGATGCCATCAAGAATAAAGGTGTCGTGAAGGCGGTCGTTGTACCGAACGGTGCGAGCTTCACCCGCAAAGATATTGATGAGCTGACCGAGACCGCCAAGACCTACGGCGCCAAAGGCCTCGCCTATATCCTCCTGAAAGAAGGCGAACTCCAATCTCCCATCGTGAAGTTCCTCGGTGATGATTTCGCGAAGAAGCTGATGAATGATCTTGGTGCAAAAGACGGCGACGCCGTGTTCTTCGGTGCCGATCAGTGGAAGACCGCCTGCACCGCGCTGGGCCAAGTCCGCGCGCATGTCGCCAAAAAGCAGAACTTAGCTGACCCAAAGAAAGCCGCGTGGGCCTGGATTGTCGACTTCCCGATGTATGAGTGGAATGAGGAGGACAAGAAGATCGACTTCTCGCACAACCCCTTCTCGATGCCACAGGGAGGCATGGAGGCGCTGATGACGAAGGATCCGACGGAGATTCTCGCCTACCAGTACGACTTCGTCTGTAACGGCTTTGAATTGACCTCTGGAGCCATCCGCAACCACCGTCCGGACATCATGTACAAAGCGTTCGAGATAGCCGGCTATTCCAAGGAAGACGTCGACGCGAAGTTCGGCGCCATGATCCGCGCATTCGAATATGGAGCCCCTCCGCATGGAGGCTGTGCACCGGGCATCGACCGCTTGATGATGGTGTTGTGGGAATGTCCGTCCATCCGCGATATTTACGCCTTCCCGAAGAACGGCAAAGCACAAGATGCGATGATGAATGCGCCTTCAACGGTCACCGATAAGCAGCTGAAGGAACTGCATATCAAGATACTGGATTAAAAAAACCGGCCAGCTCCACGAGGGGCTGACCGGAGGGCCTTGGCATAGGAATAACTAGGGGGCTGCGGTCTTCACACGCTGCTTGAGTGCATTGATGCTGCTGCGCGTGCGATCTGGATTGACCTCCGTGATGACCATCAGTGAGAGCCCCATGCCAGCCGTTGTCTCCATGAGCTTGTCAAAGTCCGCCTTCGGCGGATTACCGAGAAAGGCGCAGGTGACATAGCTGTGCGGCGCCAGCCCTTTGAGACGGGTCGCGATGCTCTGCCAACCTGGAATCGACATGCTCAGAGCGACAACAATCACCTGGAAATCCGGGATATCGTCACCGGGCAGCTTCGCGAGATCCTGATAGATCAAGCCGCGAATCTCGTCCGAATGCACACCCCCTCGATTGAAGTGATTCTCAAGCGACTGAAGCTCGGCGGGGTTTCCCGCCACCAACAGAAACATGGCACGTCTCCATTTTGCCCCGCAATTGCCAAGGATCGGTGCTCCGCACCGAATTATCCAAGACCTTGTCAGTGCAGAGTTGCGGGCATTTTGTCCCTCTTTTTGTCAAATGCAAGCCTATTTCTGCCCCATTGCCTGCTCAATATCCCGAACGACGCGATTGGGGTGCGGAACGAGGTGGACGACGAAGCTTTTTTCGAACACCAGTGACCCGTACCGCAGGACGTTCTGGAGAAGCCCCTCTTTGCGCGCCTCCACCGTTTTCATTTTTTCGAACGCAAACTCATTCATATCTTCGTAAAAGAACAACCGGGTCTGCATGTGAATCACGCGCTTGGTTGTCACGACAATATGCTCGTTCGATTCACTGAGAAGCGCGGCAAAAAACCAATGGTGTGCCATCAGAAACAGAAGCAGTGCGGCTATGTATGCAACATTCGTCAGCCAGACATAGTGATGGGCACTGACGCCGGCTAGCCAGAAGATCAACATGCTTGCCGCTGTCAGCAGAAGATAGATGAGAACCGGAACGACAAACTTGATCCAATGATCGTGGATGCAGACAATCAACTTCTCGCCGTCGGTGTCAACGCGGGCGGCCATTAGAGCCAGTGGGGTTGGAAGAAAAAGATCATCATGGTTGCGGCTGTCACCGCAATCGTCAGAAGGAGATAGATCCACAACAGCGGCGGAAATGCGCTCAGTTCGCGCTGCTTGATGCCGCTCGCATTATCGCTATCCATCGCAGTGAAAAAATCAGCGAGACGATGTCGTGCACGTTGATACATCAACACAATGAGCGCCGTTGCCAGCAGGGACGCCAGTTCGATGAACGCGATGATGCCGATCATCCAGCCGGAACCGGGCTGCCCAAGGACTGTGTCCATGTCTCCAGTATACGCCTTATAGTTCCACTCCGACGAATCCTTTCAGCAGGACGCCGATACCGTAGGCGACACCGGAGCTGCAACACCCGACTGCAAGGATTTCCAGGGTGCCGAGAATGATTCTGCGCCTTGTGACAATGCTCCTCGTGATGCCGAGGAGTGTTAGGGCAATGGCGGTCGATGAGACGGCAACCGTGAACCGCGCGTCAGGCGCGATATTGAACAGATACGGAATCAGCGGAATGGACCCAAAGACGACAAACGAAAGAAACGTGATGAATCCGTGCGTCACCGGCCTGTCCGACGATTCCCGGAGCATCCCGTGCTCCTCGCGCATCATGGTCTCCAGCCACAGCTTCCTGTTGGACGTGACAATCGAGACCATTTGATCGAGCGCCTTTCCGGTCACACCTTTATGTTTGAATGCCTCGCGGATTTCCTCCTTCTCCGCATCGGGATGCATATCGATCTCCGCATCCTCCTCGGCCTCCAGTTTGTGGTATTGGTCGGCCTCCGACTTGAGGGATAGATAGGCACCGGACGCCATCGACGTTCCGTCGGCAATGAGATTCGACAATCCCAGAATGATGATCACATATGCCGGCATATCCGCACCGACCGTTCCCGCAACGATCGCAAACGTCGTGATGATGCCGTCATTTCCCCCGTACACGATGTCATGGATAAACGGCCCAAGGCTCCGGCCATGCATTTCTTCGTGTGCGGAAATCGATTGGGGCTTCATATCGTGGATAGCGTACAGTTGAACATCATGACATGTAAGATCATCCGCCGGTTTTCGTCTTACAAATCGATGCGCCATCACCTTCTCCTCTTCTCCGGCCTTGTTGTACTTGCGGGATGTACATCATACGCACAACCGATTGCCGGCGCCCACAACCGCCCTACCCCCCTGCACTTCGGTCTGTATGTGACACCCGATCCGGCAACCAATCCCATCGACCCGCCCGAGCGCTTTACCGGCTATCACGCAGCGACGGATTTCGAAATTCTGCCCGGCGAAGAACATCAGGAGATTCCGGTCTATGCCGTCTGCGCAGGCACCATCGTCTTCAGTGGATTTTCGGAGGGATACGGAGGTCTGGTCACGCAATTCTGCAGCCTCGATGACCAAGATGTGACGGTCATCTACGGACACCTTGCCGTCGATTCATTGATCCCACCGGGAACCATGGCGGAGACCGGCGCAATGCTCGGCATTCTCGGCTCTGCGCGTTCGAGCGATACCGACGGCAGCCGCAAGCATCTGCATTTAGGCATCGCCAAAGGACACGGGTCGGAAGTGCGCGGATATGTGCAGGAAGAATCGGAACTGGAACTGTTTTTGGATCCGGAGGATGTGCTGAAATGACCCCGAAGAGGTAAATTGACAATAATTTGCTTAAATTTTATAATGTATAACTTATGAACAATATCCCTGTTGTGTACTCGGCACATCACGCTAGCAGTGATTTTGGATACAAGGACTTCAATGGTCGCTGCGCCCTGACGCCCGAGCAGCGGATCCGTTTTTCCGATTACGGTACAGATATCACCGTACCGCAAAATGGCATTACCCCGCCGCTCGTCGCTCGGTGGTCACGGGGAATTGTCGACTTAAATGGAGCAGGGAAAACACAATTTAAAGACAAAGATTTTGGAAAGACACCGGATGGTTGGGGAAGTATGCCGAACCCTCTTTGGCTTCCAGGAATGGGCCACACGGAAATCGAGAAGGCAGAGATTGTGCGCGATATTTATGATCCATATTATCAGCAGATTATCGATAATCTGCGCTCGCTTGAGCGGCACAAGTATCTCCTAGTTTTTGCCTGGGACAATACTGCCGACTACTGCATCGGCGAGGAGGAAAACGGCTACAAGACGTGGATGCCTGACTTTATTGTTTCGAATCGCGGCGCGGAAAACAGTCCACAGAAAGATCTGACCGGAGCATGTAAGGATGAGGAAACAAGTTGTGAACCTGCATTCCTCGAAGAGTTCGCCACGCAGCTGCACCGTACCCTGAAACGATGGGGACTTCCCGACGATGTTCGCACTAATTTTGTCTATCGCGGCGGAAACATCACCCGCACTTTCTCGCATCGCAGAAATCCGGACATTGATGTGCAGGCGCATGTCGAATCACTCCAACTCGAATACAATACGAAAATCACGCACGACCAGCGGACACTCGAGGCGTTTCCGGATCGAATTGATGGTGTGCGGCTGGCAACAGAGGCTGCAATGGCGGAAACATATAAGAATGTCGGCCCACAGATGATCGGGCTGCCTAGAACCCCGGATTCGCTGCGATAATGTAAACCGCTTCAGATTCACAAAAACACCCTTTCGTGCTTCACTACCTGCACGCCGAGGTGGCGAAATGGCAGACGCACCAGCCTTAGGAGCTGGCGGGGGCAACCCCATGGAGGTTCAAGTCCTCTCCTCGGCACCATATAGGGTTTACAAGTTTATGAATTTATTTACGCCTCTTGAGTAGCTCCATTGCTCCGCTCAAGCAAAGGGGGAGTACTGCAAATAAGAGCCCCTTCCATGTGTCTAATGTATTTAGATTTGCCCAGTTAATTGTTATTACAGCTGTAGAAATAATAATTCCACAAACTACAAGAATTACCTGGGCTCCCAAAATGTATTTGTTTATTCGAGAAAGTGTTCCTGACAGTGAGGTAATGACTTCTCCATGAGTACTAATCTCTTCTTTTACATGCTCCAACTCTTTGGTGCTTTCATCATGGGAAGTAATAATTGCTTCTAACTTTTGACCAATCTGTTCCGAAGTATATCCCTGTGCTTTTAGAAGATCCCAAATGACGCCGATGAGTTTATAAAGTTGAAGGTCTAGATGATGATCTTTTTCAATAGTATCTCCATGTAACTGAAGAAATGCATCAACTTTTTTCATCCAAGCATGGTGCTGGTTGAGATGGAGATTGACTCTGTTATCTACCGTCTTTTCAGCATATTCCAAAATGAACTTCGGAAGCTCGTCTTTTAAGAAGTCTTTGTCAAAATTTTCCATGAAGCAATTTATATCATTTTTTCCTCATTTTGGTAAGAGCGCAGAAATAGAATTCAATAACCCCCTTGTTACCAATCATTCCTCATCATCCACAATCGACATCGGATCCTTGCTATCTTTCTTCTTGTCGCTCTTGCCGAAAAAATCCTCGACGCGCTCGCGGCGGGCTGCGGCATCGGTACGCTTCCTATTTGCCTCCTTCTTTACGCGCTGCTCCTTGAATTCTGTTTGATGCTCCACTTCGGCAATCAACCTCTTCTGTTCCGTCTCAATATCAAACAACTTCTTTTCGAGGCCTCCATCCAAATCGAACAACAACTTCTTGCGTGCGGCGGTCGCGTGGGAAATCTCATTTGATTCATCGAGCATAATGCGGCGCCTCTCTTCATCGGACGACGCTTTGCGGAGCGCCTCCTGCGCCTTTTTCTGCGCGGCTTTTTTTGCCTCTTTAAAGGCATTTTCCGCATCTTCACGCTGGCGCATCGCATCATTCTGCAATTGCGTCGCTCGCTTCTTCGCCTCCCTCTCAATATGCTCGATGCGACGATCCGCCTCAGCATCGACTAATCTCAGCGACCTGTCTTCCAGCGCGGCGGTATTGCGATTGAGACGCTCCTCCTCGTTGCGCGCGCCTTCAACCGCCTCACTGCGCTTTTTGGCAACTGCCTGAAGATGCAGCTCCGCCATTCTCTCATCGCGGATTTTCTGGTCGGCATCCAGCTTCTTCTGGCGCTCTTCGGCCTGACGCAATTCCTCCTGGTGTCTGCGCTTTTTTTCATCATCCTCACGTCGCTGCTCATGCGTCTCTTGGCGCCAATCCTCGCGTCGTGCCGCTCGTTCTTTTGTCGCTTTATCCTGTTCCGCAAACGCCTGCCTCTCCACCTGAATCTGCGCGGCCGCATCGGACTGCTTTTCTTCGCGCTGAAGACGCTCGCGTTCCGCATCGGCTGCGCGGCGTTTCACAATCTCCTCATACGCTTCCTTTGGATTTTTCGGAGGGACGGGCACGCCTCCGAGTATGGCACAAACGCTCCTACTTATCCTCGGTTTCTTCAGTTTCCTCGATTTTCTTACTTTCTTTTGCCTTCTTCTCCTTCTGCGTCTTCACCAGGGCACCGATTTCCATCGTCAGTTCCTGCAGATAATCCTGCTTGCCCGCGCGCTTGATAAGATCCGCTTCGTCTATACGAAGGGTGGATCCACTGATTTTCCAGAAATTATTCACCTGCAGCAACCGCATGATATCCATCGCCTCCACTTTGGAGTGCAGTGAGAGCACGATGTCATTGGCCGTGCGCGAACGACTTTCGGACTTCACACGAATAACCCCTGCTTTGCGGCACACTAACTTGAGACGCAGGACGGCAAAGAGATTCTTCACCTGCTTGGGCAACTCTCCGTATTCATCGCGCAGGTCCGCTTCAAACTCACTGAGAGTTGCATCATCTTCGGAGCCGGCAAGCTTCTGGTACACCGAGATTTTTTCATCACTGTCGGGAATGTAGAAAGTTGGAATAAGCGCTTCGACGGGTAGCAGAATCTCGACGGCGATCTCCTCTTCGATCTCCGCCTTGCCGCCGGATTTCAACTCTTCAACTGCATTCTTCAGCATACGCAGATAGTGGCTGACGCCGACAGTATTCATCGTGCCTGCCTGCGATGCGCCGAGAATTTCTCCGGCACCTCGAATCTCCAGATCACGCATGGCCACCTGGAACCCGGAACCGAGTTCACATGCCTCAACAATTGCACGCAGACGCTTCTTCGCATCATCTTTGAGCTTCTGGGTGTGATAGAGCAGATACGCGAACGCCTGCGTCTTTCCGCGTCCAACGCGGCCGCGGAGCTGATACAACTGAGCAAGGCCAAACCGTTCCGCCTCGTTCACAATCAATGTGTTTGCGCGCGGAAGGTCGATGCCGTTTTCGATGATGGTCGAGCTCACAAGAACCAGATGCTTTCCTGTTTTAAAGGACATAATGCGCTCTTCCAAATCTTCCGGCTTGAGTTGTCCGTGCGCCACAACAAAGCTCGCCTCAGGAATCAACTTCCGTAGCTTGTCCGCAAAGGCATCAATGGTTTCCACGCGGTTGTGGAGAATGAATGCCTGACCGTTGCGCTCAATTTCATGAAGCACCGCCTGGCGAACAAGATGGTCGGAATACTTGCGAACCTCCGTGATGATCGGCAGACGTCCGGGCGGCGGCGTGGTAATGGTTGAGATATCACGCAGTTTGTGCAGACCGAGATTCAGCGTGCGGGGAATCGGCGTGGCAGTCAGCGTCAGAATATCGACCGACGCGCGCATCTCTTTGAACTTCTCTTTCTGCTTCACACCGAAACGCTGCTCTTCATCAATGATCACCAACCCAAGATTGTGGAAGTGAACATCATCCTGCAGCAAACGATGTGTTCCAATGACAATGTCGACGTCTCCCTTGCGCAGTTTCTGCAATGTCACCGATTGTTCTTTGGGGCTGCGGAAGCGGGACATCATATCGATGCGCACATTGAACTGCTTCATGCGCTCGGTGAAGTTCTGGAAGTGCTGATCGGCAAGAATGGTGATGGGGGCTATGACCGCAACCTGCTTTCCGTCCTGCACCGCCTTGAACGCCGCACGCATCGCAACTTCTGTCTTTCCAAATCCCACATCTCCGCAGACAAGACGGTCCATCGGATGATCGTCTTCCATGTCACGCTTAATATCTTCAATTGCCTTCAGCTGTCCGGGCGTCTCGGTGTAGGCAAACGCCTCTTCAAATTTCCGATAGACGTCACTGTCTTCCTGATACGCAAAGCCTTTGGCAGCAGCGCGCTTTGCGTACAAGTTCAAAAGCTCTTTTGCGATCTGCTCTGTTTCCTTTTTAATCTTCTCCGTCACCTTCTTCCACTCCGCTTGGCCAAGACGCGTGAGCACGGGCTCCACCCCTTCCTCGTGCACATATTTGCTGAGCTTGTCCGCCTGATCGACCGGCACGAACAACTTGTCTCCTTCGGCATACGTCAGCTCCAGATATTCGCGTGTCGTGTCATCAATCACCTTCTGCGTCATCCCCTCAAACCGCCCGATTCCATGCTCCATATGGACCACGAAGTCGCCGGGCGAAAGGGATGTGAGAAAGTCGAGCGCAAGCTTGGCGACCGTCCGCTGTTTAGCCCCCTTGCGGAGGCTGAAAATCTCACGGTCCGTCAGAAGAGCACACTGGAGATCGGGGTTTTGGATGGAGTGCGGCAGCAGATCTTCCTCTTTTGCGGCAACCAACGTAACCGCACCCTGCTCCCGTTCATGATGCGAAAAGCGAATGCGCTCTTCTTTAAAAATTCCTTCCAACTCCTCCGCGCGACGGGTCACAATCAGCAAACTCCAACCCTGCTGCAGCTTATCCTTCAAATCGTTTAAGAAGTCGGTCAGGGTGTAAAACTTGAGAACTGAAAGATAACGGAGATGCACATGGTGCTCCATCGACTCCGGGAACGACGTGAAGCGCACGCAGTGCCCCTCAGAGGGCCGTTCGACATCGTCTTGGTCATCGATGACTAAGAGGTGTGTATCGGGGATCTGGCGGCCAAGGGGGGCCGTCTCGCTATACGTCACCGGGAACAAACGGACATCTTTCACCGCCTCCAAAATCTCCCCGTCTTTTACTGGGTTGATCGACTCCACATCATCAAAGCTGAACTGCACGCGCGTCATGCAATCACTCTGAACCGGATAAATATCGAGTGTATCACCCTGTTTGCGATACTGTCCGGGCTCCAAGTGGGTATCGAGCGCATGCTCATACCCACGCTCCACCAGCTGCTCCACGAATTGCGTAAAATCGATGGTATCACCAACTTTCAGATGCAAAGACTCTGCCGCCAGTTCGCGGTAAAGCGGAAACTCCATATCCCACACTTGGCGTGATGTGAGGAAAACCTTCTTTGCTCCGTGCATATACAACAGAAACTGCTGCAGCATTGGAACGGTCAACTGACCTCCAATATCTGTTGTGATTGTCTCTGTCTCACAATCGAAGAATTCCAGCCAGTGACGGATTGTTTCTGTTTGATTGTCATCATCCGTCACCAGCAACGCCGGCATGACATGGAAGTGAAGCAAATGACTGACAATCATTGCCTTTGCCGTTTCATTGCCCGCACCGGAGATCACCAAATCACCTTCTTTGGAAAGAAGGTCAGATAATTCCCGGTGTGTGTCGCGTCCAATGAGGAGCGATGGTTTCATAACAGCGGTGATGTGATATCTATGAAGACATGAAAAGGTCGGCCATGTGGCCAATCTCGACTATTCGGAAAACCGGTCAGATGAACAATGTATCCGATCGAATCTAGGCTAATTATAGCCCTAATCGACCAATGAAGCAATAGCTCCCTTCTTAACTTTCCTGCATCCGCAGCGGCATGATCAAGTGCAGGAACTTGTCCGACCCCGGCAAATGAAACACTGCAGGATGCATACTGTCAGTAATCCGCATATCAACAGTCTCCACATCGATATGGGCCAGGAAATCGAGAAGATAGCTGGAGCTTAGTGCAATCTTCCCCTCAGATCCGTTCAACTCAACAGAAATGGTTGTCTCATCTTTTCCAAGCTGCGTCTGGGGAGTTGCGACATGAACCTGACCAGGAGTGAAGGAGAAGGTGAGATTATTATTCACCTCTTTCGCAAAGTAATGCATGCGCTTTACCGCAGTGGTGAGATCACGCACGGAGACCAGCGCCTTGGTTGTGTTCTCTTTGGGGATAATTTGCTGGTATGGCGGGAATTTTCCTTCGATCAGACGGCTGAGCAGCCGCGTTCCATCCACCCTCATTTCAATCTGCTGCTGGTTCAGGGTGATGTGCACAGGGATCGCCTCACTTCTCTCACCCTCTTTTGCATCCTCTTCTGTGGGTGATCGTTTGGTAGGCTTGCGTGCAGCAAGGACAGACCGTAGTTCCTCCAAAACTTTCACAGGAATAATGCAGGAAATCTGCTCGGCAACGGATGCTTTAATGGTGCATTCCGATAAACGATAACTATCGGTTGCCACTAGCACGATTGAATCTCCTTCTGTGCGCAAATACACACCGGATAACACCGGACGTAGACTACTGCGAGCAGATGCAAAGGTTACTAAATGTAGAGCTTCGAGTAGTGTTGCAGCATCCAATGAAAAGGATGTTGTTTTTTCAACTGGCACAATGGATGGGTAATCATTGGCTGATTCACCAGAAAGAACAGTTTTATTATGTGCAGATGTACAACGAACCTGTGTTCCATCTTTTACCTCCAGTGTAACCTCTGGATCATTATTGTACTGTGCAAAGTTCACAATTGCTTTTGATGGAATAGTGATTGCACCAGGGGTTTCCACGGTTGCAGCAAGTTGTGTCACAATACTTAATTCTAAATCGGTTGCACTGAGTGTGCATTTTCCATCCTCCACTTTCAGTAAAATATTTCCAAGAATTGGAAGCGCCTGCTGCCCACTAATTGCCCGGCTGACCAATTGGATTGCCTGTAAGAATTCTTGAGTGTTGCAGGTGAACTTCATGAGCTCTGTATAAATAAGAAAGGTAATAGATTATAAAGAATTAGTCATCATAATGCCACTGGCGGAGAGAGCACACTTTGGCATCTAATCATGTGGAAATGAGGGGGGTATTCCACAGTCACCCATGCAAATAAGCGATTTAATGAGATTGTATTGTATTTGTGTGTGTTCGGATTGTGGAAAACTCGTGGAAAACAAGGGGGTATCTGCAAAAGAAAGCCATTCCCAGAAATATGTTGATGGGAAGCCAAAAACCAAAAGGTGGTGTGTATAAGTCGGGGTTCCTTGTGGGCAACCTCAATCCACAGTAATCCACATCAACTGTGGATAACTTTTGTATGCAGAAAATGACGGGTAAGTTCTATTTTTTCTGATCATGTAGACAAAAATAATCCGATGATGCTTATCAGTTTTATCCACAATGGTGGTGGAAAATGTGGGAAACCCTAAATCGTCTTTTTATATTTCTCTCGTTCGGCCGGCTGTGGTGCTTTTGCGGAGTTCTCCTTAATAACCAACTCCCCTGCTTTCATCCGCGCGAAGCTGTTATTCGGAATGTCTTGTTCAACCAGCGCGCCGGAGCTGATAAAACTTCCTTCGCCAATTTTCACGCCAGGGTTGATGGCAACGCGGATGCCGATGCGGACGTCGTCGCCGATGATGGTGCCGAACTTCGTCAGCGTTGTGCCGATCTTCTCATTTTTTACAAACGATACGATTTCTTCCTCATCGAGTCGCAGGTTGCCGGTGACCGTTCCTGCGCCGAATGAGACATTGGATCCAATTACACTGTCGCCGATGTAGGTTGAGTGTGTCCACACATGGCTGTGGAGAATCGACGATTTCACTTCGGTGTTGTATCCAATAACGCAGCGCTCGCCGACCGACGATCCGCGAACCAGTGCGTTGTTGCCGATAATCGAGTGTCGTCCGATAAAGCAGGGGCCGACAATCGTCGCGTGCGGAAGAACGCGGACACCTTCTTCAATGACAACATTTCCCTCGATGACGGCGGTTGGATGGATGTGCGCCGAAGAATCGATCGATTGTTTGGAGATACCTGCAAGCAATGTCGGAAGAACCGACAGTAGGTGCCATGGATATTTCACCGCCTGCCATGTGCCGTCGTATGGAACGGGTGCGTATGAATCTTGTTTGAAGAGAGCATCGAGTGCCTGTTCGTATCCATCTCCTTTGTCCGCTGCGTCGTCGATCTTCCGCAGCGCTGCAAGTAATGCAGACGCATCACGGTGATAGTGACACACGATGTTCACAAGGTTGCTCGGCTCTTTTCCTTCGCCCGGCTTTTCAATGATGCTGTCGATCTTGTTTTCGGTGATAGAGAGATAGCCACCCGGAAAATATCGGTTGACTGTTTGTGCAAGGAGCGCGCCGTTTCGACCTTTCTGCTTCCCTGCTTCGACAGTCGCGTGATACCCCTCGCTTTCAATAAGATCATTGCTGCTGACGACCAGAAAATCCTCCGTGCCGATATGGGGAAGGGCGGAGAGCAGTGCGCCGCGCATGCCAAGCGACAGATCTTCCTGCTCGATCATTGTTGCGGACGGATAGAGGATTTGGACGTCGGCCATGTTGTGCTTTCCGCCGATAAAGATGATGTCATCGCATCCGGCTTTCTCCAGTCGCTCAACGATATGCGAAAGCAGCGGCTTTCCGCAGACCGGGAAAAGAGGCTTTTCTGTGAGCGGCCAGAACCGCGTGCTTTGGCCGGCGACGAGGAGCAGGGTTTTCATGTATCGGTAGTTTATCCTAAGAAGAGAAAAAACGTGACCCTGGCCGATCACGCTTTTAGGAGGATGAGGATTTAGATGAGCACAAGCTCATCATGGGGCACCGCTTCTTTGATGATTGGATTCATCGGCGGGACTTCGAGGAAGTGAGAGGGTCGCACATTGTTGAAGACGAAGCGGAGCGCGGGAGGTGTTTCGATCGGATCGCGGAAGCCGGTCACCACCACCATCGGCCGCTTTGATTCGGGGGCATGTAGAGTTCGGCGTCGAGAGTATATCGCCGACCAGTGAATGGAAGACCACAACGGAAGCGAACATGGGGCACGGGAAGATCGGGACCGCCGCCTCGGGCAATTCCCACTGCCTTCCAATCGGAACGGCAGAAGTGAATGCAGACGCCGAACGGATCGCGGGTGATGTCGATGTCGGTTGCATGGAGCTGGATGGGATCCAGCTCGGATGCATTTTCCAGGTCCGCAACCGTGAGGCCAATACCATCCCTTGCCAGGCGCCACTCAAGGCTCCTGCTCTGGTTTGTGAAGACGCTAGTGGACATGATGAATTCCTTTTGCCGGTATGTGTGACAGAACGGGACCTGCCAGGGTCTCATCCATAATCTGCGCTTTTTACCGAATGTCAAACAACCTTTTCTATGGTATGTCAAATTACCTTTACGCTTCAGATAATAAGAAAAAACGTGACCCCGCCAGAGGTCACGAGGTGTTGGGGCGCCTAGGTCTCACCAGTCAGTTCACCGATTGTAAGGGTGAGACGGTTGTTGATGTGGCCTAGCGTTGCCTTGGCAGCAAAGCGGCCAAGGCCGGTCGGCATGCGTGTGATAATCACGTGCATTTTATCGAAGGTGCTGCCAGCGCCCGTTGATGCCCCTGCCAGCGCCCATGTCGTCTCTGAGAAGTCGACAGTTTTATACTGTGCTGGGGGAATAATGGAAATGCGGATGTTGCGAACGACTAGATGGACATTTTCATGTCCGATACGGTTGATGCCGATCTCTTTGAGCTTCTGCGCAATGTGTTCGGAGCCATGAATTTGGTATCCGGCAGCCATACGGCAGCTCCTTTCTGGTGAAGTGAAAAATCACGACCTGGCGGGGTCATGCATATTGTGCTGTAAATTTCATCGTCCGTCCAGTATCAGTTCAATTGCCCCTTCTTGGGCTGTTATCCGCACAGGAATCATAAAATGCCGAAGGCGATCAAGGACCACGGCATGGGGATGCCCGAAGCGGTTATCGCGTCCGGCAGATATCACGGCCAACTCCGGATCAACCGCCAGGAGGAATCCGGTCGACGTCGATGTTTTGCTGCCGTGATGCGCGACTTTCAAGATGTCCGCTGTCACATCAATACCGGCAGCCAGCATTTCCCTCTCTTCTTTTTCTTCCATGTCGCCGGTGAAGAGGATTGAGTCTTCGCCATACGTTAAGCGGAGAACAATCGACGTATTATTCCCGTCGTCGCGTTCGACGCCGGCGTAGATTGGCGGTGGCCACAGGAGATCAAGTATCAGCCCCTCACCCAGATCGATATCTTTCGATGGATCCGCGACGATGACGGGGATTTGTTTCTCGCGCAGCAGGTCGAGCATCTGTTTGTATGGCGTGTTGCTGTGGTTGAGGCCGGTGAAGATCACGGCACCAATTCGATAGCGCTCAAGGATATCGGGGATCGCCGCGACGTGATCGAGGTCCGGATGAGAAAGAATGACGAGATCGATTGAGCGGTCGAAGAATGACATTCGTTCAGCAAGTTCCGCGAGTGCGGAATCGTCTGGCCCTCCATCAATCACTACCTGCTTCCCGGTTGGTCCGGTAATCAACATACTATCGCCCTGTCCGACATCCAGAATATCGACATGCACGAATCCATCCGGTCGCACGCGATATTCCCGTACGGCGGCAATACTTGTGACAATCAGTACAACCAGCGCGATGATGTGGGGATGCACGCTCTTCTTCACTCGCTTAGGCTACCGCGCGCTTCAGCTGTGCGCGACGGACCTGGCGATATCCTGCTGCGGACGCAACGCCAAGAAGCGCTACCCATAGCGCAGGACCGGAGTTCGGCAGTGTCGTAGAACCTCCTGTCACCGAGCCCTGATTTCCCCCGGTTTTTGGCAGATTGATCGTCTGCGTCACGCCGCGGGAAGCGGAGCCGTCGGCATAGACTGTTCTGATCATCACGCCAAAGGTGCCCCCCGGGACATTGCGGATTGTCAGTGCGGTCGCATCTTTCGAAATGGTTTGAGCTGCCGAAAAGGTTTTTCCTCCGTCGGTTGTCTGGGCGACGGAATACGCGGTCACTGGTGATCCGGCAGGAGCCTGCCACGTCACGTCGACGCGGTATGCCTTCTCTTCCGGCTGAGCGCGCAGGCGCAGCATCGTTACTTCGCTACGGACAATCGGACTGGTAGTTGTCGATGACTGTGCAGAAGATGGAGTCTTGCCAGTCACATGTCCCATGAAAAGCAGCGGCACGTCATTCGGGGAGATACTCAGGCGTTGACCTTTCGATCCGTTTGCAGTGACTCCCATTCCGATGTTCACCCGATACACCACGCCACGCTCCTGTACGGCAGTGTGAACGAGGATGTCATTGCCCTGCACAACGAAACGCTTCATCGCCAGGCGTACGCCGCTGCCCGTTTCGAGTACGATGGCATCAACAGCTTGATCGGCGGAGACGGATACGGGAAGCGAGAACTTCAGAAGCACGCCGGTTGCAGAGACTGCATCGGCACTGAGCAGACGTAGGACATCTTCCTGCATCATGCCCGATGAGGACGCCGTCATTGCGGACATCGGCATGGAGCTCATCTGTGCCTGCTGCGATGATGTGACAGGCATCTGCATCACGCTGGATGATGCGGCGGATGGAGCAATGACAACATGTGCCTCTTCCACAAAGTAGGGACTCTCGCCGCCGCGACTGTCGACTGCAAGAACCGAGATATACAGATCACTGACTGCGGGAATGTTACGGAGAATATGCGACAGACTGGCACCGTCGACTGTTTCAAAATCATCATACAGTCCGCTGTTGTTCAGAATTGACTGGGCGCTGTAGTAGACACGGTACGATGCAACGTCGCCGGCCGGTGGGGTCCAGCTGACCTGCACGCCTTCGGCGGTCATCTGTGCACGGATGCCCATGACGTTACCGGGGGCTGCAAGGGCCAGAACCGGCATTATCAGGCCGAGAAATCCGAGAGAAAGGCGGACAGGAGTCTTCATGGGGTTTTGTGTGAATGTTTCTGTTTATTATAGCAGAAATGGCTTAAACGGACAATATGCCCGATCTCATCAAAAACGCGCCCACATCGAGACGCGTTTTGTGCCGGGGTGTCTCCGGTGCTCTTTCTCTCGGGTATTACTGCCCGTTGGTACCGGGCAGATCGACGTTGATGTTGGTGCCGTCGTCCACCGGTGTTGTTGTGGCCGGCATCATACGGAGAACAAGGTATCCGATGGCGATGATGGCAATAATCGCAATGATCGCGACCATCGCGCTCATACCGCCCGCGTCGTTATCTGCCATACGAGAAGGGGGGAAGGAGAAGAAAAACGGGTGTATAGCCCGTATTGCCATAGAAGACGGATCGGACGATCCCTTCTTACACCGATCCGGCACCGCGCAAGCTCCTCACAATCCCCGTCCCCCAGGCAATCACCCCGATCCATCCCGTTATGACAACGACCATCGCAACGGTGATCCATTCATTGATCAATAATCCCCGCAGCAACAGCAGTCCGCCACCAAGAAGCAGCGAGTAACTGATCCATTGCCGGATCTGCAGCTTCGTCAGCGTCAGAGGCAATATGCTCAATGCCTGCGGCAACAGGGCAGTGGCCAGGAATAGATGCGTGATAATTGATGCCCAGCAGGAACCGACAAAGCCCCAGCGTGGAATCAGCATCACGTTCAACGCAATAGACAAGACGGCACCGAGCGCCAGCGTTGAGACCAGCGGCTGCCAGCGATGGCGCGTCAGCATGCTGTAGAAACAAAAGAGAACGATGCCGTTGAGGAACATCGGCAGAGCCAAAAGCATCAATGCGGTATCGGATCCGGGCCCATCAGTTCCAGCAAGATATGCGTCCGTCGTCAGCAGCTGCATCAGCGGCCGTGCCCAGAAGAAGGCAAAGAGAGATGCGGTGATGCCGAGGAGTGCGATGATGAAGAATGTTTTGCCGACAAGGCCGCGCGTATCCTCCCCTTTTGCATCGCGCTCACTCAGAATCGGCAGTGTCGAGTTCAGCAGGAATGTCGGAATCAGATAGGCCATCTCCGTCGCGCGCAACGCGAATCCGTAGTGCGCGTTCTGCACGTCGTAATCAAACCGCAGAGCGGCAATCATCGTAATGTCTAGCTGCCGGTAGAGCGCCGTGCAGAGGAATGCGAGGCCGTAGGGAGCGGCCTGTTTGAACAGTCGGGCCATCAGTTCGCTGTTCCAGCGCAGATCAATGCGCATCAGTTTCCGCGCATAGAATGTCGAGAGAGCGAAGAGAAGGAGTGCCCCGACGCCGCCCGCTGCCAGCAAGTAGCTGTAGACGCCGATATCCTGACTGCCACGCGCTCCCCGCAGCACAATCGTGGCGATCAGCACGACCGTCAGTACGCGCTGGAGCACCTCGGCAATGAAAACGTAATGCATCCGATAGGTCACCTGGAAGACGGTTCGCTGAATGCCGGCAAGCAATGTGAAGAACGGGACGAATGCCGCAATGCTGACACCAAGCGGGAGCGGAGTGCCGCGCCATGCAGGGGCAATCCACACGATCAACAGTGCCGCCGCCAGCGACAGGCAGAGAATGATCGAGCGCAGAATCACCAGAGCCCCCATCACCCGCGCTTTATCAGTCGCCCGCGATACTTCGCGCACCGCCACCGCGTACAGACCGAAGTCCGCAAGGATGCCGAAAATCTGGAGGAAGCTGTAGGCGGAGTTGTAGTTACCCGCCAGCTCTTTGCTCAGTGCGATCGCCACAAACTTCACCGTGACAATACTCAGCAGAGCCATTACCGCCTGCGAGGCGATTTGCCAGAGTGTCGATGACGCGATCTGCTTTGTTGACATGGGAATAGTGTAGTACAGTCCGCCCGATATGGCGCTCTCATTCAAACACCTCACGTCCGCTGCCCAGATAACGCGAGCAGATGCAGACGTTCTTTTATCGACTGCTGCAGAGATGGAGAAGATCGTGCAGAAAGGAGGAAGTGATCTGCTCAAGGGTCACATTCTCGCATCTCTTTTTTATGAACCCAGCACGCGCACGCGCCTCAGCTTTGAATCGGCGATGTTGCGTTTGGGAGGCCAGGTAATATCCGCCGAAGGCATCCAATTCAGTTCGCTCTATAAAGGCGAAAGCATTGAGGATACGGTTCTGATGGCAGCGCAATATTCCGATATTGTCACGATGCGCCATCCCCAAGCCGGCAGCGCCGACAAAGCCGCTGCCGTTAGTCCGGTTCCATTCATCAACGCCGGTGATGGCGGGAATCAGCATCCAACACAGGCATTGCTCGATTTATTTACGATTCAAAAAGAGCTCGGTCGTTTCGATGGAATTACCGTGGCGTTTGCAACCGATCCCCTTCACTCCCGCACCATCAAATCTCGCGCTCAAATTTTGAGTCTGTATAAACCCAAGGAGTATATTTTCATCAGCCCGGAGAGCCTGCGTCTGACACCAGAATTCATTGCCGATCTTGAAGCAAAGGGCATTACATGCCGCGTTACCACGGAGTTTGATGCGCTGCACGATGCAGATGTGCTCTACATGAACCGCCTGCAACAGGAGCGCTTCGAAGACCCGCAGGAGTTCGAGCGGTTGCGCAAAAATTACATTCTCACAGCAGAGATGCTGAAAGGGTCCAAGACTGTGATTATGGATCCACTTCCCCGCGTCGACGAGATTGACGTCAGTGTCGATGCACTTCCGACTGCAGCGTATTTCCGACAGACTAAAAACGGTCTCTACATGCGCATGGCGCTCCTCGCGGAGTTGCTCGGAAAAGGATGATGGATGGTTTTCAGGCGGTCGATCCCGCGTTGAAGTCGTCGGGATCTATCGATTCATGTTCATGAAACATCGCCAAATTGTTGGTCAATTGTACAAAGCGATCCTGAAGTTCCGGAGAACTTATCAATTCATATTTGTGATTCCCAATTGTTTGCAGGCGGTGAGTTTTGGGTATCCCCATCTTCTGCATCAAACTCTTATAGACCCCCAGTTTTTCGCGTAAGGCGTGTACGATGATGAGTTTGTTCGGTTCGAGTACGACACGTACTAAATCCTCCACATCGTCCCACATGAATGATGCGTGGCCATCGTGCAGGACGACATCGTCGAACTCGTACAATGCGCTTTGCATAACAGGACGATCAACGATTGGTTTCCAGTAGTGTGTTGGCCGCAGAGTGTGCGGGTTTTGAGCAAACATCGGCTGTAGCTCATCGCCAAGCAGGTCAAGACATTCGCCGAGTACGTCCATTACCCTTTCGCGCGAGGCCGCAATAATAAGATAACTGGCGTTACAATTGACCTCCTCACATTCGCGGATATCCCATCCCTCGTGGAGCGAAACATCAAAACGGATGCGCACCGCGTCGGTGAGCATCAGCACCCTCCTCTTCGCTGTGCCCGCCATATGCTCCGGATCAGATTGGCCGGGATGCGTTTGATTACGCGCTCCGTAGTACCTTTCTAACCGGTTTTTCCACGGAGGATATTCCATATAAGTATATTATGATACAAATATTATTAAAATGCAACATATCGGTTTTGCCTCAGATCACTGCTATTATTATACCCCCATGTCCTCCTCTCTCCTCCTTCACGGCGCAACAGTCGTAAATGCGGATATGGAAACGCGGGATGATGTACTGATCCGCGATGGAATGGTCGAAGAAATCGACAAATTCGTCGAAGAGTTTGATGAGGAAGTTGATGTGATGGGAAAGCTGCTTTTTCCGGGGCTGATCGACTGCCACGTGCACTTCCGTGAACCGGGGCTGGAGCACAAAGCCGATATGACATCGGAATCGGCAGCGGCACTTGCAGGCGGTGTCACGACGGTCTGCGAAATGCCGAACACGAACCCACCCACCGTAACTATTAATGCATTGGCAGATAAAATTCGGCGTGCAGATGCCATTGCTCGTGAAGGGATACAGGGTCTCGAGCCACTAGCCTCTAGCCACCAGCAGCTAGTAGCTAGTAGCCAGAGGCTTTTTCTTGATATGCGTTTCTTCTTCGGCATCACGCAAGAGGCGCATCTTGCAGCGTTTCGTGAGTTGCTTGAGGGCACATCCGATGAATTAAAAAGACTGACGTCGCGATTGGCCGGTGTGAAAATTTATCTCGATCATTCAACGGGGAATCAGATGATCGAACAACAGTTGGTCGGCGATGTTTTCAAAGTCTGCGCCGATCACCACATCACATTGGTCGCCCACTGCGAAGATCCAGCAATGAACGCACACGCCGCTGCGCAGAACACGCGAACAAATGTTGCCGTTCACTCACTCGTGCGTCCGGCGGAGTCCGAAGCGGCATCCATCGAGTACGCGATCGGTCTCGCAAAACAATACGGCACGCATCTGCACATCGCCCATCTCTCCACCGAACAAGGCGTGATGCTGGTGCGTCAGGCAAAACAGGACGGTCTGAAGGTGACGTGCGAGGTGACGCCTCATCATCTGTTTCTCACAACGGACGATTACGAGCGCCTTGGCACCCTCGGGAAGATGAACCCGCCGCTGCGCTCTATGAAGCATCGCTTTGCGCTCTGGCAGGGCATTGTCGATGGTGTTGTCGATTGCATTTCGACCGATCATGCGCCGCACACGCTCGAAGAAAAGCAGACCGGCGAACCGCTCAAAGCGCCGTCGGGCGTGCCGGGAGTTGAAACGCTGTTCCCGCTTCTGCTCTCCGTTGCCGCGGGTCATTGGCCGCATCCCGCGGAACAATCGATGAGCTGCCCGAAGTTGTCGTACAAAGATATCGTTCGACTGTGCGTGAAGCATCCGAACAAGATTTTCAATCTTGGAAAAAGCGAGATCGAAGAAGATCACCGTGTCGATATTGTCGTCGTCGATCCAAACGCGGAGTGGACCATTGAAGGAAAGAAGCTGCACAGCAAATGTGGATGGACGCCATTTGAGGGATGGACGGTGAAGGGGAAAGTCGAGAAGATCATCGCTTAGTTGTTACTACAATACTCAAGTACCTGTCCGAATGTTGCGAATGACGGACGGTAATCTTCATGCACGTCGGTGTATTGCCCTCTCATCAGCATGAATAGCCCGACTCGGGCGTTATGGCATGCATGAAAATCAGCCAGCGTATCTCCAATGAATCCCAGTCGAGCTGGTTCGATGTTCAGTGCGGAAGCGGCATACAGAATTCCATCGGGCTCAGGTTTTCCGCCGCTGAATACGGTTGTTTTCATATGACGTGCGAGCTCGGGTTTGCCATCCAGAAACGGCTGCATAATGGCAGCGGGCGAATTGGTAACTATTCCCATAGGTCTATTGCCCGATGCGAAGTATTCACACAGATCCATCACACCTTCGCATAGAGGTGTTTCGTTGCGAAATAGATCAGCAAGAATCGCATTGCGCGTTTCGCGGATAGTTTGAATGAGGCGCTCGTCCGTTATGCCGATCATCTGCATGGCTGCCTCCATGCTCTTCCCGAAAAATCCGGTAATCTGCGCTTCTTCTAAATAGAGGCCATGCTCGGCAGTTGATGCTTGGATTGCGGTTTTCCAATGATGACCGTTATGGGCGAGTGTGCCGTCAACATCGAAGAGGATGCCGTCGATTCCGGAAAGTTTCATGAGCGCGTCATCGTGCCTTAATGTCCAGCTGTTGCCAAGAGATCGCCCAGGTCGTCAAAATTGTCGACCGTTGAGAGGTGTTTGTATTGCGCAGGCGTATGAGGCCCGCGCATGAGAATCGAATCCATCCCGGCACTCGCCGCCGCTTTCATATCTGACTCTTGGTCACCGACGTAGACGCAGTCAGCAGGATTCACCTTCAATCGTTCGCATGCAATCAGTAGCCCTTTGGGATCTGGTTTGTAGTCGGGGTGTACGTCATCACCTGTGATAATCAGCGGTATCTTTGAGTGAATATCCAGCGTTGCATCGAGAATCTCAAAAATATTCAGCGGCGCACTGGTGACAATTCCTATCTTCTCTTTCGGCAACATCTCAAGAAATGCGAGTGCTCCAGGATACCAACGTGCGGTTTTCGGCACGGTTGGGTGGAGGTGTTTAAAGCGGATATCGCGGATTTTTTCCAGATACGATTCAATCCCCCTGCTCTCCAAATATTTAGTCAGAGACATTGCCGCAAGTAGCATTAAATCCTCATCATTGATTGTGAGGCCACATTCTGCAAATGCGATCTTTGTCGGCTCGAGCCACATGTCGATTGTATCGAGCAACGTGCCATCCATGTCGAAGAAAATTGCTGCGTAGTTCATACGGAGGGCAGACAATACACCAAAAGCCCCGCGTATGCAGGGCTTGTGTTCATATCGCTTTCATGTGCCCGGAAATTTACACCTCTACAAACGGCGGGATGACCATTGCCCTTCGGCTACGCTCAGGGTGACAACAAGGAAGTTATACCTCTACGAAGAGAGGTATAACCATTGGTTCTCTATCAAGCTTGCGGTCAAAGTACCGGTACAAGGCTCCTG
>CAYXNG010000002.1:0-68716 GCA_964466635.1 uncultured Candidatus Peribacteria bacterium | reverse complement strand
GCGCAATGCCCGCAAACGCGGCAACGTACATCGGCGCCGCCCACCGGAATTCCTCACGGGGGGTGCGAAGTGCCGACACGATCATCGGCAGATAGCAGATCGAGACCATCCAGAGCTTCATCAATTTGTTTCCTTACCGAGAGGAGCCTTGTCAGTGTGCGAAATGAATGAATAGGTACCTACCGGGAGCATCACACCGATGGTCCCGAAGAGAGCCGGAACAGTCATCATCGGATCTGTGACAAGCAAAGCCGCATACGCGAAGGGCAAGGCGAACAGAAATGCACTCAGTACACTGCATGCGAAGGGATGGCCGTGTCCGAACTCGCGCAGCATGCAGTAGAGTACGGGCATCGAGAGAATGAACCAGACAATCCCATCGCGGATATAGTCGGACCAGACATACTGCGCAGCCATCATCCATGACACAAGCAGAGCCCACACGACACCGACGGCAAGCGAACCCATGGCACATTTCAGCGTCATAATTTCTCCAGTCCTTTGATGTGAATGACCAACCGACCACGACAAAACGCCCAGGCGGGCGGCGCGGGTCTGTGAAAGGGGTGAACCTCTGCGGCGGCTTGTACCAGAAATTTTTTCGGATTTCAAGGGGCTAAGAGGCGGGTTTGGAATTCTTTATCGCATACACAAAGAAAGAACCCGAGTGCTCAAAGAGACTCGGGTTAGGGCGGTGTACGTACGCAGTCTGCCGACAGCCGGATTAGAAAATGGCTGCAAGAATCGTCGTGAGCAAAAATGGAATGAACGTGGCAACTGTTGCCACCAGTGCCTTGCGTCCATCGAAATAGGTCAGGCAGTAGAGGCCGGCAACAGGACACATGATCAATCCGACTTTCCACATCTGTGACAGATGATTCCATGCATCACCGAACAGGATCATCAGAAGAACGAATGCCATGCCGCATCCAATGCAGACAAGAGAGAACGAAGGCGTCCAGGTTGTGCGAGAAGATGCTGTCGTAGTACTCATGAGAGTCCTTTCACGATGTTGTCAGAGAACAATCACCCATAACAAAACGCCCACGCAGGCGTTGCGCCGGGTGAACATATACCGCTGCCGGGCTTGTATCAGAAAGATTTGCGGATTTCAAGGGGCTAAGAGCGGGGTTTGGAATAATTTTCGGATCACGCAAAGTTTAGAGATCGCCCCAATGGATCAATTCTATTTTCTTCTCCGCAATCATTGCCGGAATCGTTTCATCGAGCAGCATTCTCAGTTCCGTTTGGCGCTGCGGATCGAGATCAAAGGGTGTGCCGTACGCCGTCTGACTTCCCGGATGCACGCGCAATTCCGTCGTTCCTTCCGGCAAGCGGGAGAGTGTGTGACGGAGATTTTTCAGCGATGCGTTGCCGTCCAGACATTGTCCGCGGAAGTGATCGGTCGAAATGATGCCGTGTGCTTCATAGATACTCCGCGCTTTTGCCGCGACGACATTCATTTTTCTGATGCGATCGAGTTGCTCCGCCGACACTTCGTATCCGAACGGGGGCAGAGGCTCTTCGAACGTGATACGGGTACAGCGGATACCGTAGCGCTCCATGACGGGAATCAGTGTTTCGGCGACGAGCGGATGATGGTGAATACCCATGTGTCCGTTGACGTGGGTCGGCTGACCGTAGACATCGAACATCCATTCGACCTGCGCCCGGATTTCGCGTTCCAGATGTTCCTGTTTGATGACCCCCTCATCGATGAGTTCGTAGAAGCGCGATGCTTCAAAAAACTGTCCGTTCACTTCCAGCAATGATTCGATATGGTCGCGCTTGGACAGCGGATATTCGTCGGTCAGATTCAAGTGCAGCCCTGCACTGAGCCCTTTTTCTCGTGCGCGCTTCCCTGCGTCATCGGAATCCGAACCGTTCGCAAAGAGTGACACACTTGTGACTACACCGAATTCGACGCACTGAAAAATCCCGTGTGAGCGTTGCGGGTTCACGCCCAAGTCGTCGGCGTTGATAATCAGACGTGACATACGGGAATTGTACATTCTTTTTTAAAGAGATATACGAGTATGATGCGATCCATGTCCACACGGAGAAATTCCATCCTTATCGCCGAGGATGACCCCATTCTGCGAGAGGCATACGTGCGCCGCTTCGCTCGGACCGATTTTATTGTAACCGTCGCCGAGAACGGAGACGAGGCCGCAAAAATGATCCGCCAGCGAACGCCCGACCTCCTTATATGTGACATCATGATGCCCGTGCACGACGGAATCTGGGTACTGCAGCAATTCCCAAAAGCGTCACGCGGCTTTCCCGTCATTATGCTGACGAATCTGGCGGACGATAACACGCGTGAGAAATGTAAAAAGCTCGGAATGGATGACTTCTTTGTGAAGAAAGACATGAGTCTCGCAACCCTTGTCGCCATGGCCGAGCACCTGCTCAAGACGCCTGAAAGCAAGGTGCGTAAAACACCTTCACGAAAAAAAACCTGATTTCTTCCCCGTTGTTATGGACTTCTTCTCCCTTGCGACTGCGACCCTTATCTACGGAACGGGATCGCTGTCTATTCCTCTGTTCCTTTTTAGTGTCATCCTTTTGTTTACGGGATTGGCACTGATGGTCAGATCTCGCGCGCTGCATCTGACCTTTCTGGAGCATAAGCCGCTCAACTGGATCGAATATACTCACCCGCATCTCCCCTCGCCCCGCATCATCACGACCATCGCGCTCTGCAGTATTACGATGCTTCTGGCAGCACTGCAGACGATGAGCCGAACGTTCCCCTTTGATGATCCATATCAGGGATTGAATCTCGTCTCCATGTTCCTCTTGGGTGGAGCGATTGGTATTTTGGCCGAGCTGCGTTGGAAAAATGCCAGTGAGTATGTCTGCGCGGTGCTTGTAGGAAGCGCGCTTGCATTCATGCTGCTGATTTTGCGCTTTAACTACGCCGGAGATTTTCTGACGCGCATTGTTGTTCCTCTCGCATTACTTGTGCCGTCCGTGCTGCTAGCAGGCCAGACAATTGCCCGCGGCCAGGACAAGAAAGTGATTCTGACGCTTATTTTATCCTTCTCCTTCTGGATTCTGGTATACGTCGGCCAGTAATTCTTCGCTGATTTTATGAACACGCAGGTTCATCCACCGGCGCGGAATCGTGGAGGATTCATGTTTATAGAACTCCTCGTTGTCTTCGGCGTCATCGGCATCATCGGGACAATCGTCATTGTCGCAATCAATCCGCAAAAGCATCTATGTGAAACGTCGAACGCGAAGCGCCATATCACGGTACGCGAGCTTGGTAACGCGGTGAATCAGTACCAGATCCGTGCACGCCGTCCAGCTGTGGCATCTATGCCGATGGGAGAACAGAACGCCGTAGCCATTTGCGCACAGGGCGTGACGGACGCCGGTTGCGTCAACTTGGATATGCTCACGACTGAATACATTCTAGAAATTCCGAAGGACCCCCTGGAAACAAATCCGAACTTATCCGGCTACAGCATCTTCCGCTTACAGGGGGGTCTAGATCTTGTGCGATCCGATCATCTTGAAGCATGCCGATAAAAAAACACCAGAAGTGGCTGGAAGGCTTCACCCTCATAGAGCTTCTTGTCGTAACAGGTATCGTCGGCATTCTTGCGTCAATCGTCATCGTCGCCATCAATCCGCGGAAACAATTGTGCGAAGCGCAGAATGCGAAGCGTTTGGCGATCGTCGATCAACTGACCAAAGCGATGCAGCAGTACATGATCGGCGAATGGGAGATGCCGGGCGGGAACGACGTACCGGTTGGATCGGAGAACGCGAAAGAAATTTGCCGGACTGGCGTTGAAGATGACTCAACGTGCATCAACCTGGACATACTTGTACCGGACTATATCGCAGAGCTCCCTGTCGATGTGACCGAGACGGGCGCGACAACAACCGGATTCGGTGTCTACAAAACACCATATCAACGGCAGTTCGCTGTATCACTGAACTACGATGAATTCTGCGGACAGACGACTGCACTGGATGAAGATGCTGGCAGTACGTCTGGTAGCACAGGAGGCGGCGGTGCATCATCATCGACATCTGCAGGATGCATGAGCAATCCACACATCATGCGTCTGGGTCCGCTGCAGTGCGGCAATATAGCAATGTGCGGCTTCACGGCAGATGAGCGTTGTGATCTCTTCCCGGTGAATGGGGAATACAGTGAGTCTCTTACCTTCACCGTCCCCTCTTCCTGCTCCATTACAGTTTCAGGCGGTGTAGACAACGATTTGTCCGTCTATCTGGACGATGATCTGCAGGAAACGATTGAATCCGGATTCTGCGAGACATCTTTCACGCCGGTCGTTGTTGCGGTCAGTGCAGGGACGCACACGCTGCGTCTTGATGCATCAGACTATGGAGACATGACGTGGGCCGATGTCATAGTGACGACCGACTGTACGAATATTCCCCTGCTGTATGAATGTCCTTCATCGTCTTCGATATCATCGCTTGCCGCCTCCTCTACCAGTGGCTTCTCCTGTGGCGATCCCTCTCCTCCCTTTGCATTCCATGTCATTGTTGACGGAGGATCATGCTATGAATTTACGGATCATTTTGTTGGAAACAGGGAATCATGGGAAAACATTGGAGGGCTGGATCACGGCACACCTTGGACCATGAATTTCGGAGGATTTTGTGACACCAACCAGTGTGAACTAATTTCTAATGACGGAGCAATCGGTGCCGGCGATTACTGCTTTGGTCCGAATTTGCCTGATACAGTTATTGTCGAAGGGCAATCGTGGGAGTTTTTCGGAGGTCCGTGTCCTTAATACAGAAGATATACTGGATATCTTTTTTACCACCTCCACCCCGCTGCTGGCGGATCGCAGGCGAAGAACTGGATTTCCTCCCCGAAGAAGAATTTTATGCCTGCGCAACCGGACAGCGATGCGACATGCAGAATAAAACTAAGTGCAAGAAACGCGACAATCGACATGCCGACGATCTTCCGTGCGCGCCACTCCTGTTTCATCATTGCCAAAACACCGCCCATCACTGCAATCCAAAGCGCCGTATTGATCATCTCTAACCGGATTAAAAATCCCCAGGCATCGATGGTGGCAAAAGAGGGGATACCGAGAAGCGGCTGCTTGATAAGAAAACTGTCGAGATTCAGAAGCGGATACGACTGATAAACCGGCCATCGGGTGACGAATCTGCAGATACCATCGACTGCGTCGGGGTCGGTACAGACGTTGCGGATGAACAGATATGCAGCCACGCCGTAAAGCACACCCGCAATCGTTCCCAGAAAGAATCCCGTGAAAAAGCGCTGCATGGAACTCATCGTACTCCTTCCATAACCTTTGTCATACCTCCATACTCCGGCGGATTATGCGGCACTCCCTGCGAACGTGAGTACGTTGACCGTTTTGAGATATGCACCAAGGCGGCCGTACATCACCGCACGTTCGGCTGTATCGAGCTTCTGGCTTGCATAGCGCTTCAATCCCCCCTCAATCCGCCCAAGAACGACGTTCATCTCGGCGACGGGTGCGACGTATTCCTGGACGATGTGCTGCGGCAACAGTTGATATTCCGTAAATTGCTGACGGAGTTCGGCAACTTCCTGAATCAGATGTTCAATCGCGACACGCGGATTCATGATCTCCTGCAGAATGTGTTGGAAGCGCAGTTCGATCTCCTGGAATTTTCCGATGATGTGCATGCGAACAAGGGCATCATCCGCCATATCGCGATTGCGCTCGTGTAATGCACGCTGCAGGTGAACATCTTGCGCCAACATCAATTGTGCATACTGGCGGTTGGGTTTCAATAGCACGTTACTCAGCGCAGGCATATCGAGACGCATCATACGGAGAAGCCCCTGTACCGCAGCATCGTGTGCAGTAGGCGATAGAGGACGATCGCTAAACAGTTGATCAAATACTTCTAGTTTTGCTGGCGCCTGCAGGACACTCTTTCGAAACGTCATGATCGTCGAGCGATCGCGTTCATTTGCGCGTTCAATCGCCATCGCATCAGCTTGATTATATGTTCCTTTTCCAATCATTTCCGTCTGGCGCGATTGCAACCGTTGAATGACCGCCACCATACGCGTCATCACCACCGTGATATTTTCTCGACCGCGACGATCTTTCAACGATGAAGCTGCTTCCAGTAATTGCTGCGCCTCGACCTTAAACTTATTCTCACATGTCGCGAGTGCTACAGCACCATCCGATAGCAATGCTTGCGCCTCGCTGCGAAGCGCATCTCGATCGGATGCGTCACGCCATTCCTGATTCAACCTGCGATTGAAACTGATAAATTGGGATTCCAGCCCTACCAACAGCGACATTTCCTGACTGTAGTTATCGTCTTCATGTCCCGTCTTACGGTCTGCTGCAAAAGACGAATCGAATACCTGGACAATACGGGAACGGAAAATATTTCGATCGCCACTCTGTCTTTCACGTGTCAGAATGACCGATCCTTCAAGAGCGGACGGCGTGCGTGTCACTCCCGCATACTCGAAATCCAGTCCGTCCGATGGTGACTCCCCCACGACAAGAATACGCCGGTTTGCACGCTGTAGTGGAGTCGTCTCATCCCATATTTTTTTGAGCTTCAATGCCGCATCAAGCTGACGCCGTCTAAGACGCTCAATTGGCTGCCCTTCGGTGTCGGTATCATCCGCAAGTTCCAGCGACTCGGACAACGCACCGGAAATTAAATCAGCACTGACCAGACATCCATGCACACTCAACGAATGGAAATCGATATGTGGAAAATGAATTCCAGCAGCGTCCTCAACAAACGCCGGAACAATGAATTGATGAGGGTGCGAGAATGATTCCTGAAATCGGCGGAACTTGCAGTCGGGAATCGCCCCCCATAGTCGTTCACGCTGTTCTGCATCTGCAATATCGCGCAAGCGCACGAAGTCCCGATGCCATCGGTCGATGCCATACTCTTCCCGCTGTGATTGCGTAGAGGCAAGATCTTCTATCTCTGCGCGTTCATCGAGCAAGGTCGTCAGCCGATCGATTTTTTCCTTCGGGATCGATTCTGCATCCCAGCTGTGCCCTGCACGCTGAAGTGCTTTTTCATTGGAATCACGGAGATCGTCGAAGGAGGGAATAGTGAGCGACATGTAGACATTATCTCCATAAGGCCTAAGAACAGCAATAAAGAGGATGCGATCTTTTTGACCATTTTTAAGCAGTAAGAATCTGCGTTACCGATCGTCCTATCAGTCGTATACTCTTTCATGATGCGCATTACTCTCCCCATCATCGTTCTCGCTCTGTTGGTTCTTGCCGGATGCTCTGCATCACCTGGAAGCGAGGCGTACATCAAACAGCAGATTGCTGAAGCGAATTACTGCGAGACCCCCGCAGACTGTATCGACGTCGGCGGCAAGTGTCCGTTCGACTGTTACATCTTCGTCAACAGCAGCGAAGTTGATCGGATGAAAGAGATGGTCGACGGATACGAATCAACATGTACGTACTCGTGCCTCGCTATCAGCGGCGTGGACTGCGTCAGCAACAGGTGCCAGCCGGTACAGCAGATGCCGTAGCGACCCCTTTGTACTTGATACGATTGGCGCACTGTTTACTGCACGCGTGACGATAATCGACTACAGCACATTTTGAACAAATTTTTTGTTCTGTATTACAGCCTTTGCATAGGACTGATTCGCTTCCCGGTAGTCCGCAATGCGGACAGGTGTCATAGACCGCGGATGGCTGCAGATGTTGGTCAACCGCGACGCGCTTATCGAACACGAAGCACTCCCCTTCAAACAGTCCGTTGGGGAACTGTTCGATATACGCGAGAATGCCACCGTCGAGTTGGTACACTTCGTTGAATCCCTTCTCCTGCATCGCGAGTGATGCCTTTTCACAGCGGATGCCGCCGGTGCAGTACATCAACACCGGTTTATCCTTGGGCAGATCTGTCTGCTCTGCGAATGCTTCAAATTCACTGAAACGCTCAGTACCGCAGTCGACGGCTTTTGCAAATTTGCCGATGCCGTACTCATAGGAGTTACGTGCATCAACGACAATCACATCATCGCGCTGGAGCATCGCGTGAAACTCCGCCGGAGACAGATGTCCGTTCTTGCCGTCGGGAACCATGTCGCGCCGCTTGAGTCCGACAATCTCCGGCTTCAACTTTACCGACCAGCGTTTGAAGACGAGGTCATCGGCGTAGCTGTCTTTGAAGGCGATCTCTCCGAATTGTTCCGTAAGAAGATTTTTCCACTCCCCTATCACCTCGGGCTTGCCGCAGACTGTGCCGTTAATCCCCTCTTCCGCAATCAACACCAACCCGCGCATGCCGTTGTCTTCACCAAAGCGAATCATCTCTGCGCGAATAGCTGCAAGACCGTCCGCCGCAAGCGGCAGAAACTTGTAGAAGGCGGTGATGGTGATGGGGTGTGACACGAACGAATTATACCGCTCATGGTCGCATCGTGAAAGCGCCATCATAAAAGGACCGCTGCGCTGAGGCATGCGATCCTTTTTGAATACAAAATTTGATCTATTAGATCTTCTGTCCGCGCAGACGCGCAGTCAGCTCCGGATTGCGGAACCAGGCACCAATTGTGAGCAAAATGAATACGAGATAGATCGGCGCGTTCTGAGCAAGGCCGGTCATGCCGTGGGTGATGTGCGTTGCAAGCACTCCACCGAAGTACCCAACCATGAACACGAAACCGACGGTTGATGTGCGGGGAATCAGGAACACCGTCACGATCACCAGCTTTGCAGCACCGATGTAGTACTCCATGCCGGTAATGCCAAGGCTGTCCGTGTATGCAACTACTTCCGGCAGACTGAAATCAACGATGAATTCCATGACGCCACTGAAGATCGTAAAGGCTGCGACCAGACCGTGGCAGATCCAGCCAATGACGGAGTTGAGACGGGAGGACATAGAGAAGGAGGAAAAAATATCGAAGGAAGTGTAGCAAAAAAATGGGGGCTTACACCCCCGGTTTGGTGCGAACCGGCATTACCGTGTCGCACCGGTGAGATTGTTCCACTGTGGCCAGTGTCCGCTGACCAGCCGGCCCCCGACACATCTGTACCATCCAGTGAATTCCAATCCGTTGTGCTCATATTCATAGGAGCCGATCTGCATCCATCCCATCATGACTAGTTCCTTAATGAGGATCTGAATTGGAACACTTCTATTGTAAAATGTAAAATTTAATTGTCAAATTTCTGCGGAGAGCGCATTCTTTTGCTACAATCCACATCCGGTCTCTCACATCGCTGGCTCTACTCTGAGTACAAATTATGTACAGAGTTTAGCTGAATAATAAAAGGATTGTGCCGAACGAGGGCTTTGCCCGAAGTGGAGGCACTCCTTGCCGGAAAGTTAGCTCACGAAAGACAACCGTCCCGGTTTTCTTTCGTGCCAAATTGGGGATGACAGGCTTTGACAGCGTGATTCTGCATATGCGTTTGTCTCGATCCGGGATGGCAACGGTTCCCGATACCCACTTGTTGCACCAATAATTGCAAAACGCAATTTCCTTGGCGCTCGCTTCCAGAGCCCGGCATTCGTGCCAGCTCTGACGTTCGCCTAATAGGTTCCCTTTTTGGAACCACGTTTCGCCCGCGATTCTCACTGACGGGATGAAACGTCATTAGTGAGAGTGACAGTCATGTGACGCAGTGGCTGTTCACTATTCCGCGTCATCACTCGCTCCGCTTCTTGGTTCCATTCTTATGCGGATGCGAGAATTGAATGGAACATGATCGTATGGACACCATGTGTACACGTTGGACCCGGGTTCGAATCCCGGCATCTCCACCATTTAAAAAATCAAAATCCTGTGCTGAAGGGTACGTCACTCGTATACTCCTTGTATGAAGAAGACTGACACATCCGTCTGCGTGAACATCGGCGGTATGACCTGCCCCAGCTGCGAACTGCTGCTGGAACGAAAACTGAAGACCGTCCCCGGCGTGCAGTCGGCGGACGTCAGCTACAAGAGCGGTGTCGGCCGCATTGTCACAAAGGCGGGCAACGCACCCGACATGCAGGAGATTGCGGCTGTCATCGAACAGGCCGGGTACACCCTTCTGGAAGACGGATCGGTCTATGCATCGATGCCGGGAGATACGCGGAAGTGGCTGCAGATCGGCGTGTCGCTGATCATCATCCTCGCGCTGTACATGCTCCTGCAGACATTCGACATTGTCTCTCTTGCACCATCGACCTCCGGCGCTCTGTCGCTCGGCGGTATTTTTCTGATCGGCCTCGTGGCCGGTACCAGCAGCTGTCTGGCGGTGACGGGTGGATTGCTGTTGGCACTCGCGGCGAAACACAACGAACTCCACCGCAGCGAAACCCCCGCGCAGAAATTCCAGCCGCTGCTGCAGTTCAACCTCGGGCGGCTGGCGGGATACTTCGTGTTCGGCGGATTGATCGGATTGCTCGGCCAGTCGATTACCCTCAGCACGCGGATGACGGGATACGTGAACATCGCCGTCGCAGTCGTGATGCTGTTTCTAGCGCTGAGCATGCTGGACATCGTGTCGAAAGGCCGCTTTCCGATCCGGGTACCGAAGACATTCACACGGAAAATCGCGGCTCTCGCGGACAGCGATCACCCCGCTGCGCCGTTCGCCTTGGGTGCGTTGACCTTCTTCCTCCCCTGCGGATTCACACAATCATTGCAGCTGGTCGCGCTCGCCTCGGGCAGTTTCTCGTCCGGCGCGACGATCATGCTGCTGTTTGCGCTGGGGACGCTGCCGGCACTGCTCGGTATCAGCATGCTTTCGTCGTCGATGAAAGGAACGATGTTCAGCATGTTCCTGCGGTTCTCCGGCACGCTGGTCCTGATTCTCGCGCTCTTCAACCTCAACAGCGGCCTTGCGCTTACCGGCATCAATCTGCCGTTCGCTCCGGCGACAACCGCGCAGCCCGCAGCGCCGACAATGAAGGGGAACGTGCAGGAAGTGTCGATTGTCGTGACGCCGTACGGCACCTACGAACCGAATGTCGTAACGATCAACGCCGGCGTACCGGTCCGCTGGAAAATCGACGGCACCAACGCATTCGGCTGCACGAGCATCATGACGATTCCCGCGCTGAATATTTCGCAGCCCCTGCACGCCGGCGAAAACATCATCGAGTTCACCGCTCCGGCAGAGCCGGGGCAACTCGCATTCATGTGTTCCATGGGCATGGTCCGCGGCACGTTCAAGGTAATCTGAGAAAAAATCTTTGACAGGGAAAATGGCGGGGATATACTACCCCTACCCCCTACCCCTTTTCTTATGAAAGAAGACGCGAAGAAAAAAACACTCAGCGCCATCCGCCGCCTCGAAGGTCTGACCGCAAAACTGCGCAAAGACGTGGAAGATGACGCGTACTGCGCGCAGATTCTCGAACTGGCCCTCGCGATGCAGGGGCACCTGAAGCATATCCAGGCCGCAGTGCTGGAATCGCATCTGCATACCTGCGCGGCGAAAAAGCTGAACTCTGACAAGGACAAGACAGCGTTCATCGACGAAGTCATCAAAGTCGTCGGTCTTTCTAAGCGATAAATTTCCCCTCCACCTTATGCAGACAATCGTCTCCATCCCCGGCATTCACTGCGAAGGCTGCACACGCCTCATTGAAGATGTGAGTAAAGATATTGCCGGTGTCACGTCGGCGCATGCGGATCTCGCAAGCAAGAACGTGACGATCGAGCACGATGACACGTTCAACTTTCAGCAATGGAAGGAAGAAATAGAAGCATTGAATCCCGATTACATCGTTCACCCAACCGCATCATGAGCGAGCAGTGCACACTCTCCATCACCGGCATGCACTGCGCCAGCTGCGCCGCTTTAATTACCCGACAGCTGAAGAAAACCGACGGCGTGGAAGAAGCGCACGTGAACTACGCGTCAGAGAAAGCGCACGTAAAGTTCGATCCATCCAAAGCCAGCCCCGAACAGATGGTCGCAGCCGTGAAGAAGGCAGGCTACAACGCCGAAGTGCGCGACATGCAGGGAATGAGTCACGGACACGGCGGACACGGAGATCACAGTCATCACGGTATCGAGACGGACCGGCAGCGACGCGCGGCGGAAATCGCCGCATATAAGAAGAAGTTCCTGATCGGCCTCGTGCTCAGCGCGCCGATGGGACTCTTCATGCTCGCGTCCTTTATTCGTATGCCATTTCTGGACCCGGTGATGGACTATGCGGGCATCCTCTCGCTGATCCTCTCGACGCCTGTGCAGTTCTGGCTCGGGAAGCAGTTCTACCAGAGCACGTGGTCCGGCCTGAAGATGTATACGTTCAACATGGACAGCCTGATTTCCATCGGGACGTCCGCCGCGTATTTCTACAGTCTGTACAATTTTGTTGTACATATTTTTACCGAGAGGACTGTCATCGGCGGCATGCACGACCTGTATTTTGAAGTCGCCGCGTTCCTCATCACCTTCGTCCTTCTCGGCAAGTGGCTGGAGTCGCGGGCGAAGGGTGCGACGAGCGCAGCCATTCAGAAACTGATGGGGCTGCAGGCAAAAACCGCCCGTGTCATCCGCGATGGCCAGACAATCGACATCCCCGTGGAAGAGGTGAACGTCGGCGACATCGTCGTCGTCCGCCCTGGTGAAAAAATTCCCGTCGACGGCGTGGTCCTCAAAGGCCTCACATCGGTCGATGAATCGATGCTGACCGGCGAGAGCATCCCCGTCGAGAAGAAAGAAGGGGATCGTGTCGTCGGTGCGACGATCAACAAGAACGGATCTATTGAATTCCGCGCGGAGAAAATCGGCGCCGATACCGCACTCGCGCAGATCATCAAATTCGTCGAAGAAGCACAGGGATCCAAAGCCCCGATTCAGGATTTTGCCGACTGGGTATCATCGTGGTTCGTGCCGCTGGTCGTCGCCATCGCGTTCGTCACGTTCGTCGTCTGGATGATCCTCGGCGCAGGTGTCACCTTCTCGCTGCTCGCGGGCGTGTCGGTGCTCGTTATCGCCTGTCCGTGCGCGCTGGGTCTCGCAACGCCGACGGCGATTATGGTGGCGACCGGCAAAGGAGCGGAGCAGGGAATTCTCATCCGCGGCGGTGAACCACTGGAAGCAGCCAAATCCATCGACACGATCGTGTTCGATAAAACGGGCACGCTCACGGTCGGCAAGCCGGCTGTCACGGACATTCATGCAATAGATGGATCGGCCGAGGATCTCCTGCGCATCGCCGCATCACTCGAGCAGGGCTCCGAACATCCGCTCGCGGAAAGCATCGTGAAGCATGCGACGTCGAAGGGGCTCACGCTGAGTGAGAGCACGGCATTCACTGCCATCCCCGGTCACGGCATCGAAGGATCGATCGATGGTAAACGGTACGTCTTCGGTAACCGCCGCTTGATGGAACGCGAGAACATCGACATCGCGACTGCAGCCGATGTGATGCAAAAACTGGAGGGAGAAGGAAAAACCGTGATGCTGCTGGCGCAGGGAACGCAATTGATCGGCATGATCGCAGTCGCCGATACGCTGAAGCCGACATCGAAAGACGCAGTCGCCCGTCTGAAGAAGATGGGATTGTCCGTCATCATGATGACCGGCGATAACGAACGGACGGCAAAAGCGATCGCTGCACAGGCCGGCATCGAAACCGTGCTTGCCGAAGTGCTGCCCGAGCACAAAGCGGAGGAGATCAAGAAACTGCAGTCAGCAGGAAAAACAGTCGCGATGGTCGGCGACGGCATCAACGATGCACCCGCTCTCGCACAAGCAGATCTCGGCATCGCCATGGGGTCGGGAACCGATATCGCGATGGAAACCGGCGGCGTGGTTCTCGTGAGCAACAACATCGACGACGTCGGCAACGCGATCCGTCTGAGCCGCGCGACCGTCAGCAAGATCCGCCAGAACCTGTTCTTCGCGCTCTTCTACAACGTCATCGGCATTCCCATCGCGACGCGCATGTTTGCCGGACTCGGCATTATTCTCCGCCCCGAACTCGCGGGCCTTGCGATGGCGATGAGTTCCGTCTCCGTTGTCGCCAACTCTCTGCTTCTCCGCGGCTTTCATCCGGACCGCCGCAACTGGCTGTCCGATATCGCCCCCGTCGTGATGACCGTCGTCTTCACGGCCTTCTTCCTTTTCTTCGCCCGTTTATGAACACCCGCACGCTTCTTAGTATCACCGGCACGTTTGTCCTCGCTGCCTGCACACCGACGACGACCATGGACCATTCCGCAATGGGTCACGGCGGGATGATGATGGGCGACGATACCGAATCGGCATCGTTCCTCCCCGCTGACGGTCAGGACGTTTCATCGCTCCCCGAAGCGACGGACACAGACGTGATCTCCGTCGAAGACGGCGACACGATCGAGCTCAACCCCACCATCGTCCGCAAAAACATCAATGGAAAAGACATCGCGATGTACGGCTACAACGGACAGATTCCAGGCCCGACGCTGAGAGTGAAACAGGGTTCGACCTTTACCGTGAAGGTGAAGAACAATATCGATCTGTCGACGGCCATTCACTGGCACGGCCTGCGTCTGGATAACGCCTCGGACGGCGCAGTCGGCATGACGCAGCCGCCAATCGAACCGGACGACAGCTATACCTACACCATCACGGTGCCGGATGAAGGCATCTACTGGTACCACCCGCACGTCCGCGAAGACATTCAGCAGGACATGGGGCTCTACGGTCTCATTCAGGTGACACCGGAAAAAGCGGATGCCTATGCCTCTGTCGATGAGGAGCAAACTGTTATTCTCGACGACATTCTGCTGGATGATGACGGCATGCCTGTTGCGTACGGATCGGACGCGGCGGACCGCACCCTGATGGGCCGCTTCGGCAATACGTTCCTCGTCAACGGCGACACACCGCGACCCGTAGAGGCAGGACTGGGAACCGTCGTCCGGTTTTCGATGGTAAATGCATCGAACACGCGCACCTACCGCCTGGTGCAACCGCAGGGCAGCCTGCTGAAAATTGTCGGGGGAGACAGCGGCCGCTACGAGAAAGAATTTTTCACCGACAGCTACATTCTGTCTCCGTCGGAACGCGTGATTGCCGAGGTGTATTTCTGGGATGACGACGTGAACACCGGCAACCCCGCAACACGCACAGTTACGCTGGTGGAAGCGGATGACCCCGCCTCTCCGACACCTGTTCTCTCGGCTACCATTGTCGGCGGAGTGATCGGCGAAGACCGGCTGACAGCATTCAAGACACTGCGGACACATGCAGATGTTGTGCAGAGCATCGACCCCTTCCGGTCGTCGTTCGATAAAGAAGTGGACCACACGCTGGCACTGACCATGTCGATGCATGGTGGAATGGATTCGACAGGCTCACCACAGATGGGTGGCATGAATATGGCCGGTGCCATCCCCGCAGACGGTATTGAATGGGAAGACGCCGCGATGAACGAGATGCCGATGGGCAGCATGATGCAGTGGAGACTGGTGGATACAGCAACCGGAAAATCGAATAAAGATCTGCTCTGGACCGCAAAGGTCGGCGACAAGCTGAAAATCCGCATCGTGAATGCGAAAGATTCACCGCACCCGATGCAGCACCCGATCCACTTCCACGGCCAGAGGTTCCTCGTGCTATCGGACAACGGCGTAAAGAACGACAACCTCGTCTGGAAAGATACGACACTCGTCCCCGCGGGGCACACGGTCGATATTCTGCTGGACATCTCCAACCCCGGTGACTGGATGTTCCACTGTCATATTGCGGAACATCTCAGTAATGGGATGATGGGGATGTTGCACGTTTCCCCGTAACCCCTCTGCCAGACAAGACCATTGCCACCGGCGTTGTCCACGACGTACCCGATGATCTGCGCGATGTGCTCGTCGCGCATGCGGACGTGCTGGAGAAATGGAACAGTCTCACGCCCCTCGCACGGAACGAATGGATCTGCTGGGTGACGATGGTGAAGCAGGAGGAAACACGGAAAGATCACCTGCGGCGATTGCAGGAAGAGCTACTGGAAGGGAAACGCCGGCCGTGCTGCTGGATAGGATGCATTCACCGGACGGACAAGAAGATCAGCCCGTCGGTGCAATGGGTTCTGAACAAACGAAACAAGAAATAATGCAGACCACCATCTCGCAGCGGTTGGTAAGCGCGGGAGAGATGAGTGAATTCAACGAATAAGCTCAAACGTCCGTGCCATCTCCAAAAATCCTGCAATCTCCTCCTCGGTCAATACGTCATTGGAAATAGGGCCGGCAATGCCCAGTGCGGGAATATCCGGATGAAGAAGGGGTACTTTTATGCCAAATACTGTTTCACCTGTGTCCCATCCTACTTCCCATGCGTACCACATGTAGACTTTTGCACCAGACTCCAAGATCCGGATGTCATCGGGCTTTGCTTGGTCCATTGCCGGATTGCCAGCCTCGGGATTTGAAGTTGCGAAAATCGCCTCTGCAGTGGTGAAGCCACGACCGATGTCTTGATAATCAGCAGAGTAGGCACCGAAAGAAATATTTTTGTGACTGAAACGTCCGCTTACCAACTTGCCACTCTCAATTCTTTCCATTGTGTCCGGTGTGTTAATGCTGATACTCAACTTTCCCCATGCTGCCGGATAGGACATGGTGAATCCTAACTCTTCGTTCTTGTACTGCGTAACCTCACCATCAAAAGAGGTGAAAGCCTCTGCGATCTGTTTTGATTCAGCCAAGTTCACTAATCGCTGCTCCTGCATGAATTCGTAATCCTGATTCTGTTCCAAATGCTCATTGACACTTCGAAGTTCATGAATTTGTCGTTGCTTCGCATCATTCATATCGACAAGTCGAGATAACCTATCTTCCAAAATCATCATCCGATTAGAGGTCCCAAGGATTGTCACGGCAATTCCAAGAAAACCGATAAGCGCACCTGCAAGAAAGCCGGTAGCAAAACTATTGGGCTTCATCTGTGAAAGTATAGTAAAATATTGCAAAATCGAAAGCTACATCTTCCGACTGTCATATCCCCAATGCAGCACAGCCTGCCGCTGCCGTCTTCGACATGATAAATCTCCCGGCGCACAGTTCTTTTTGATCTGCGTAATGTGCCGCTTGATGGCGACCCACCGTTTGATCTGCCGCTCGTCCTCCTCCCCCATTCTCCGCCCCATGTAGTACCGGCAATACCACTGAAACCATCCGCGCGGATCAGCGGGGTGAATCCATCCGTTCTTCCGCCATACCGAAAGCGGCTGACTGGCATTCACCCCGAAGAAATTCAGTTTTGGATCGTGCTTCTCGTGACACAGCTTCGCATTGGTAAACCAGTCTTTGGGGAACTCATCGCGGCAATCGGTCATGTACTTTCCGCCGAAGACCCCCAGCTCCAGCATCTGCTTGGGCGTCAGGTCCGGCTTGAACCGCGGATCGAAATTTTTTCCTTCCGGTTCGGTTAACACGTAGGTCGCCTGCTGCATCAGGTCATCGACATGCACGGTGACGGGCTTTGCACGCATGCAGAAAGAATATCAGAAGAACATGCCACTGTTGCACTGCTCATCCGTCTGGATATACTCCAGGTTCATTTCTTCCTCTTTTTCCTCTATGGAACATACCGAGCACACCGGAACCGACCTGACCAAAGGCCCTATCGGCACACAACTCTGGTCGCTGTCGTGGCCGATGATGCTCTCGGTGTTCTTCTATACGCTGTATAACCTCGTCGACGCGTATTGGGTCAGCAAGCTGTCACCGGAGGCGATTGCCGCAGTCAGCATTTCGCAGATCACGCTGTTTTTGATGATCTCACTCGGGTTCGGTGTCACGATCGGATCGGGCGTGGTGATGTCGATGGACATCGGAGCAAAAAACAAGAAAGGAGCTGAGCGCGTGCTAGGACAGTCATTCGTATTGATGACGATCGTCGCGCTGTTCTTCACGGCCATCGCGCTGGTGTTCCGCAATCCCCTGCTGACGATATCCGGTGCCAGCGGCGATATTTTCCAGCCGGCACTGGAGTACTTCACCATTACCGCGGCGGGATCGGTTCTGTTCTTCATTCTCGTCACCATCATGTTCGCCTTCAACGCGCAGGGCGACACGTTCACGCTGACGAAACTGTTCGCACTCTCGACCCTGGTCAACACCGTGCTCGACCCCGTCCTGATTTTCGGCTGGTGGGGCGCACCGGCACTGGGCATCAGCGGAGCGGCATACGCGACCCTCATTTCGCAGGCGGTATTCATCGTCGTCGCGCTGTATGCACTCTCCCGCCCGAAACGCTCGGTGCAGTTCCATTTCAGGAATCTCAGTTTCCGCTGGGAGTCCGTCAAGAAAGTGCTGCAGATCGGTTTGCCGGCTGCCATCACGCAGATCATCAACCCGATCGGTCTGGCCGTGCTGACGCTGGTCAGCGGTCAGGCGTTTCAGGAGGCCGGAGCGATTGCGATGAGTCTCGGATTCCGCATTGAGTTCTTCGCGTATCTGCCCGCTGTCGGATTCGGCTTCGGCGCCATGGCGATGATGGGACAGAACATCGGCGCGGAGAAACTGGACCGCGCGAAGCAGGTGTTGCGCACGGCACTGAAATATTCGTCAGGCATCGCACTGGTCCTCGGCATTATCGTCGCGGTGTTCGCCCCGCAGATCGTCGGTGCGTTCACGACAGACCCCGTTGTGACGGACTATGCGCTGCAGTACATGCGCGTCGTCTCGTTCAGCTACTTCTTCCTCGCGGCGATGATGGTGGAAGCCAGTGCGTTCCAGGCCATCGGCAAATCGTGGCCGGGATTCTGGATCATGTTCCTGCGTTTCATCGTCATCTCGCTTCCACTGTCCTACATTCTGACCATCGTGTTCGGGCTCCCGATCATCGGCATCTGGGCATCGATTGCCGCGGGGAACATCGTCGCATCAGTGGTCGGCTACTTCTGGATCTGGTCGAAATTGGACACGTTCGACTTCAAAGAAGTGGAAGAGACCGTGCACGCGGATGCGTGATTACGCGAGCGGCAACGTGAAGTGGACCGTCGTGCCTCTGCCTTCGACGCTCTCAATCCAAATATGCCCGCCTGCCTTTCGTATGATGCCCCGGGCAATGTAGAGTCCGAGTCCGTTGCCATCCGGTTTGCTGAGATGAGCGTTTCCGGCACGGCGGTATTTCTCGAAGAGGTGCTCCATGTCTTTGGCAGGAATGCCGCAACCGTGATCTTCGATTTCGATTTTAACGTCGCTGTGGTTTTTGAAGACACGCAGATCGATGGTCGAACCCTCTTTTGAATACTCGATTGCGTTCACGACCAGCTGCCTCAGAACAAGCTGCATCAGGTTTGCATCCATCGGCAAACGGATGTCGTCACTCATGATCAGGTTCAGCGTGATGTTGTGCGCGCGCAGAGACGAATCCCACTCGTTCCTGGTGTTGTCGATCAGCGCCCGCAGAGAGCCGGGAGTCGGCAGATAATCGAGCGTATCGAGATCGATTTTTTCCGCCAGCTGCAACGTATCGATGATGCTGTTCAGACGACCGAGACCTTCGTCCATGCACTGCACGTGATCGTTCACCAGGTGTTTGAGCTCATGGTTATCGGTTTCGTCGCGGAGTGTTTCCAGCGACCATTTCATGATGGTCAGCGGCTCACCAAGTTGATGGAACGTCAGACGCAGAAGGCCGGACCGTTCACTGTTGATGCGCTGCAGAATCATGATGCGCCGGCGCTCCCATAGAACGACGATGCCGCCGCCCATGACAGTGGCAAGCAGAATTACCGCGACCAATGCGTCGACGGAGAAGATGCGCTGCGACATGCGGTAAAAATCCTCGGCGCGATAGTCGACGCCCACTATGGCGCTGACGCTGCCGTCATCCCGGTAAATCGGGGCATAACCGGAGACCAGCGTTCCCCATTGATCGGTGCTCGTGTCGGGGTCCGCGACCGCGTGTGTGAATGCTTCGTTCTGCAGTATCAGCGTGTCCGAAATATCGTAGAGATCGCCCGGATAACCCGCTTCTTCATCAGGTTCGACGACGCCGTTATTGTTGACATCGAGTTCATCCGCGCTGAGTGCGCCGTCGGCATCGCCGACGAATTCGAGTGTGTACGGATCGGTGGTGCGGCGCATCACGTAAATGAAACGTACGCCGGTCGCAAGTCGAAGCTTCTGCAGATGGTCGACAAGTGCGCGATAATCCGGACTGTCGATATCGCCTGCGGACTGAATCCGATCGATTTCCTCACCGTCGAGTGAGAGCGCGGCCGCTCCGGCAATCGCTACGAGTCTGCCGCGCAGCTGGCTCTGCAACACGTTCTGTGCATGTACGAAGAAATAGAAGCCGGTCATCGAGATAGCCGCACTGACAAGAACGGATGAGATAATGACTGGCCAAAGGCGAACATGCGCGCGGAACGTCATGCGGCGGCAGGGAGAAGAACGACAACCGTCGTGCCTTTGTTCAATTCGCTTCGGATACGGATCTTTCCCCGTGCACGCTCGACAATGCGTCGAACGATGTAGAGGCCCAGACCGTTACCAGCCGGTTTGTATTTCGATGCGTTCGATCCGCGTTTGAACTGCTGGAAAATGCCAGGCAGATCTTCCTGCGGAATGCCGTAACCGTGATCGGTCACGCTTATTTCCACGTTGCCACGAACGGCACGTGCTTTCAATTCAATGCGCGATTTGCGTGGAGAGTAGAATGACGCGTTCTCCAGAAGTTCGCGCAGCATGCCCGTGCACAGTTGCGTATCCAGACGGACACGGGGGAGCTTCTTGGGTAGATCGATGCGCACAGTCTGCGCACGCAAGCCGAACGTCTTTTTCAGATCGGTCTGGATTGCTTTCGTGACATCGGAAATGGACGCACTGTCCGACACGGACGTGAACTCTTTCTCTTTCAGGCCGCCGGCCCGCTGCAGGCCGCGAATGATGCTGTCCATCCGATTAATTCCCTCCTGGAGCTGATCGCATACATCGCCGCGTTTGCAGAACTGTCCGTTATCTCGTTCCTTCAGAATTTCCAGCCACCAGCGGAAGGTTGCCAGCGGCATGCCGAGCTGATGCGTCGCAAGATCGAGCAGCGCGGTCCGTTCAACGTCCAGCTGCTGCAAGGTCTCGAAATGGCGTGCGCGGACCATGAGCATGATATAGACCGCAAGCAACGTACCGACAAGTGCGACCAGCAGGACGGCAACCATCGAGAACGTCGCGTTGGTCATGCGGAAAAATTCATCGGCTTTCATGTCCATTCCGAGAATCGCGACCGTTTCGCCCTGAGCGTTTTTGATCGGCGCGTATGCGGAAATGAGACGTCCCCACTGATCCTCGGTAATATCGCGTTCCACGACGGCTTCACGGAAAGCAACATCACGGAGTGCAGATGAATCACTGATGGGATACAGATCACCGGGGTATCCCGGCACTTCATCGTCATCGACGGTTCCGTTGCCGTTCACATCCAATTCCTTATCCGACGACAGTGCGTCGGCATCAGCAACGAACGAAAGTTTTAGAGGATCATCGGTACGCCGCATGATGTAGGCGAACCTCGTGTGTGGCGACAATGCACGGATAGTTTTCAGCTGCCCGACAAGGGTCTTGTATGCCTGTTTGGAAACGTCCCTATCGGTACGCACCTGCTCGATCAGCCGCGCATCCATTTGTAAGGCCGCGATCGCGACGGTACTGAGCATCCGTTCACGCAACTGCTGTTCGACAACCTGCTCACCGCGCAAGTGAAATACAAACCCGAGTCCGACGGTTACCGCGACAATCAGGAGCGGCGCCGCTGTTATGCGTACGATGGACCAGACGGAGCGCAGCGGGTTGAAGGTGTGCATAAGGGTTTCTTGCCATTATAGCAAAAAATGTACAGAAATGCCAGTTTTGGAGCATATTTGATCCTGAAAACAGACAAAAGCAAGCACTACCGCCGATCGCTGTTTCTGGTAGTCTTTTGGCCTATGAAACGCCTCACAACCGACGAACTGCGCCAGGCCTACCTCGATTTCTTCGCGGAAAACGGCCATGCCGTGATACCGGGCGCTCCACTGGTTCCTGAAAATGACCCGACGGTGCTGTTTACGACCGCCGGCATGCACCCGTTGGTCCCGTACCTTCTGGGAGAGCCGCACCCGATGGGCAAACGGCTGGTTGATGCGCAGCGCTGCGTTCGCACCGGCGACATCGATGAAGTCGGCGATGCATCACACCTGACAATGTTCGAGATGATGGGAAACTGGAGCTTGGGTGACTATTTTAAAGAAGGGGCCATCAAGCTGAGCTTTCAATTTCTGACCGACGTCTTGGAAATCCCCATCAGCCACTTGGCCGTCACCTGCTTTGAGGGTGACAGCGATGCTCCACGGGACGAAGAATCCGCCGGCATCTGGGAATCCCTCGGTATTCCGCGCGAACGCATCGGTTTTCTGCCAAAGGCAAAGAACTGGTGGGGTCCTGCGGGGCAGACCGGCCCCTGCGGTCCGGATACCGAAATGTTCTACTGGGTCGGCGAGGGTGAACCGACCGGCAACCCCGCAACACATGACGCGGAATGGATGGAGATCTGGAACGACGTGTTCATGCAGTACAACAAGAAGGAAGACGGCACATTCGAACCGCTCGTGCAGCAGAACGTCGATACCGGTATGGGCCTCGAGCGTGTCGCAGCCGTGCTGCAGGGAGTCGATAACGTGTATGAGACCGATCGGATGAAGCCGATTTTGGAAAAAGTCCGATCTCTTCAAACGGACAACGGACAACGGACAACGGATATCCGTCACCTTCGTATCATCACCGACCACTTGAAAGCCTCGGTTTTCATTATCGCCGACGGCGTGAAGCCGGGAAATGTCGATCAGTCCTATGTACTGCGTCGACTGATTCGTCGCGCGATCCGGTCTGCCCGCGCACTTGGTATAACGCACGACGGATCATTCTGCGCGAGCATCGCCGATGAGGTGATTGCTCAGTACGGACATATCTACGGAGCCCTGAAGGATCAGGAAAAAGAGATCCGCGATACCCTCAGCCACGAGGAGCAGCAGTTCGGAAAAACGCTTCAGGAAGGGCTGAAACGATTTTCAAAAGTCGCCGAGGAAACAACCGGCAAACAGATTGACGGTCAACTCGCCTTCCATTTGTACGACACCTACGGCTTCCCACTGGAACTGACCAAAGAGATGGCACAGGAGCAAGGGCTGACCGTTGATGAACAAGGATTTAATACAGCTTTTGCCGCTCACCAGAGCCTTTCCCGTGCAGGTGCTGAGCAGAAATTTAAAGGCGGTCTGGCCGATAACAGCAGCGAGACAACCAAGCTCCATACCGCGACGCACCTTCTGAACGCCGCATTGCATCGCGTCCTCGGAAACCACGTTATGCAGAAAGGAAGCAATATCACAGCGGAGCGACTGCGCTTCGACTTCACGCACGGCGACAAAATGACGCCCGAACAGATCAAAGAAGTCGAGGATCTCGTCAACGACGCGATCAAGGCCGATCTGCTGGTGACGTACCACCTGACCAACGTTGACGGTGCGAAAGAAGAAGGCGCGATCGGCGTGTTCGATGATCGCTACGGTGCGGAGGTGAAAGTCTACGTGATGGGTGACCCCAACGGTATGACTGCCGGCAGCGGTAAAATCGGTGACGGGACCGTCTTCAGCAAAGAGATCTGCGGCGGCCCGCATGTGTCTCGTACCGGCGTGCTCGGATCGTTCAAGATCCAGAAAGAAGAGAGCTCGAGTGCCGGCGTGCGACGCATCAAAGCTGTCGTCAGTGGCGGACCGGAAGATATAGAGGTAGCAGGAGAGCGGTAATGAGCGCCACTGAGCTTGTCGAAGTGGTCCATAATTTCTTGATGATTGTCATCCCGAGCCTGTCGGATGACAGGTAGCATTTTGATTGGAACCCTTCGGCAGGCTCAGGGTACACTTTCTCCGTGTTCGCACGCTCCATCATCTCGGCCGTTCTCCTCTGCGCGACTGTCACTGCCCACGCGGAAGAAATCATCCCGTGGAATTTCCGCGGCAACATGCCGAGAGATGCACAGACAACGCCGCAGACAACAGCGGAGATTACCGAGGATGGTTTACGCATTGCAACGGAGGCAGATGGCTACATCGTCTGGGGAAACGGTCCGATGGATGGACCGACAGACGTCATCACGATTCGTGCGGCGGCCGCAAAAGATACTGAAGGATCTGTGCTCTGGCAGGAAAAAGGGGCAACGCCCGATCAGCTGATACAGGCATACTTCCGCATTCCTGGTGACGGCTTTATGCACGATGTGCACGTAATAGTGTCCAGCTATCCGCAGTGGAACTGGCAAACCGATCAATTCGCACTCGCATTTCCCGCTGGTTCGGATGTCATCATCGAAGAAATCCAGTTTCGCCACTGGACCATCTATGAGCGCATTACCGAACTCTGGCGGAGCTTCTGGACGTTTGATTCGTTCCGTTCGTACAGCATCAACTTCCTCTGGGGTCCGCTCATTGCGACGAACTCCGTTCTGCGAACGGAAATGTTCGAAAGCCTACCTCCGCTTGCGTGGGCTATCGGCCGAGTGCTGTATCCACTTTTCTTTGCTGTCGCCATCGTGTGCTGGATTGTCGGTCGCATGAAACGCAACGGCAACGTGGGGCTCGGCCTCTTCATGATCTTCTTCTCGTTCTGCTGGCTGGTGTTCGATATCCGCATGGGCAGTGAAATCATGTCGTATGCGATCACGGACATCCGCGCATATGTGCTCGCCGACGACGATCAGAAAAAATTGCGTGCGTTCGACTCGGTCTACGCGAAGGCAAACGCCCTCTTCCCGCACATCCGGGAGCACGAAACATTCACACTGTTGAGTCCCGTCCCAAGTGTCTATTATCCGGTATTCCGCTATAACGCATACCCCAGCGTCATCGTACCGGACCCGGCAGGCATTGATGTTCCCGCATGGGTCGTCATCGATCGACCGGATCTGGAAGTAGATGATGCGGGCTATTTGCGTGTGCGCGGAGCAGTTGGAACAGGATCGGTCATTGCCGGCCCCGGAACCGTCACCGCGACCTTTAACGATCAAACATTCCTCTTCGTCGTCACTCCATGACCGCCCTCGCCATTGTCATCGGCCTACTCTTCCCCGCTGTGAACGGCTGTCTGCTGCTGCAGCTACTGCAGAGCAAAACCCGCGTACTTGATGCCATGGAACAGTGGGCCGCTGGATTTGCCGCAGGAGGAACGGTGACGATGTTCCTGACATTCTGCATCCATGCATCATCCGGCATGCCGCTGAACAGGTGGGGATTCTTGGGTGTGCAGATAGGGTTGTGCGTGATTTTATTTTCTCTTTCGCGGCTGCTCCCTCGACCTGTTGCACCCATCAACACCGAGGTTCATCGACCTCAGCCCCCGCGCTGGCTCCACATCACCTTGTGGATTCTAGTTGCAACAGTGATTGCCCGTGCGCTGTTTGCCGGAAGCGTTTTCCTTCTCTTAACACCGACGTTTTTGGACGACACATTCGATAACTGGAACTTGCGCGGCAAACTGTATTTTTTCGATCAAGCGCTGACCCTCTCACTGCCCGGCGAAGAGCCCGAAGCCTCCAAGCGCAGCATTGGTTCGTATCCGCCCGCTGTTCCACTCTTTAAAGCATGGAATGCATCGATTGCCGGTGACTGGAGTGAACCCGCTGCGAATGCGGCTCATCTTGCGTGGTATCTATGCGCACTGGTTCTTCTGGGACGAACGATTCGCCGACTGGCAGGACCGGGGTGGGATCTATTTGCCGTGTATCTGCTTGGGGCAATTCCGCTCTACATGATGCACGGGACAAATCCGTATGCCGATGCATTCCTCTCGCTTACGGTGCTGATGACCGTTCTGTTCCCGCTGCGCGCGATGATGGCGGCAGATGAAGGATCACGACGGTCGCTGATTCGCCTGGGCGCACTGAGTGCGGGACTCTTGCCGTTTGTAAAAAATGAAGGACTGCTTCTGTACCTTCCACCATTGTTGCTGTTGCTCGCAATTGGCTTACTGTGGGGCTGGAAGCGAAAGGTGATTTCAACCAATGAAGTGCTGCATGCGGTCTGCTGGTATGCCGGATGCCTGCTTCTGTTCGTTCTTCCATGGCTCGCGTTCAAATGGGCAAACGGTCTGACGTTCGGCAACGCGAAAGCGATCGGCGACTTGGGTATCGGGTGGCAATCGGGTGTGTTGATTGCGATTGCTGTGAATACATTCTTCGAAGGAAACTGGCATCTGTTCTTCCCGCTGCTCATGGGCCTACTGATCTGGCGCAGGAAATCCGCATTTGGAAAGTGGTTGCCACTGACGGCCTTCATTCTGATTGTATTCATCGGACAGATGCTGATTTTCCTCTTTACCCCCCTTGCGGTTGAAGCACGAATGCAGACAGGTCTGGCTCGTGGCGGCGTTCAATTGCTACCGACCATGTCATTATTAACCGTTCTTCTTCTGGCCGATGCAGGTCCGCGATTGCACGAGGCTGGCTTTGCACTTGCGCGTATACTCGGAATCTCGTCTGATAACCCGCACGCAACGTCGGAGGACACTATACTGCAGGCATGACTCCCGCTTCTGATATCCGCATCTACTGCGCCTTCCTTGGTAATCACCCTTCCATCAGTCTTGCTGAGCTGTTTGCCGTTGTTCCCGGTCTGACACTTCGCCGCATGATCACGCCGCAGATGGCACTGCTTGCAAGTCCTGTGCAACTGACGAACAACCATCTCAAAAATTTGGGAGGATTGTTTTTACTGGCCGAAGAAATTCCCGGTGAAACAGACTGGAAACGACTGCCAGCAATTGCCGCGGACCAGATGAAAAACGTAAAAGGAAAAGTGACCTTTAGTATCCGCAACTACGGCGTCGACTTCGGCACGGTGCATGGCTTGTATCGCGACATCAAGAATCATCTGAAGAAGCAGGGCGTTCCTTCGCGCTACATCGGCAATGAACGAAAAGCCCCAGTGTCCGGACAACTGCACGACGCGGGATTAATTACCGGAAAAGAAGGGTGTGAATTGGTGATCATCAGCGCGGACGATGGTGATTTCCGCTGGATCGGACGGACGATTGCCGCGCAGGATCCCGACAGCTACACCAAGCGTGACATGCAGAAGCCGGTCCGTGATACGCGTGCGGGACTTCTTCCGCCAAAGCTTGCACAGATTCTGCTCAACCTTGGCGGATGGATTGCACATGAGGTAAACCCGAAAGCGCCCAAGCATCTAACAGTGCTCGATCCGTTCTGCGGCACCGGCGTGATACCGATGGAGTCGCTACTGAAGGGTTGGCCGATTCTTGCGTCGGATATTTCGCAGAGAGCGGTCAGCGGCTGCGAGAAAAATCTCGATTGGATCCGCAAAGAGGAGAAGATATTAAAGAAAGACACTGCAAGCGAGGTCTGGAAGCAGGATGCGACTAAACCGTTTAAACTGAAGAATAAACCCGATGTCATCGTCACCGAGTCGATGCTCGGACCGGCGCTGGATGAGCGGCCGACGGCGAAGGATGCAGCCAAGCACCGTGCGGAAGTCGATGCGCTGGAAACCGCATTCCTGGAAAACGTCGCAGAGACGTTGCCCGGCGTGCCGGTCGTGATGACGCTGCCGGTCTGGTACGTGAAAGCCGGTCCGGTCTTCCTGGAACAGATCTGGAAGAACATCAAGAAAATCGGCTTCGAGCCCGTGCTTCCCCCGGGATCGGTATCGGAGATTCCCGGTCACACATCATTGTTGTATCGTCGACCGGATCAGTTTGTCGGGCGGGAGGTGGTTGTGTTGAAACCGGTTAATAGTAAATAGTCATTAGTCATTAGTTGTGAAGAATTACTCATGACCATCAACTATTGACCATCAACTACCTGCTACACTGCTTTCATGCGCCGATCGATCGGAAAAGTGTTACTCATCGGCTTTCTCCTCTGGCACATGTTCGCCGTTGCGGTCTACAGCACACCGCGTGATTCAAAGAGTGATTTTGCCACGCTCGCGAAGTCCCATCTCATCCCGTTCGTATCGCCGTATGTGTGGATGACGAGCCAATGGCAATTGTGGGATATTTTCTCTCCCGACCCCGTCCGCCGCGTCACTCATTACCGCTTTGACGTGCGAGATGGAAACGACTGGAGAGAACTCGTCACCCTGCATTCCGGCAGCTATTCATTCTTCAATCGCGCGATCAACATCAAAATGACGGGCAATCTCTTCAGTGAATTTCAAGATAATCGCGGACCATTTGCAGGACGCTTCATGCAGCTGCTCTGTGGTGAGTACGATGTCGCGTCCGGCACATCGATTCGTCTGGTCTACATCGTGTACGTCCTCCCCTATCTCACCGAACCGCAGACCGCACAATGGTGGGCTGCATGGCAGCCGGAGACCACCGAACGTATCGGCTTTACCTCCACATGTCCTTGAATGCTTTGAAGATGATCGACGGCTTTTTCTTCCGGCGCATTGATGCGACCGCCTTCGGTATGATGCGCGCCGCGTGGGGTTTCATCACTCTCCTGTACCTGCTCTTCCAGTGGCCTGATGTCGTCTACTACTACAGCAACATCGGCATTCTTCCGCACTGGTTGGAGGCACTGCAAGTCCGTAACAGCTACCGCTTTACCATTCTCGATTACGTCGATCAGCCGCTTGCGGTCTTTTGTCTGTATCTGATTCTCTGCATTCTGCTGTTGTGCACGATGGTCGGATTGCGGACAAGGTTTGCGACAATCGCAAGCGTCATCGTATTGTTCTCCTTCCACGAGCGAAATCCGATGATTCTGGGCGGCGGTGACACATTGCTTCGTACACTCGGTTTCATACTGATGATTGCGCCCGGCACGCACGCATTCAGCCTCGATAGAGCACGGGAACAATGGACGCACTGGAAAAAAGAGAGGACATTTCTGCCGCCCGTGACCATGCCCATCTGGCCGTGGCGATTGCTACTCTGGCAGATGATCGTGCTGTATACGACATCCACGTGGACAAAACTACTTGGAACGATGTGGATCAACGGCACCGCAATACAGACAACGCTGCATCATCCTGGGTTTGCCCGATGGGACCCGGCATTCATGCGGATGCTGATTCCCTTCTCTTCCTTTACCGACTACGCGGCGCTGGTATGGCAGGCTGCATGGATTCTTCTTCTGGTACCGCGCTTCATTACCAGTCTGCTTCCGCCGCAGCTGGCGCAGATTTCACTGCGACGGATTTTGATCATCGGCGGCATCTTCTTCCATGGAGCTATTTATCTCCTGCTTGATGCGGGTGTGTTCTCGTTGGCAGTCTTCGTCGCATACATCGGATTACTACGAGAAGATGATCTTCAATGGTTAAAAAATGTGTTCGCTAAAAAGCGCAAAAAGAAGGGCTCGAACATGAACAATATAATTGTTCTCTATGATGGTCATTGCGGCCTCTGTCTGCGCTCAATGTTCGTCCTTCTGCAATGCGATTGGCTGGCTGCGCTGAAGCCGGTGAACTTCCGGGTGTCCGACGATCGCCGCGCATTTGCGCCGGATGTCACCGAACGAAGCCTGGATAAGTCGATGCATATCAAGCTGTCTAATGGATCGTATCTCACCGGATTCGATGCCTTCCGGTATATGACGAAGCGCCTCCCTCCGCTCTGGCCCATTGCTCCCCTGCTCTGGATTCCCGGCGTCGCGCCGATTGGCCGCAGGGTTTACAGATGGATCGCTGACAGTCGCAAGAAGTGCGACCACGAGAATTGCCTGATTTGAAGCCTAAATAGACTGGCAAAGAACAAATGGATGCGTATAATCGCCCCACGATCTTTCTGACGAATTCGGCGAAGCACGGGTCTCCCGTGCTGGAGCCGTTCCTTGCCGGAAGGATGGTTCGCGGAAGGAAACCCGGAGGGTTGCCTTTCGCGCCGCATCGTTCCCCTGTAGCTCAATGGTAGAGCATCTCGCTGTTAACGAGAGGGTTACTGGTTCGAATCCAGTCGGGGGAGCCACTTTGTAAACAAATCGGACTTCTTCTTTTCAGAAAGCGACGAAGGCGGTTCGAACCGGCCTTTACCGGCTAAGGGGAATTCAGCGAGTGTCGCGAACGGCTCTCGGTAAGAGAAAGCCAAAGAACCGTTGGTTACGGTACCTTTCGAACAAAGCAGGAACATCAACTCCTTCTTACGTTCTAAACTGACCATGCCGTATCTTTGCCCTAACTCCTGTGTGAAGGAGATGAAGTTCTCGCAGTCTTGCAACCAAGTGTCAGCTTGCTTCTTGAATGATTCCCGTTGCTGTTCCAGTTCGTGCATTTCATTCTGGATCGTTGACTTACGGTCCATGTATTCCTGATCGTTCAGCAGCTCCCCTTTCGTATTATTGGGAGATAGCTTTAGTTCCAAGAGGGCATCTAACTTCGCTTTCAGCTGACCATATCTTCTCTCTGTATTCGCACGCGCAGTGTTCTGCACCTGTGCCTCTATTTTGTGCGAATCTTTGAGCTTCTTAAATGCAAACTCTACGAATGATGCAGGAATTACAAGCCTGTCGATTACTCCTCGAATTTGTTCCTCCATATTTTCTTCTGATATCCACGTTCGCTGGCTACAGTATCCCTTTCGGTGAGTGCAGTGATAGTAAATATGTCCCTTTTGTATTTCCGCCGTAATACCACAGCCGCATTCGCCACATTTGAAGAGACCCGTGTAGGGGAAGAAATGACGCTGTGCGCCACCTCCGCCTTTGCCACGTTGATGTAACAGCTGTAACACTCGATCAAAAAGTTGTTTACTAATGAGAGGTTCATGCTGAATATTCTCTGCGTAGATCTTTCCGTTCATGCGGATCACTCCGTAGTAGTACGGATTGGTGAGAATGGCATATACCGTCGCCTCAGGCAGCTTGTTACCGTTCTTGGAACGTAGACCCAGTTCCCAACTCAATTCACGCAATGCTTTCAGCGACTTCACGCCCTTGCTTGCCTCTTCAAATATCTTCTTCACAATTGGCCCGTTAATCGGGTCGATCTCCTCACGCCTGAGCGGTCGGTTCAGATCAAATAGCATCTTCTGTCGCTCCTGCGAATAATGCCGTCCGGCTATCGTTCCTCTTTTATCGATATTTAGATAACCAAGTGGTGCGACTCCGGGAAACTCTCCTTTCTTCAATTTGGTTTCGATATCACGCCGGACAAACTGACTGGTGTCGTCTGAGCTTTTCTTCGACATCGCAAAGTGAATATTCATGATGAACTTTTCATCAGAGATGTTGGTGAAAACACTGTCCTCTGTCCGAATTTCCTTGATGACTTTATCGTCCAAGGCATAGACGATTCTTCCGCCATCAAAGCTATTACGCGCTAGGCGCGTGAGGTGATACGTGAGAATGGCATCTGCCTCTCCTTTCTCAAGTCTATCCATCATCTCATTGAACTGCGGTCTTCCTGTTTTATAAGCAGACTTCTGCTCAAGGAAAACAGCAACTATTTCAAGATGCAATTTCTCAGCTATTTCAAGCATCTTTCTCTGCTGAGCTTCAATGCTCAGCACCTGTTTATCATCGCGATCAGATGACTTTCGGCAGTAGAGGAAATACTTCATTGTAGTCTTGTGGAAGAGAAAAACTTATATTCTAACATGAGGAGAAAATGGTCTGGAAGATATTGAGAAACACATGTGTGAAATGCATAGAATGCAGCAGATGCACGGTCTGTCTATTTCAAAAAAAGTTAATCCTCCAACTCATGCCTGAGTCCCCGCTCCTCCATCCAAACCCATGCCTGTTCAGCCTCGCATTCGAGAATACGCATCACTACTTCAAATGATGGTATTTCGTTGTCCGGTGTGAATGACCATGTATTGCGATCATCCTTTGCAAGATCGATCACTTTAGAGAAGTAATGAATTTCTGGTCCTTGGTTAAAAGGTTGCGCCATACTAGTCATGATTATTAGAGGAAATAGAAACAAAAATTTCTGCAATATGTATAAGTTTTTCCGCATATGTGCGTGCCTCTTCCTCGCTAATGAGGATTCCTGTTTCCCTTTGGAAGAGCTGCTGGAACTCCAGTACGTCCTTATCCGTCAGTAACAGAGGATTGAAGCTGATGCAGCCTTTTTTATCGGGAGCCGGTACTGAGGAATGTGCGGGCACGACAAAACGCCCAGCTAGTTGGCTGGGTTAGAAGATTAATAATGGTGATGTGTGGTCATTAGATTACAGTCGCAAAACTTCTGTCAAGAGCCTACGGAAACAGGTTTTTTAGTTTTGTTATACATAAGCCAAAAACAAGATGCTTAGGGTCCCCTTTGCGCTCTTGCGTTTTGGATGTGGTGGAGTTAGTCGGAGCTATAAATGTAGCTCGTACCTCTCTCAAGAAGCTCGGAAGTACCTTACCATGTCACGAAGAGGTAAGCCCTCTAGTTGGATGAGTTGGCTTCCTGTCACCGGGAGCTGGCTTGGAGTAAGCAGTACTGACAGCGTAAATGTGAATGAGGAGGCCCGGAAGAATGAAAACGACATAGCCGATCGCGGTGACAATGAAGATTACAATGCCAATAGCAATGTCTCCTTTGTAGATCTGCCCCAACCCTGGAACGAAGACGCTAAGCACGGCAGCCACGCCGGGACTCCATGAACGTACAGGGCCTCTTCCATGGCCAGCGGGATAATTGCCGTCGAGAAATTCTCCGCAGTGTTTACATTTCTTCGCATCAGCGAGGATTTCCTCGGCGCAGTGAGGGCATTTTTTCAACTTACCAACTGTTGAATTGGACATAGAAATTGGAGAAGGAAGTAATTCCTGGAGTCCAGACGCACTAAAGGGGCGCTGTTGCTCCGCGCACCAGCAGACCCATCAGGACGAACCTTCAGAGAAAGCTGACGGAGTCAGCGCCCCTTTCGAGGCTCTCTTGAAGGCAGCGCAATACGCGCCGTCCATACCGATAGATCTACTGGTGCACTTCTAAAATACTCCTAATTGGTTTTTCAGACAATATCTAGCACTTTGTGTGCATGACTTCAGACTTTCAAAATGTCAGATGAAATACTTTTTAGAGATGCCTTATTATTCTTACTTTTAGCAATCAAGTATCTTTTTAATTTCGCCAAGAAAGCATCTCTGGCCTCAGCAAACGATAAGCCTTGTAGTTCAGTTGCAATGGCCTTCATGACTGATTTTGACATTTTCAAGTTGGTTGGTTTGATGATTTTTTCAATATAGATTTCAAGCAACTTAGGCGTTGGCATATCAAATGAAATCTTTTTACCAAACCTTCGTAAGATAGCCTTATCAATCAAATCAATATGATTAGTTGCAGCAATGAATACTGAATCTTCATTCAGGAAATCCAAAATCTGAATAATCGAGCTAGCCACTCTCTTCATCTCACCGTGGTCATTCTCATCGCTTCTCATTTTGGCCAAAGCATCAAATTCATCAAAGAAAATAATACCATTCTGAGACGCAGCCTCCGCTACTATTTCGGCAACGTTACTACTAGTTTTACCTAAGCTACTGTCTACAATGGTGGCTAAATTTACGAGAAAAAGCTTTTTATTTAACTTGTTAGCAAGAGCCATTGCTGACATCGTTTTGCCACAGCCAGATGGACCGAAGAAGATAATTTTATTGTCGGCATTTATTCCGTAACTTTTCAAAGTTTCCTTGTGCAAAAATTCATTTATTAAATTTGTGAAGTCACTTTTCAATGAAGGTGTTTGGACGACATCTTGGAATTTAACCTTAGAATTAATTATTTCATATGCTCTATCACTAACGAACAAATCTTGCTCTTTTCCCTGCGACTTAAATGTTTCCAGTTTCTTCTCATTACCCAACAATGATTGAAGACTATCGTAATAGCTGCCATTGGATGATGATTTTTTCTGTAGAACCATTGCCTTCATGGGGAAGATTATACGTTGATTCTGATACGGTTCCTAATTTCGCCTGTTGCACCAAGGTCTTTGACTGAAAAGACTATCGCAAACTTAGCGGTAGTCTGCGCAGCAGATTCTGAAAGACCTCTTACGGTAATTGTCGCCGAATCTCCACTTCCTAACAGTGCTGCCAACTTATCCTTCCTATACATTTTCGATTGTATAGAAAATGTTGGAAAATGGCGCACCTGATAATCACTGGTCCAACCAAGTATTATACCTGGAGTATTGCTACGTATGCACTGATCGCGATATTGCCTACCCGCAAAAATCATTGTGCGAGTAGGAACCAAACTATTAACGTGCATGAATGCTGCCACATGAAAGGGATTTGCTGATTTTAAAGATACCTCACCAGTTCTAGTACTCCGGGGAAGTGTACAAATTGAAAGCTTAAGTTCCATTTTGTTGGTTCTGGCCGTTGTGCCGTCACCTAACATTGCAGCCAAAGGTACTCGATAAGAGATCATCTTTTCAGCTGGTACAGCGCCCTCGATGATGAAAGAAATTTCATCCTCAGAATCTTCAAAAAAATCAGACTCATTAACCTCGGTCAAGCTGCCAAATCCTTTATAAATATCTGCAAATTCTATTGAGCGTCTTTGTAAATTTACTGTTCCAAAATTCATGCCATATTTTTTATCTGGAGCCATGTAGTTGCTGGCTTTATGAAGAAAAAGACACTTCAAAGTTTCGGGAGAGATGTCAGGATATTTGATTATAGCGATGGCGAGTGCTCTGGTAACCCTTGGAGTTGAAAAACTTGTACCAATTTGCTGTGCTAAAAAAGATTCGTGCTGCGATAAAACACTTACCCGTTGACTGGAGTTGCAGACACGCGCTGGCAAAGATTCTAAATCAACTGGTGCATCCCCTCCGCCAATTGCCAACACATCTGGCTTTGAATACCCATTACGAACACTATCAAATGAATAAGATCGATTGAATGTGGATACAACAAACTTAGACTTTTGCGGATAACAACTGCCAACCACCACTCCTGAGAGTAAATCAGAAGGCGCACCTATATTTATGCATTTAAAAAGAGGATTAGCAGTTGGCTCCCCATAGCCATTGGGTCTCTGAAAAAACAGAAAACTACTATCTGCTGCTATTAAACTTTCGAGCTTCCCAAAATCAATATTTCCAACGCAAACTATAAATGTAACACCTAGTTCCTTGGCAAATCTATCCATTAAGTTTGCAGCCTCAGAGATTTTTTCTTCTTCAAATGATTTTTGTTGAGTGCTTGCGAAACTAATATTTACAAGCTTGATATTGTAACGTCTTACAGCTTCTGCAAAGTGTCCATTAATGTCGAAAATCTTATCGTAAGGCACAGTAAAATTCTTTGTTGTATCAGCTATCCGCACTGGAAAAATTTTTACCAGTGGAATGAGATATTCCTCATTCTTGGCAATTAGATATTCTTCAATACTTTTGCCATAAGCAATTTCTGCTGCGACAGCAGTTCCATGGCCAACGTTATCTACAAAAGGGGCAGCAATTCTGGGATCGCTAACACCCGATCTATAATCCAATCCATCATCTGTCAGGAAGCTATTTGTCAAAATGTGACTCTGCACACCAGTATCTATAACAGCAACCACAGGAGCGTCTGGGGCAATTCTCTGTATTACATATTCTCGTTCTTCCAATCGCCCACCCTGAAGAGGAGATTCAATTGTTGAAACAAAATCATCCAATTTTATGAAATGTATTTTGTCATATTGTGAAAGGCGTTCAGCAAAATCGGCTACTCTACGTGCCCCATTCTCTCGTATTTGTTTTATGCTAATGATGCCGTTTGGATAAAGAGTCGCATCAATGCCTGAGGAGATAGCCGCAGCTGAAACAACACTACTAAAGTCTGGGGCGCTTTCTATAAAATCCACTTTCAACCTGAGTGCATCAAAATCTTCAACAGGTTCTACACGATTTTTTGTCTGACTCGTGCTTAGCTGAAAGTAGCGCCATAATTTAATACGGCCTGCTGTGAAATCTGTAGCAGCAATTTGCTCCTGAGAATAACCCTCAAATTCGCGTATTACTTGCTCTAGATTTCTGAGAAGCAAGTCTAGATTTTCAATTTGAAAATGTGCCCTTGAATGCATCCCGGCACTCTCAATTTTCTTAAGGGTCAAAGCATACTGCTCACCCAGATACCTGAAATAATCTTCCTTAAGTTCTTGAGGTTCAGGGAATAGTTGAATTTCCAAATAACGATTAATTCCTTCCCTTACCAATTCGCTTTGATTTTTAAATCTGCTAAAACAAGCATTTAAATTGCCGGCTTGAAAACCATAGTCCCCTGGCTCTACAACACGGTTACGATCAAAGCCTGGCCTCTTCTTCCATGGACGTGATGCTATAGAGCCAGCAGTCAGCTGAATCACATTTACCATGCAATTTGAGCTTTAAATTTAAAAACTGACATGAACTGAAGTATAGAACCAAATATTTATCTTAAAAGGCAATTTGAGCGCTTAGAAGCTATGTATACAACTGCGACATCAAATCATAATGGCTCTGAACCGCCTGAACCACGTCGAGCCATTTTGTACGCTAGGTCGATTAAGCAGTATTTCAAACTTAGGCTTTGCTTTATCGATTCTTCATAATTAGTTCTTCTGGAAGGAGGGAATGCACACACATGCATTAGACAGTTTCGCCGAAATCTCGATCTGCATCCACTTTCATTTTTTCATAATAGTCGTAAACCCTATTGAGATCGCCTCTCGTCATTCGTAGTATCGAGGCAACGTCTAGCGTTAAGCCTTGGTACTCTTTCGCTTTTAGTGTTTCACTTTTTGCAATTCCATCAAATGCGCCGGTGGCTCCCAATTCATAAAAATCCTTGCCGCCTTTAATTGCAGATGGGAATGGATATCGCCATTTCAACATAACATCTTCATATCTAACTCCCCAATGATCGCAAACTCTGCGAATAGTTTTTTCTGGATCGCTCATTAAGTGTTGATACGTACAGCTCAATACGCTTTCCGGAGCTACAGATTTGGCATGTTGGTATTCCTTGAAAACATTTCCATAAGCCCTCACAGAATTCTCCAAAGTAGATTTCCAGCCTCTCCGTTTTTTTGCGTCCATTACTTCCAGAGGATCCCGTACAAGAAACACGGGACGGGTAGCGCGAATCGCTTGATCTTTTTCTGACTTGGGAAAAACAGAATAGTCACATTCTGGAATGTTATATGAACCGATGGTTTCTTTAAGAACCACTGTTTTACTAGGATCGCTCTGTCCATAATAAATGGAATAGTCTTCTGCGTAGTCACCAGTGTCACTTTCTGCGGGCGGTATTGCTTGTGAGCGTACTGCATCCCTGACGCTTGTCTTAATAAGCTGATAACGTGCATCCACGCTGTCGCTTTGCGAAAGACAGTGCAGCAGAGCTGTAGACCCGCTGCGACCGCAACAAATCAAAGTTCGCAAATCTTTATTCAATTCATTTGATGACTGATTCATTGCAAGAATAGTAGGAACCTCCCAATATTAGACATATAGTATTTATATTGCAATATATAATTTAGGTATGTAGACTGCACATTCCTCAGCATGATGCTGGGGAAGTAGAGCTGGCGTTCTTTTCAAGCATCGCAACCCGTACCCTAACCAGAAAGTGAGGTCAGCCATGAAGATTCCTTCAGAGCAGTACTGCGACGATCTCCTGGACCGCTATGCGGTTCCGGAGCCGATCCGTAGGCACTGCGCCAAAGTCGCAGAGGTCGGAACGTTCCTTGCGCAGAAGATGCGCGAGGGGGGAGCTGAGGTGGACATCGAACTCGTCACCATCGGCTGCCGTCTCCATGACGCGTTCAAGACCGCATCGCTTCCCACGCTCGAAGCGCGTCCCGAATGGGGTTACACCCCAAGCGAACGCGAGATTGAGGTGTGGAAGCAACTCCGCACGCGGTTCACCGGCATGCACGAGACGCTGGTGGCCGCCGAGATGTTCCGTGATGAATTCCCCGAATTCGCCGTCTTCGTCTCGAAGATCGGCTCGACGGGAAACCCGACGTACCTGACCGACTGCATCGAACTGAAGATCCTGCACTACGCCGACTGGCGCGTGCAATTCGATCAGATCACCTCGTTCGATGAGCGGCTCGCGTATCTCCGTGAGGCCTACAAGCACAAGTGGATCGACAAGGGCGAGGGCTGGTGGGAGCAGAAGCTGCAAGAGGAGAAAACCCTCGAGCGCGAACTCTTCCAGTACCTGTCCTTCGGTCCGGATGAACTGTCGGTTGCGATGGCCGCCGCAGCGTCGTGAGAAGATGCACGACGATCGTCAGCTCGGTACCCTGCACGCGAAAGTGTGCAGGGTACTGTTTTATTAGTGAGCAAAGTACGCTATGATTCATCACCAATGCCTCTGAAAATCACGTATTTCGTCCACGGCACGACAACGGATAACGAGCAGGATCTCGCTACGGGATGGGCTCATGGCGAGTTGTCCGAGTTAGGGAAAAAACAGGCAAAGGAGCTTGGCACTCAGGCACCACAAAAATTCGATGTTGTTTTTTGCTCTGACCTTCAAAGAGCCATTGATTCTGCCCATCTTGCTTTTGAAGGTCGCTGTCCGATAGTTGTTGATGAAAGATTGCGTGAGGCAAACTACGGGGATTTCACGCAAAAACCCGCTGACGACTTTAAGCAGAATCTCACAAATTACATAGATCAGCCTTTTCCGGGCGGCGAGAGCTACAAAGATATCGAGCGAAGAATTGCAGATTTTATCGAATTCATAAAGAAAGCCTATAAGGGCAAACACATAGCGATAGTGGCTCATCAAGGCCCTCAGCTGGCTCTTGATGTGGTGTTAAAAGGAAAATCTTGGGAGCAGGCTATGGAAGAAGACTGGAGGCATACGAAGGCTTGGAGGCCAGGATGGGAATATATCGTGGAGGACGGCGAGTAAAAGAAATTTGACTAACACATACATTGGTTTATAGTAATACACTTTATGCCTGAGCAAGATCCGCTCATCGGCTCTGATGTTCCCAAAAAGCACATTGAACTCGGCACCAAGGCCGAGACTCTGGACAGGCTCCGTCCAATCCTGAAAAGCGCGATTATTCTTCCACAAATCCACTTTACGGTGCAGCAATGGAAGCAGTATGCAACGAATATTGTTAGCAATGTACAAAGACATTTTAGTGATGGACTTCTCATTGTTCGCAGTTCTGCTTTATCTGAGGATACAGCGGATTCGTCGAATGCTGGTGCTTTCGACTCTGTACTCAATGTGGAGAGACCTAATGCATCAGCAATTTTTGAAGCCATCAATCGAGTCGTGAAATCATACGGAGATAAAGACGGCAAGCATCAGGTTCTAATCCAGCCGCAGCTTACGGATGTTGCAATTTGCGGTGTCATGTTCACCTGCGACATACAAAACGGTGCACCGTACTACGTTATCAACTACGACGATTCTGGTGCCACGGACAAAATCACAAGTGGAGTTTCAGAGGAACAACAGACTCACTACATCTACAGAAATGGCGGAGCACCGCCGAACGATCCTCGCCTAGCGTCGCTGGTTGAATGTGCCAAAGAACTTGAGTCTCTAGCAGACAACAACGCTTTGGATATCGAATTTGCTTTCGACAATAAGCAGCAGTTATACCTTTTTCAGGTTCGCCCTTTGGCACAAAAGGCGGCTCTGGAACGGTTCAAGTCGTCGAATATTCAGTCAGTCATAGAAGAAACGAGGATTGCTATTGGCCGCTGCAATGAACGGAAGGCGGGTGTCGCAGGACGCAGGGCAATATTGAGTGATATGTCGGACTGGAATCCCGCAGAATTGGTAGGAAGTCATCCGCGTCCGCTTGCACTCTCAATGTTCGAGTCACTGATTACGGATAGTGCATGGAGAGAAGCGAGAGGAGAGCTTGGTTACTACAATCCGGAAGGAGAAAAATTGCTCGTCACCCTAGCAGGTCGCCCGTACGTGGATGTGAGAAACAGTTTCAATTCACTTCTTCCTAAGCTCATTGGCCCCTCCCAAAGAGAGCGCATAATCAATGAATCTTTGGATTACCTCCAGGCAAGACCACATCTTCACGACAAAGTGGAGTTTGATGTGGCGACCAATTGTTTCACTCCTTCTTTCGACGATTGCACTCCACGATTTGAAGCCGCCGGATTGTCACCTCATCAAATCGCTGATGTCAGGAGGGTCCTACTCAAACACACCGAGACATTAATCCGCGGTGGTCGTGGTGATCTCGCGTCTTACATGACCGAAATGGCTCAAATGGACAAAGCGAGATCTTCCATACTTGCAACGAAACAACCGGAAAACATGCTGGAATGTGTTCGATTCCTTGTAGCTGATTGTAGAAAAAGAGGGACGAAGGGCTTTTCCGCCATTGCCAGAATGGCATTCGTTGGCAATGCGATGCTTCGATCCTTTGTTGCAAAAGGTGCCATCTCTGATTCCTCCTATAATGCGTTTTTGCAATCATTCGAGACAGCAGCTGGGCAAATGGGGCAAGAACTCACACGAGTCCGGAAAGGAGAATTGCCGCTTGAGGGATTTCTACAGAAGTATGGGCATTTAAGGCCGGGGACCTTTGATATCTCATCTCCACGCTATGATGAAGCAACCGATTTATATTTTGGATCCGCAACTCCCATTCAATCAGACATAGCTTCTAATGTGGAGGAGGCAAGGGATTTTCAATGGGTAGCATCTGAACTCGCAGCCATGCAATCTGTTTTGAGAAATGCGGGGTCTTCACTGGATGTAAACGATGTACTCGAATTCGCCAAGTTGAGCATCGTCGGCAGGGAAGACGCGAAATTTCTCTTCACGAAAAATGTCAGCGATGCACTGCAACTCATTGCCGAATGGGGACAACAGCACTCACTCACAAAGGATGATTTATCTTACTTGGACATCAATGCAATTCAGTCTATGAGAAGCGCTGCCGATGCTGATGCTATAAGTCGCATTAGAAATGCAAGTGCCAACGCACGCATAAGATATGAACAGCAGGAGCTGGTCATCTTGCCCGAGCTCATCGCCGATGTTTCCGATATCGAGCATGTGAGCTTCATTGCAAGCAGGCCAAATTTTATTACGCAAAAGCACATCATTGGAAGTCCACTAGTTTTGACTGCGGGTAAAACAAACGAGCAATTACAGAATCGCATTGTTTTCATCGAGAGTGCTGACCCCGGCTATGACTGGATATTCGTGCATCAAATCCAAGGACTTGTCACTAAATATGGAGGAGCTGCATCCCACATGGCGATTCGTTGCGCGGAGTTCGGGCTGCCCGCCGCTATTGGAGTAGGTAGACGCTTCGATCAGCTTAAAGGACAATCCCTGGTAGAAATCGACTGTGCGAATCATTCCATTCGATCATCACAATGAGTACATCGCCAAACAAAATCGGCATTTCCATGAGAATGGTAGGCAGTGACTATGGCGAGTGGCGCGATGCCCTTTCTCACGATCTTATCGACTATGTACATCGTCAGGGCTTTGAGCCTGTTCTTATCCCCAACAGACCTGAAATTTGTACTGAGTATATTCGCGATGTCGCCATGCTTATCCTCTCTGGAGGAGACAATATTATTCTAAAATCAGAGTCCGATACTTCGGACGATCCACGTGCTGATCGCGACCGTTCAGAGTGGAAGCTTCTGCGCACCGCCATAGAAGATGGAAAGCCAGTTCTAGGTATTTGCAGAGGATTACAATTCATCAATACATATTATGAAGGAACATGCGCTGAAGTAGCCTCTCCGAAAAGCCATGTAGCTGTTGATCATGAAATTCAGTTCACCTCTGAATTACTGCGGTCGTTGCTTGGAAATCAGAAACAAATGACTGTGAACTCCTTTCATGGCTTGGGTATAAAAACTCTTGGCAAAGAGCTCATAGGAAGCGCAGTGACAAATGATGGGGCGATCGAAGCAGTCGAGCATACAAAATTACCAATTCTTGGATTAATGTGGCATCCGGAACGCAAATGCTCAGATGCTGGTTTTGTTAATGCGCATGCAGATCTTCTCCATCGTGTCATTGCTCACTTCACTCACAAATGAAAGCCATCGTACTCGCCGCCGGCATGGGTAGTCGCCTAGGGGAACATACGAAAGACAAGCCGAAATGTTTGGTTCCCCTGAACGGTAAACCTCTATTGGAATACCAATTGGAAGCCCTTCGCACGATTGTAGATGACATCGTGATTGTCAGAGGATATATGGGACAATTGATTAATTACCCTGATGTGCGTTATGTAGAAAATCCAGAGTATGCGACCACGAATATGGTGGGTTCACTCATGGCTGCGCGTTCCGAGTTTGAGGGAGATTGCCTGCTCTGCTATTCGGATATTGTGTACGAGCCGAGAATTCTTGAATGTATGCGTGACACAAAATGTTCAATCGGTGTCGCGGTCGATACAAATTTTCAGGAGTACTGGAAAACGAGGCTGGGGAACGTTCAAAGTGATAGTGAGAGCCTGCAATTGAATGAGCAAGGACAAATCACTGAACTAGGCAGACCACAACCTGCAGAAAATGAAATGGATGCACGTTATATCGGATTGTTAAAATTTGACTCAAGCGGGACGGAGGCCTTTAAGAAAGTGCATGATAAGCACGAACAATCACAATCAGGAAAGAGCGATCGTTGGTATAATTCACGGTCCTTCAGGCAGGCATATATGACAGATATGATTCAGGCCACGATTGATGAAGGCGTGAATGTTCAGGCAATTAAAGTCCAAAGGGGCTGGATCGAGATGGATACAGAGGAAGATTTTCGTATCTATCACGAATGGATCAGCAACGGTATGATGCGTAAGTTTTGCGATTTGTTTGGAAGTTAGGAACCGACTTTTGCCTTAATCTCTTCAAGCACTTTCTCAAGGTTTTGCTGGTCAGTCGATGTGTACCGCAGACATTCAACTCCTTGAAATTGGTCCTCGAACAAATCACGGATTTTGCCAAGTTCAGGCGCAGCTGCTTTCTGGGAATAATTCCTTTCGCTGTAACGCTTTTCCAAAGTATCCGTATCTGCATCGCATAAAATCACCAGCAGATTCCGACGTACATAATCGTTCAGCACCTGCAATTCATGGGGCTGGAAAGGCGTCTCACGATCCCACAGTCGGCTATAGATTGCTTCACTAAAATGTCCTCTGTTGAAAATAATGTTCCTATTAACCATGTACTCGTACATGAAACGTTCGAACTGTTGGCCTGGCTGATGCGCAAGATACTTGGCATCCCAAGGTACAATTTTGTCTCTGATTCCTTTGATCAGGGTTGTCTTGCCTGCGCACTCAACGCCTTCAATGAGAATACCCTTTGGGGCTGCTATGCTATTCATAATCCTATTAAAACAGCATAAATTGCTTATGTCAATGTTACACATTACGCTGTGAGTGGCAACGGTAACTGTATATTCCTGAGCATCCTATACACTGTCCTGAGTTCTAGAAGGAGCCACGTCGGGGAGCCATTAATCTTTGATTTAACCTAAGCCAAGAACTTGGTTCGAACTTCATTCAGTACGGCTGAGTCCTTTTGAAGTATGGTAAGATCGAGTTATGTCCGAATGCATCTTCTGTAAGATTGTCTCTGGAGAAGTCCCTTGCCATAAGATTTGGGAGGATGATTCGCACATTGCTTTCCTCTCGATTTTCCCGAATACGGAGGGCTTTTCGGTAGTCATTCCGAAGAAGCATTTCTCGAGTTACGCCTTTGACCTGCCGGACAATGTCCTTTCAGACTTGGTCATTGCATCCAAAAAGGTGGGCAAACTCTTGGATAAAGCATTCGATGACGTTGGCAGAACCGGCATGATCTTTGAAGGGTTTGGCATAAATCATGTTCATACAAAGCTCTTCCCCATGCATGGGACTGGGGATATGAAAGAATGGCAACAGATGAAATCTGATGTCGATATTTTCTTTGAAAGGTACCAAGGTTATATCTCCTCGCATGATTACAAACGCGCAGACGATAAACATCTAGCTGAACTTGCTGAAAAAATTCGGAATACTACGTTCTGACTACATCCATCATGAGGTCGTAGTTGATCCGAACCGCCTGAACCACGTCGAGCCATTTTTCAAAAATCATCACTTACTCAAATGATGCACCCACACATATCCTTCGCCTCCATCGGAGACGCGGACATGCGCCCAATCTTCGGCAACAATACGCAACACCTCAAATTCCTGCCCCTGTCTGGCCGTCCAGAGAAGCGTTGAGTCGATGCGCGCATCGCTGCGGACATTGAGGATGGCGGTGGCGACAACGCGGATATCTTTTCCGGCTGTCGCGCTGGGTGCTGTACTGCTTGTCAATGATGACGCGGATGATGACGATGAAGAAATAGTCACGGACGATGATGCTGACGCTGATGCGCGCGATGTCGGAGTCGCAGAGAGCAGATCATCGAGGTAATTGATGCCGACATGTCCCAACGCGAGACTGAGGACCTTCGCCACTTCCGCGCGGTTGATCGGCTCATCGGGACGGAAATTATTCGTTCCGCTGTCACCGCCGATGAATCCCATCTGCGTGGCGGTAACAATCGCCCGTATGTACGGATGGTCTGTGGGAACATCGTCGTACGGTGATGCGCCGTCTCTGAGGGGATAGTTCAGCGCTTCCATGATTGTTTGCACGACGTGCCCTCTCGTGGCATGTGCAAGGGCGTTCGGCGATCCGCGGAACACCGTTAATTCATGTTTCTGTACCGTCGCGATATACGGCTTGAACCACTCATTGCCCGTCGGCTTGGGCTCCCTGTCTTTCTTATCCCACAGAATCGTCCCCACTTTTGCCAGCTGACCAAGCGTGATCGGATCGGCGGGACCGAACTGGTTCAGCGGCGTACCGTCCAACATTTTATATCCTTCGAAAATTCTGAGCTCGGCGATTTTTTTGATGAACGTACCGTACCATTCGCCGCTGCGTACATCGGTAAATACCTGGCCGTTCACTTCCACAAACTCCGACCGTTTCGAACTTGAGGACGTGGAACCAAACCGTTTTTCAGCGACTTCCAGAATATATTCGGGTGTGATGGTCGGGCGACCGCCACCCCCGCCTCCCCGTGAGGATTCCGATGAGGAAGATGAAGAGCTGCTTGCGGGACAATCTGTCACCGTAAGATTCGCCGTGTCATCTTCCTCTGTATTCCCAAATGCATCTTCATAGCTCAGATACATCACGTAACTGCCTGCTACTAAACTTGTTCCTCCGGTTGCGGACACGACGTTTGCCGATGCGGTCAAATTTTCCAGATCGAGGTTGAAGCTTGCACCGGTGCTGTTGTTCATGGTCAACGTGGGTCCGGTATGTGTTGATGTGTTGTAGAAAAATATCTCGACCGATCCCGACGTCGGATTTTCGGGAAGCGTGTAGGTCACCGTCAAGTCGTCGCAGAGAGCAATGCTTGCACCCGATGCGGGCGCGGTGAGCGTGGGCGCAAGAGTGGCGTTATCAGAAGCAACTGCCATTTGCATTGGATTGGTAAACCCCGAAATTGTTGTCTCAAGCAAGCCATTGGCTGTATCAATGACACTTATCGAATTGCCTGAGCGATTCAATATATAGACACCCGTTCCGCTTATTGCCACACCACCTGGATCACCGCCAACCGTTACGGTTTTCTCCACCAGTCGATTCGAAATATCTATGATGCTCACATTGTCACTGCCGGAATTAGCAACATACGCACCTGTTCCGCTGATTGCGATGGCGATAGGATTCGTCCCGACAGAGACGCTTCCTTCCACGACGTTATTACTTCTATCAATAATGGAAACAGTGGAACCATTTTGATTCGCCACATAGATACCGGTACCGGACGCGGCGATTTCATAGGGATTACTTCCGACTGTTAACGTCTGTTCTACGAGATTATTTGTGACATCAATGACGGAAACCGTATTGGTTCCATTATTTGCGACGTACATTCCGGTACCGCTCGAAGCAATACCTCCCGGGTTGCTTCCAACCGCGATTGTTCTCTCTACCAAAAAATTTGTCGTGTCGATTACGCTTACATTGTTATCGTTTGAATTTGTGATGTACGCACCTGTTCCATAAAACGCGATATAGACCGGTCCATCCCCCACCGTAATCGTCGTTACCAATTCATTATCCGTCGTATCGTAGACACGTACGATATTACTATTGAAAAGCGTGATATATGCACCGGTTCCGTTGATAGCCACATCCCATGAAGCACCTCCGGCATTGATGGAATCCACTGTTTGATTATTCGAAAGATTCAATACCGAAACAGTGTTGGAGAATCCATTCGTTATGTACGCCTTCGTCGCGGCATGAGCAAACGCTGGAGAGAGCAATGAGAATATCGTGACAATGGAAGAAAGGCGACGTGCACAACGCATCGTGAAGGAGGAGAAGGTGAAGCGAGTATGACACCGGTGACGAAAACACTTTATTGAAGAGAAAAATGTATTGTTGTGTAGGATCACTTATACTCGACATGCTGGCGATCATCTGATGATCTCAGACGCTGAATCATGTCGAAGGGTTGAAACGACTTCCATGTTCGGAACATCCAATATTGACAAACGGATTGTCTATACGAGACACTATCGACACTATGAAAAAATCTTTGATGTATCTGGCTGCTCTGGCCCTTATTCTTCTTGCGGGCTACTGGTATATGCAGCAAGACACCGTGCAGGACTCTGCCATGCAAGAGGATACTGGAACATACGCATACACATGCGATAACGGTTCTACGTTCACGATGAAACCAAGCGAAGACATGCAATCTATTGAACTCGAGGGAGGATCACAGGCGATGTTTACCGGAAAAATCACTCTGACGAGTACCGCTAACACCCGCTTTGAGGGTACGTACATGGGGATGGACATCGTCTTTACCGGAGCAGGCGAGGGAGTACGACTGATGGTCGGCAATGAAAACGCCGTGTGCAATCCCGTACCAAGCACGGACTCGCCGCCATGGAACTGGGGTGACCCCGACGAAGGTGCGGGCAGCATGCAACCCGACGTGCGCCTCGTCGTTGGTGAAAGCATCATGGGCAAATGGCAGAGCAGCGACGACGCGAAATTTGTCCGTGAGTTTAAAGGCTTTGAAGAAGGAGAGATGATCGGCACGGTTGTGGATCTCTATGACTCTGAAGAAGTCTCCAGTGGTACATATGAGGTATTTACGAAGGAGAGACCCGCTCCGATGACGGGCATACCTCTTGAAGAGAATACGGTGTATATCAGAATCATCGCATCAGGAACACAGGCGGATGCGTTGCTTTTCAAGGTTGGCAGACTCACGCCCGAAACACTCGAACTCATCTCTCTGGACCGCGGAGGCGTCCTGACATTCACGGCAGTCCGGTAGACGGGGTCCTACAGGGATGTATAAGACTGTTTTTGCACCTTCTTCTCAAAGACAGCGGCTGTAACGGCTGCTGCTATGAAAAGAAGTGTCGTGACAGTTCCCAGCGCAATAATCGGCGGCCTGTCATCGCTTTCAACCTGAAGAATCCAGGCCACTCCGATAATGATGAACGGAATCGTGATCAGCGCGCAGTTTCTGATGATCCGTAGTGACTTTTGATTAGGGAATTTCACGAGTGTATAGAGCTGATACAGCGCGACGAAAAACGGAATAGACGCGAGGTAGGCATACGCCAGGAACGGATCGGTGAAATAGATTTCGAAGAGCGTCGCACCAATGTTCCTTCCTTCAAACTGTGGCTCGACAATCAGGAATGCAAGAACCGTAACAGCAGTCAGCACAATAAGTGCTCTGATGGCGATGATGGAAATGCTATTCATAGGAGGAAAAGAAAAGAGAGTGGGATTATTTTTTCTTGGCTGTGACATATTCCAGAATATCTCCAGGCTGACAGTCCAATGTTGCGCAAATAGCTTCGAGCGTCGAGAGACGAACGGCTTTTGCTTTGCCGTTTTTCAGGATCGAAATATTCGCCATCGTGATACCGACTTTCTCCGAGAGTTCGGTGACACTCATTTTCCGCTTGGCCAGCATGACATCGAGATTGATACGAATGGACATAGATGAACGTTAAATAGTGAGATCGTTTTCGGCTTTCAGATCGATTGCGTTCTGTACCAGCTTCTGTAACACAGCGGCGAACGTCGCGACGACCAGCGGCGCACATGTGAACGCGCCGTAGATGAGAATGAGACCCGGCGCATCATCCACTTCGGCAATCAGGAACATCAGCGGCATCGCACTCGCATACAACACGGTCATGGTCACCGCTGCGAATTTGATCGATCGAAGAGCGTGGATCGATAACTCCGAAAAGGCTTGGTTCTTATCGATGTACAGCAGGAGCTTGAATGCCTGGAGCAACGCGTAGAGGAACGGAACAATGGTCAGATAGATACCGATCAATCCTGGATAGACCATGTTCGTTTCGGTGATGGCAGGCCATTCCGCAGGAACGCCTTGCCATGCGTCCGGAAAGAAAAAGACGCAGAAGACGGTGACTGTCCCCGCAATGAGAATCAAGACTGCTTTCAGAAAGAGGGTGGATACGCGTTTCATAGGAGAAAATGAAGATGCGCACATGTAAGCACAGGTTTTATCGAATTACAATAAATTTATATTGATTATTAATTTAATACGAACACAAAAATTGATCTAAATGCGATACGATCAGGGTCCCTCCAGTGAATCCGTCACCGAGAAAATGCCGTCGATATCGTTCTGCCGCCAGTAATCGGTACTGAGCAGTTCAATCGGCGTAATCATACCGTTGGCGCTGATGCGCTCGCCTGTCTCCGGCGGATCCGCCTGCTGCGACATCAGCGCAAGATCAAGTGCGTAGTGCTCGCCGGTATCGGTGCGGAGCCCGATTGCACATTCGAGCGTTGTCGGACCGCTGGTATTCGTATGCGGCAAGCAAACCACCTCCCCACTCAGCGTCCCGCGATAGCGTTCGATCTCCGACGGATCACCTTGTTTCTCCTGGTAGATATAGGCATTGAGTCCGTAGAAGCCAGCAACGAGAAGAACCAATGCGAGCAGGATGGGGGCGAAGAGTTTTTTCATATGGTCAGTATATGCAAAAACATCCCATTCGTCTCAGCAAGTTCTTCATATTTTTACAACGAACATCTGTGCGAGTGCATATACAAGCGACCGGAAAATACCTGCATTATTGTGCAATTTCACCCATCGGGTTCATTTGATACAATCGCAGCCATGCTTCATCCCCTGCAGCATGGACAACACAGGATACTGCTTGCTGGAGCAGGTGTTTTCCTGTCGTTTCTGTGTTCTTTCAAGGCATACGCTGCAACAGCGCCCATTGCACACTGGCGTTTTGACGAGGGAACTGGCACATCCGTCTACAGCAATCCGCGTACTGCGACAGGGACATTCATGACACCGAACCCCACGTGGTCGACCGATGTGCCGTCGGTTTCTTTCACGAACCCGTACTCTTTGAATTTCACCAGCACTGGAGACGGTGTTCAGTTTGCATGGCCCTCATCGCTGAACTTTAGTGGAACGGAGGAACGATCATTTTCATTCTGGTACAAGCCGACCGGAGATGGAGAAATCGCTTCAGGGAATTTTGACCGCATAATGAGCTGGAGTGGTGATGCGTTTGAAATTGCCGGAACGTACGGCGACGTTGCTGTTCACAGACTTGCATTTTATGACGGTAGCTGGCGGGATACGGGATATAACCTCAGTGTCGGTACTTGGCATAATATTACATTTACATACGACGGCACGAACGTGAAACTGTTCGTTTCAGGTGTCGAAAAATTCTCCGGATCGTCTGCAGGGCGTGATATCAACGGAACAATGTATATCGGCGTCCGTCACACCGGAGACGAGGGAATAAACGGCCGCATCGATGATGTGCGCATTTACGATTACGCGCTTACGGAAAGCCAGATCAACAACATCGTCGCCGGCTCCGATGATCCCGATGCCGCCCCCGCCCCGACACTGTCCGGAGCGCTGGTACCGGCCGACAACGCGACGAATATCAACGGATCGGCCAATCTGGTCATGCGTTTTAACCGTGCGGTGATTGCCGGAACTGGCAGCATCGTCATTAAGAAATCGTCGGATGACTCCACCGTGGAAACCATCGCCGCTTCGGGTTCGCGCATCAGCGGCACCGGTTCATCGACCATCACCATCAACCCTGTGACCACGTTGTCGGACAGCACGTCGTACTATGTCATCGTACAGCCTAACGCATTCAAAACTGCTTCCGGTGCTTACTTTGCCGGTCTGACGGGAACAGGATCGTGGAATTTCACCACCGGCGACTTCTCGGGACCGAGCGTATCGGCTCGTTCCCCTGCCGATGATGCAACCGACGTAAGTACTGCTGCCGATCTTGTACTGACATTCGATGAGACGACCCGCGCCGGAACGGGAACATTGACGATCAAATTATCATCCGATGACTCGACGGTTGAAACGATCACCGTTTCGGGTGCGCTGCTTTCCGGGAACGGTTCGACCCAGCTGACATTGAACCCGTCGACGACGCTCAGCGCGGGTACATCGTACTATGTCGTATGGTCGGCCAATGCGTTCAAAGACGCATCGGGGAATCACACGGCGGCAATCACGGCGTCGACCACATGGAACTTCACGACCGCAGCTGCTGCCTCGTCATCTTCCTCGTCTTCGTCATCTTCGTCAGCTGCGCAAGGGGGAGGAGGCGGACGAAGAGGATCGCCGGGGCGCGGCGGCGACGCACCGGTACGCAGGACAAGTGCGCACACGCCGGATGATGCAACGGCCGCAGGCGTGGAAGATGTGTATGAAACGAACGGCGTTGTCAGTGATGCACCGAATTCGAATGTATCCGTCACAGGCGACGACAGCCGCGTGATCGTCTTCCGGGATGTGTGGACCGACGACTGGTTCGGTCAGCATGTTCGAAGATTGGCCGAATTAAAGATTTTTGAAGGGTACAAAGACATGAATGGCAATCCTCTGGGATTGTACGGCCCTGCTGACCCCATCACGCTCGGCCAATTAGCAAAAGTGTGCACGGTAATTGTTGGGCAATCGGTGATTGGTATGACGACCGGGGAGCGCTGGGCTGACGCTTATTTGGATGCGGCAAATGCCATGTCGCTGTCTGTCTTCAACCGCAGAATCAATCCTCAATCAGCCGCTTCTCGCGGAGCAGTAATACAGTCATTGATGGAAGCACTCCGGATTCCGACGGATGGTTATGACATCACATATGACGATGTGTCACCGCTCTCACCTTTTGCAGACGCGATTGCGGCAGCGACAGCGCTCGGCATTATATCGGGTGATGATGGGACAAACCGATTCAGACCCGAAGATCCAATCAATCGCGCGGAAGCTGCAAAGATGATCGTGAATGCTCTATCCGTGAAATGACACTAAAAAGTCACTAGGGCATATTATTCGACACTTCGACCGTCGGCATGCCGAATGATGACAGTTCGGCCTCCTCACCATGCCCAAGAATAACCGGCTCCCCTGTCGTGAAGATCGACACCGTCGAATTCCCAATCACTCTCACTTTTCCACTTCTCTTCACTTCCAGCGCAGTGCCTTCATCAACACCGATTCCAACCAGTCCCGGTCGAGAGTGCATCGCTTTCTGCAGGCGATCAAGACGGTTACGACTGATGAAATGCTGATCAACAATGGAGCCGGGAAGAAATCCAAATCCTTCACCCATTTCCGGCTCCACACTCCCATCCAACGGATTTTTTATGCTCCGCTGAATCATATCCCGACTCATCACCGCGGCACCTGCCGACGTTCCGCCAACGACGCCTCCTTTATCTAACACTTGCCATATTTTCCGAACAACTTTTGTGTTCTTATACGCATCCACAACATTCTTTTGCACCCCGCCGCCTATCCATATACCCGTCGCATCATCCAATATCTGCGTTGAGTCTTCGTCATCCGCCACAGCGCGATCACGCGTGTGAAACAGCTGCGCCGATTTCACGCTCTGCCGAAGTCCATCCCACAGAAACAGCTGTTGTTTTTCCGCAATATCGGCGTCTGCACTGGCAGTTGGAATGACGACGATTTTTGCTTCTTTCCCGCCTGCAAGCTCCACAAACCGCTCTCGGATGATAGATGGCAATACCCCACCGCCTGCAATCACGAGCGATCCTTTCACTGCCTCGGTAACCGGCTGCACCGGCGTCGGCTCCCCTGCCGCAAGAGTTGTCGGAAGTACACTCAACAACGCGCCGGCAATCCACGCACGGTAAACCCGCAATGCGTGCTGAATCCGTTTCGGGGGGTCGGTATCGGTTCGGGACTGTGTCTCAGTCCGGGATGCAAGGAAAGCCTCGTGCATCATCTCGGTCATTGGCGCAAAGGATAGTCCGTAGAGACACGATGTCAAGAATTCTTCTTCGATGCACCGACTCCGTCCAGACCGGGATGCTTCTCCGCAAGTTTCAGCACTTTTTTCAATGCATCGAGGTTCACATCGTCCAGCTTTTTAAACCGGATGCAGCTCTTTCCGACGCTGACTTTTCCGAGTTCTTCCGCATACATTTCGGCTATGTATTTCCCATCATGAACCGCACAGACGTACAGGCTGATGTACTGTTTCTGGTTGGCGAGGGCGATGATCGGCCATTCGATATCTTCCTTCTTATAATTCTTGTACGGAAACGTGCCGTAACCGAGCATGTTGTAGGAAAAGTAAGGCTTAAGCTTTGGGACGGTCTTTTGAATCAGTGCATGGAGCTCCTCGATCGTTGCTCGACGATCGGCGGGAACGGACGCAATGTACTCTGTGACGGTCGTCGCCTTAGTCGGCTTGAACATGTTCATACGAGATCAGTATACAACCATCTTGTATTAATTCTGCCCATCCAAACATCTCGGCTGCTCGTACTGCTGGCAGAATTTTTTCGTGCAGGCGGCATCATCGCTGTCGATGAGCCTGTGACAGGTGTTACAGCCATCGTAGAAGGACATGCAAAACTGGGGGATCATCGTCCGCCAGCTGTTCTGATCATACTCGGCAGATGCAGATGAAGAGGGCTGAGACGTCTCTGATCCCTCCACTTCATAGGATATGACGATATCGTTTTCCACCGTCGCATTGATGCGGCCGGGCCGATAGTCCATGGTGACCATCTGTGGTTCACCATCGCGCATCACCACACGGAACGGGACACCGTCGGCAGCAGCTTTCGCTTCTGCGTCAGCCTCCGATAAGCCGACATACGAATCGGACACCGATGTGATTGAGCTTGATGATGACGATGATCCTGTGTGATCGACCGCGGGAGTCTGTGGCGTACAGGCAACCATGCAGAGAGCGATGAATGCGAGTGCGAGTGGAGTGTTCATAAGTGAAGAAGAAAAGGATAGATACATCATGCGTGTAAGACGGATATCACACAACGACATGTACAAAAAGATACGAATCTGATCGTCAGAGGTAACAGGAAATGCTAGTGTTTCTTTATGCCTTCCATCACCCCCCACCTCTGGTTCGACAAAGAAGCAACAGAAGCCGCACGGCTCTATGCATCGGCTTTCCGGGATTCATCGGTCGATCGCATAAACGTCCTGAAGAACACCCCGTCCGGCGATTGCGATGTGGTGTCGTTCACTGTTCGCGGACAGAAATTCATGTCGATCAGCGCTGGGCCGTACTTCAAGCTTAACCCGTCGATCTCCTTCATGATCAACTTCGATCCTTCCCGCGAACCGGATGCCAAGGAACAGCTGGATGCTGCGTGGGAGAAATTATCCGACGGAGGCACGGTACTGATGGAACTCGGCGAATATCCGTTCAGCAAACATTATGGCTGGATTCAGGATAGATACGGCGTGTCGTGGCAGCTGATTCTCACCGACCCAGCGGGAGAACCGCGACCAACCGTGATCCCCTCGTTGATGTTCACCGGCGATAAAACCGGGAAGGCGAATGAAGCGATCGATTTCTACGTGTCAGTATTTAAAAATTCCAAACGTGGCACCACTGCCGAGTACCCCCCAGGTACAGCGCCGGAGGCAGCAGCAAAAATCATGTTTGCTGAATTTATGTTAGAGGATCAGTGGTTCACAGCGATGGATAGCGGCCACATGCACAAGTTCGACTTTAACGAAGCTGTTTCTCTGATGGTGAATTGCGACACACAGGAAGAGATCGATTACTTCTGGGAAAAGCTATCAGCGGTTCCGGAAGCTGAGCAGTGCGGCTGGCTGAAGGACAAGTACGGCGTATCGTGGCAGGTGAATCCAACGATGATGGATGAGATGATGAATGACCCGGATGAATCGCGCGTCGCACGCGTCACCGAAGCGTTCCTGCACATGAAAAAGTTCGATCTTGCCGCCTTGCAAAAGGCATATGACGGGTAAATCGGTTACTGTAGAATGGCGGGGATATTTTCTCTCCCCTTCTATGAACACCCGACTTTCACTGATTGCTCTCTCTGTTTTAGCGTTTTCCGCCTGTACACCCGATCCGGAGGTTGTTGCTCTTGAGCAGTATTTAACCGACGCAGAGGCGATCGGCGACTCGATGATGGAAATGGGCACGAAATTCGAAACGCTGATGAACGTTCAAGGAGACACCTTCGCATGGACGGACGCAGAAGAACAGGAACTTGATGCAGTCCATACGTCACTCATCGAGATGGAAGCGGATGCGGAGGCGATGGTTGCTCCGGCAATCCTGAGCGACATTCATCCTTTGTTGATTGAATCGATTCAGGAAATGCGGATGGCAGTCGAAGGCGTGCTGAGGATCGCGCAGAATCCCGCCATAGCCAGCATCCGGACAGTGACAGAGATCGAAACGCACGCAACAAACGGCGAAGCGTTGGGAACGCAATACGCAGAAGAGTTGGAGGCGGCAATCGCCGCGGAATATCCTGAGATGATGGAGGAATAATTTAAAAAAACCGCCGTCCTGCACAGCGACAGAACGGCGGTTGTGATGAAAGAGTATCAGTTGGTCACAACAACTGCTCCTTTCATCGATGAATGGAAATCACAGTCATACCAATAGATGCCGGTACTGTTGAAGGTATGGGCATACGTCCCGCCGGCACTGATGGTTCCGCTGCTGAGGACGGTACCGTTGATACTGGTAACAGTGTGCGGTACATCATCATTGTTGGTCCATCGAACCGTCGTCCCTTTTTTCACAAAGATCGTCGACGGCGCAAAGTCGCTGTTCTCTATGTTGACGTTCACTGTCACGGTTGCCGAGGAACGACTGCTACTGCTGAGGGAACTGCCGGTGACAGAGGATTGTGTGCTGCTGCTCATGCTGGAGCCGGTAGAACTACTCAGACTGCTGCTACTGATACGCGAACTGGAAAGAGACGAAACCGACGATTTGCTCGATGACTTCGAGGATGAAGACTTCGATGACGAATGTCCGCCGTGTCCCCAGATCGCATGACGGATACAGAGACGGAATTCCCAACGAAGGGCTTGGCGTTCGTTCCAACTCAGATCGCGGTCGAAGTATCCGTTGTCACGGCGTTCCTCAACGCAGACACGGACTCTCTGGCCGACGGACGGACCCGATGAGCGTGCATCCGCTTGATTGACGAGGGCAAAGGCTGCAAGGAGAAGAGCCGCTGCCGCTGCCAATGTGTAGCCGATGGTGTACTGAGTGCGGCGCTGCATAGGCAAGAGGGGTAAAAGATACCCCTGTAAGACGAGAGCATTTTGAAGCTCTGACCAATTTTTCAGCGTTCTTTTTTATGGCTTAAAACAGGAATTCCAGGCACAAAATCCCTTATGCGCCCTATCGGACGCCTTTCAATGCTCTCCCCCACGTGACGACTTGGTGCAGCATCGCATCCGCATTTTTCTTCATCGCCTGCGCGGCTTCGTCGTTCCATCCGCTTCCCCAGACAATCGAACCGGGAATGTGCACCGCTGTTCGCACCGGCGCCATCTGCAACTCGATCGCGACAAGACGCAGTTGCTCCACTGCTCTGGCACCGCCGACACTCCCGTAACTGACGAATCCGACCGCTTTGTTGTTCCACTCCGCATACACGCTGTCGAGTGCATTCTTAAGCACACCCGAGGGGCCATGGTTGTACTCCGGTGAAACGATGACAAACGCATCGGCGGCGGCAATCTTCTTGGCCCATGCATTGACGGCGTCATTGCCGTAATTCCCATCATGAACGCCCGATGGCGATTGAGGCTGATCAAAAAACGGCAACGGATGATCGCGCAAATCGAGAAACTCCGCTTCCACTCCATCGAGTTTCTGCACTTCCGAAAATATCCACTGCCCCGGATGTTCGCTGAAACGGTTGGGACGGGTGGAACCGATAATAGTCGCAATACGAAGAGGCGTTGTCATGACTCGCAGGATACGCATTACGAAAGCGGAATCAATCATTTGTCCGACATATAGAAGTTACATCTCCATACGAATGCATTTCCTTCACGTCTTTTCTATGACATACACGTCGCAGAACCGGTGTCAGGATGAGGATCCGCCGCGAATTTCTGCAAAATGTTCCCGGCTTGGTGGATACGGTCACCACCCGCAGGGAGAATCGAGTAATAGCTTTTCTTTCCGGCTCTTCTGGGGATCACAAGTGCCGCCTTTTTCATCAAGCTCAAGTGATGAGAAACGGCAGGCTGACTTTCCTTGAGCCGGGTGCACAGATCCGTGACATTCATTTCCCCTCCGCTCAACAGAAGAAGGATCATCATGCGCGTCTCTTCGCCGATCACTTTCAACCGCTTGGCCAGCTCGACACCCACAGCTGAAACGGCACAATCCTGATCCAGTAATTGATCGATGGAAAGGGGTGTTTCGGCAGGCGGATACTCCTCCGGTATGCCGAAAGAACGTATGCGGCGAAGCGCTTCTCCGCTGTTTCTGAGCGCACTCTTCCCGCTCTCTGCAATCGAATAGAACTGATACCTGCCACGATGATCGTTTTTCAGAATACCCGCCGTGCGCATGAGCGCGAGATGATGCGACAGTCCGGGCTGGGAGATGTTCATTTTCTCGCACATATCCTCGACACACTCTTCCTGCCTATGCAGGAGACACAGCACGCGCAACCGATCGGTCTCGGACAGGACTTTGCACATATCGGAAACACGCTTACCCGAACCGCTCAATCCTTTCCCGTCATGCAACTGATCCAGGGCATACGCCCCGGCATCTTCATCCGGACCGGCAATGGAAAATCCCGAAGACATAGGCGGCACATGCTAGACCCTCAAACGACCGAGCTCAAGATGCTTTTAGAAGTCGTCATCATCGACGCCATACTCTTCTGATCCTATGTGAAGGCTGTCAATCAACTCCGTTTCATCGAGGTCAATCCCGATATCATCTTCATCGTCGAATTCTTCTGCCAACACCTCATCCAACTGTTCGATGCTCGCTTCGTCGACCTCATCGACATCCTCCTCTTCCGTTTCCGCCGACTCAATTTCTTCATCATCCTCCGGAGAGTGAACCTCGTCCTTCAGTGGAATGTATTCGCCAGGAATCACCTCTTCTTCCACCCGTCCCAATTGCGCGGCGGCAGTGATACGCTCTTTGAGTGCATCGAGAATCGCTTGCGGACCGACGTGGGCATGCCGGAACGCTATCAGCATCAATTCTGTGTTCCACGTCGGCCAGATATCCGGAGCGACCATGAAATCGGGCACGACGTCTGTACGCATCCGCTCGATTGCGATGTCGCAGAAAGCCTTTCGTGCTGCCGTGTCATGCCAGAGAGGAAGCGCACGTGCGATGATGGGATCGAAAGCCGACCAAACGGCTGATGATTGTACCGCTTCGGCTGCGGCACTGCGGGGAACGTGGCCGTTCGACTCGACATGAAGACGATGCAGCTCGAGCGTCTTTACGCGCATTCCTTTTTCTGCACGCCGTTTCCCCAGTTCTTCATCGGACAACGGAACGGACATGGACGGAAGACCGGTAACGCGCTTGCGATCCGCCTCGGCGCCATGGTCCCCTTTCAGAATCTGCAAAGGAACCCATTGCATGGAAGATCCTGTATGTTCGCCGAGCAGTTGAAACACCGTCTCTTCCGCTTTCGTATCCTGATACAACCCTTGCCGGAAATAGACGCGATGCGCGGGCCCGGCGGCACGATGCTTGTTTGAGTGCTGCAAACGACCAAGAATCCGCAGCAGCACGTTCTTGCTGATGCCCTTCGCGGTCGCCACGGTCACGTTCTGCAACGTCGGAATACTGAGCGCATCTTTGATCGAATCTGGACCTGCAACCATGACGCGCACGCGTCGATCGGCAGACTCCTCGGGGGAATCCATCATTGCCTGCAACACGCGTTCGCTGTACGGATACTGCGTGTTACCTGCTCCCGATTTTTCGGGATGCTTGCAGAAAGGAATAACATCCGCAGCGATGCCGCGATTCCGGTATTCCTGCCTGAGCATCCTGACGGTCTCGGCAAGTGTCTCGCCGGAAACCACGATGATACTGGTGCAGAGATACAGCTGCGGAAGATGTTCGCGTTCAGGCAAAGGCAGGTCGGTAAAATGCGCTTCGACAAACTGATGCACCGCCTCGACGGTCGAACTGTGATACAGCGCGTTTCCTCTGCCCGGGAACATATCGACGCCGATATTCGGCAGGACCTGATGCCCGTCAGGGCCCGGTTCCATTGCGGCGGCAATGGTCAGTCGCGGAGAATAGGAGTCTGCATAGGGCCTGCTTGCCAAACCGTTGGTCGTACTGAGCGCGGATGCAGCGAACACCAGCGGCTTTTCCTTCTTGCCCGATGCCTCGCGCACCGCATCCTGGAATGCCGTCGCCGCATTCCTCCCTTCATCGACAATGATGATGCCGGTGCGTCCAAGAATATCCTGGATCGAATGGCGCATGCCTCGCATGAGAATGGTGGGGGCGGTGGTCAGCACGACGCGCACTCCGTCGAGCGACTGACCGTTTTTTGTGCAATCAAGTTTGACGCCATGCACGTCGGCGCCTTTGCGGGAAGCAACCAGTTGCTGATCGACATACGACCGCGGAATGCCCCGGCCGATATCGCCGCTGTAATAACCGACCGTCTCGTCATCGGTTACCTCCGCGGGAGACAAAGGAAGATGCATCATGTCGGCATCAACGTCGTACACCAGCACGGCATCGCCCGTCATCAAGCGCACGATCGGATCGAGCAATTCGCTCTTCGTCGAAAGAACATCCTGCCCTTCCGGCGACGCACGCAAGTGCGTTTCGATAGCCCGCAATGCGGCATCGCGCGTATGCCTCTCTTTGCGCATGTCGCGCCACACGTTGCGTGGGAACAGCGTCTCGGACCCGACCAGCTTCTGAATGTAGGAAACCTCCTGTCTGATGCAGGTGGGATCGGGCGGTTGTATGAGACGGAGACGGCGATCATGTGCGTTGAATGTCTGCTGCGCCAGAATGAAGGGCTTGTGCGTCGCGTACATCACCGCATCATTCATAAGACCGCGCATCTGCAAGCGCGTTGCGGCAGCCATAATCGATCCGAGAACGAGTGTTTTGCCGGTACCCGGCGCACCTTCAATAAGATACGTCGTACCATCGCGCAGCAGCGACAGCGCCAGCCATTTAAGGTGGGCAAGCTGATGGGCATAGGTCTTCTTCTCCAAAAACACACCGTCTTCCCGCTCAATTTCCAGAATCATCGTCGATAATTCCAATGCCATTTCAACGGCAAGCTTGGGTCGGCTTGAAAAATATTCGAAGAGTCTGCGCGGATCTTCCGGCGGCCATGTCGCATGCTCATTCTTATCAGGATTGAATACATCGGCGATATCGGCTCTCCAGCGGACAAGGGAATCGGCAAAAAGTCCCGATACGTTCGTACCGTTTATCAGGTCTGGCCGTTCGGGAAGTTCGATGCGCTCCGGGGTCATGGAAGGGGCGGATGATAGCATAGTTCCGTCTTATCCAAGGGCAAAAGAGACATACATTCCTCATTCCACAGAATTGATCATTGAGCGAGTTACTTCTGACGCCGCCGGACGTACAATGTTACGGTACCACCTTCACGTGAAGACATGACTCCCGATACCGATCTTGTTCATTCCTACAAAAGCGGCAATCCCGGCGCCTTCGATGAGCTCTATATTCGCCATTTGAAAGGCATCTACGCATTCGTCTTTTACCGCGTCATGGACCGCATGACCGCGGAAGATCTGACGAGCCAAACCTTTCTGAAGGCGTTGGAGCACATCGGCTCCTACGATGAGCGAAAAGGCGCATTCTCGACGTGGTTGTATCGCATTGCCCGCAATACGGTGCACGACCACTTCCGGACCCTTAAGCCCCACACCGATATTGATGACGTGTGGGATCTGGCAGCGGATGAAAATCCGTTTCTGGATGCAGCCGGGGCAGTGGAAGCGACACGTGTCCGCGATGCACTTAATCAGCTTCCCAAAGACAAGCGCGAGCTGGTGATTATGCGACTATGGGACGGCCTCTCGTATAAAGAGATTGCCGACCTAACCGGAAAATCCGAAGCCGCATGCAAAATGACCTTTTCGCGCACCGTCGCTGACCTTCGTCAGTCGATGGGGCCCGCCGCATTCGCACTCTTTGTTCTCTCCCGTTTCCTCTGATTTCTATGTCCTCCGATCTCCGCTCCATCCTCGGCGAACTCTACACCATCGACCCATCGCTTCAGGATCATGAAGCGGAACTGATTCCCGTGCTCGAAGCGATGATGCGCTCGAAGCCGGATGTCACTCCCGATGAAGCATTCATTCAGCGATTACGTTCAATGCTTCGGGAAAAGAATGTCATGGTGAGCTCGTCGAACCATGATCAAAAAAAGTATTCTTCCTCCTCCTCTTTCTTCTCATTCTTCACCATGAATCATCTTCAATACACCGTTACCGGTGTGGTACTCGGCGCAATCATCGCCGGTCCCATTACCTACTCCCTGACCCAGTCAGGAGGCCTTCCATCATTCACAAACGAGAGTAATGGAACACAAAAGTTGTTCTCATATTCCGTTGAAGATTCGGGCTCTTCTGCTTTTGGTGATCTTTCAACTGTGCAACAGAATACCGCCTATGGACGCGGGGGCGGCGGAGGTGCACCGGAGATTGATACTGCCATGTCCGCACGTCCGCAGTCGGGCGGTGGAGGTGGCGATGCGATGATGATTGATCCAAAAATCGGCCTCATTGCACCTGAAATGACACAATACAATCTCGTGTTTGATGGCGCTCTGCCATCGCTGACGGACTCCGTCGATGTGTACAGCCGCATGCGCGGCGTCTCCAACGCCGACATTGGCCAGATTCTCTCTGCCTTCAACACCGGTCTCATTGATCTCGGCTCCTTCGGCAATGCCAAGACCGATATGATCAGCTTCTATCAGGATACAGAGTACGGCTACATGGTGAACGTCTCGTTCCGCGAGGGAACCATCAACATTAACCAGAACTGGGAAAAGTGGCCGCATCCGGAAAGCGCCTGCCGCGACGAAGCCTGCTACCAGCGCTTCCGTGTGAAGGCTGAAGATGTCCCTGCCGACGACGTGCTCATCGGCATTGCGAATGCCTTCGTCGAGAAGTACAGCATCGACCTATCGCAGTACGGCGAGCCCGAAGTAAACAACCAGTGGCGCGCCCAGTACGAAGCTGCAACAGACAAATCGATGGTCTGGATTCCCGATGGCGCACAGGTGATCTATCCCCTACTCATCGACGGAAAGCCCGTCTATGACGAAGGAGGAATGAAAACCGGCATCAGCATCAACGTGAACGTCCGCGAGAAGCGCGTATCTGATGCATGGGGCATTATGGACCAGAAGTATCGCAAGTCTGCCTACGCCGGCGTAACGGACGAAGCAGCTATCCGCGCCTTCATCGATGCATACGGTGTGTTCCCAACCGACTTCATGCCGCAGGGCACAACCGTGAAAAGTGTCGATATCACGCTCGGCACGCCGGAGGTGTCTCTGGTCCGCATGTACCACTACCGCGATAACATGAGTGACGAACTGCTTGTTCCCGCTCTCGTGTTCCCGGTCACGAACGTGCCGGAAGGAGAATACTTCTACCAGAAGAGCATCACCGTCCCGCTCGCAGCGGATCTTCTAAAGGAGCGAACCGGACAGGGTAACCCGGTCCCCATGCCGCTCATCATGGAAGATACAGCACGGTAAGCAGTATTGAGCAAAAGGGGTATTGAGTAGGATGCTCCTTCTTTACCCCTTGCTCTTTACGCCTTACCATGATGCCCATGCGAAGATTGTTCATTGTTGCGGCACTTTCAGTATTAACGGGCTGTACTTCTCCTCATGACAGTCCGGTGATCAGCTTCATTGGAGTTGCAACGGGGAATCTGGTCACCGATTTGGCAGACTTACGGTTCAGCAGCACCTTCGAACGCGATGAGCGGAACCTTGTCGGTGTAGTAGGGTTCGAGTACGTGAAAGAGGGGACCACCGTCCAGGCGACATGGTTCTCGCCCGATGACCGACAGATGCCGCTGGGGCGCACATCGATTGTCACGCAGTCGGGGGCAAAAATCGCGCGGTTCAGTTTTGGATCCCGCGATGCGTGGACAGCCGCACCCTACATGCTGCAGATTGATGCCTTCACCGGTGAAGGCGAACAGAAGCAAAGCGCAACCGGATCGGTGTCGTTTTTCATTGGCATGAGCGATGCGGACATCACCGCCTACCGGAACGATTATCTAGCATGGAAAACTGCGGAAGCACAGAATCTGCAGGAATGGCAGGAGGAGCAGGAGCGATTCCAACAGATGCTGGGGATCGTCCGCAGAAAAGAGGGATTTGAACACTCGACCGTTCTCCTGCGAACCGACCTGACGGGTGATAAGACCGAGGATTATGTGATCGCGGATATGGAAGAACAAGGTCTGCCGCCGGGTGGCAGCCCAGGCGTACTGCTCTCGGCCGCCGTCGGACGTTTTGCCATTGTCGACCACAGCGGCGCAACGCTGTTCTCGGTCCGCGATGAAGGGCGTAAGCGCCTTGCGGCTAGCATCGGCGAAACACTTGCCGATTCGATTCCGCTGCGCGAAGACATCCAATTAACTATTCTCCCGTCCTTCGGCATCTCGCTCTACTGGGCGGACGAACAGGGCCGGGTTTGCTTCGCCGAATTCGAACCGGTGCCGGGCGGTTACCGCCTGACACGGGAAGGATGCAGAGAGAATTAATGAATATGCACCTTTGACCCCTCGACTACGCCTGCCTGTCCGTTAGGCAGGCTCGGGATGACACAAATGTATCTTTCTTATACTAACTTTGTCTTTCTTCGCCATACCCATGCACCGAACCATACGGCGTTCCCGGTTGCGAGTATGCCGATGATCGCCCAGAGCCACGGCAACTGATACGGCGCTGCTGCATGCATCGTCGTGTCCTCGACCATCACCTGAATGACAGGCAGGACGGCCTTCACACGCTCAAGGTCAGATAGTTGAATTTCCGCCGGAGCTTCGATGATGATTTCGCGCGATTCGACGGATTCGCCGGAGACATGAACTTCCAAGCGATGCTTACCGGCTTCGACGTCGCGGAATGTTGCGACACCTTCATCGTTCGTCGTGGAAATTTTCGGCGTGGAGAAGAGAACGACCGGCGTATTGCGGACCGGCAGACCGAGTGAGTTGAAGACGCTCAGATGTAACTGTGCGATAAGAATCTGATCATCACGCTTCACGATTTCGGTTTCATACTGTCGTGCAGGCGGCAGCTCCGTGATCTGCGTCGGTGTCACGCCACGGCTCAATTGTTCGAATGCGATGGTCAAATTTTCGCCGGCGGTCGTGAAGAATTCATTGAAGGCATCGTTCGTCCGAACGGCGATGTATGCACCGCCTTCTGCAACCGTTGTTGCCGCATCCACTGCGGTATCGACGACGGCAACCACTGCGGTTTCGACTGCATCGGCGGCGATCTGAGCCGTGTCATCGAGGACGGTAAACGCGATTTCCGTGATTTCCGCGGAAGCCTGATCGAGCAGATCCTGTCCCTCTTGGAGCGCATCGGTTATTGCCTCTGTTTCGAATGCAACGAGTACACCAAGGTCTACGACGGCCTGTGCAAGCTGATCGGCTGTATCGGCTGCGTCGCGGGCGCGCATGGCTGTGAGCGTACCGAAGTCAGTGAATCGCTGAGCGATAACGGCTGCAGAATCGGCTGCGTCGCGGGCGCGCATGGCTGTGAGCGTACCGAAGTCAGTGAATCGCTGAGCAATGACGGCTGCAGAATCGGTTGTCGTATTCCATGCAGCGGCAATCGCATCGGCGGCAGCCGTACCGGTTTCACCAAGTGTGCGCAGTGTCGTACTGACCGTGAGCACAGCAAGATCGCGAGTGCGCAGTGCGATGGTTGCCGATGCATTGGCGGCGGAGTCTGCGCTGGTAGTCCAGGCAATGGCAATACGGTCGGCCGTTGCAATACCCATCTCTCCGATTGAGCGAATCGTATCGGTAACGGCGACAACCGCAGCATCACCGGCGCGGTGAATCATATCGGCTGATGCGTCGACGATGGCTGCAACAGTCTTGATGGATTGATCTGCTGCGTTGACCACGGACTGCAATGCTGTATTGGCAACGGCAATGACGGCGACACGGGCGGAATCCGCCGCTTCGATGGCGCTATTGAAGACGGACGCAATCTGCTTAGCAACTGCATCAGACGCGGAATCTGCGGCTTCGGTGGCGCGATTGAAGACCGACGCAATCTGCTTAACAGCTGCATCAGACAACGTATTGACTGCTTCTCCTGCGCGGGCGATCTGCTTCATTCCTGCACGAATCAGATCCGGCGCAGCAGCAATGCCCTTAACGATCGGCGACACCTGAAGCAGTGTTGTCTCCTGGCCACCGATGATCCACGTTCGTGCACGCTCCTGAATGATGCGCACACGTTCGACATCGGTTTCTGCGATGTTCTGCCGGCGTTCATTGCGGCGTTCTTCAATCTTCTGCAGGAGATCACGGATGTATTCGGCATCTTCTTCCTGTTGCTCCTCGCGTTCCTGTCCGGCAGGAATCGGCTCCGGCTCAATGGACGGCTCTTCCTCGGACGGAACGTCATCGTCTGTGATGATCGGTTCAGGCTGCACGACGATCGGCGCCTCGTCATCACCTTCATCCGATGAAACGAATATGTCATCACGACCGACATGGCCGCCTCCCGCTTCCTCGTCCTCTTCTTCTATGAAACCGAATGCCTCGGTACGTGCCGATCCTCCCGTCGTGATGGTGACGGTACGGCTGTTGGTTGATGTTGTTTCATAGCCGTCCGGAGGACTGACGACCACCAGATAGCCATCCGGCGATGGCGCAAGATTCGAGAAGAGGTATGCACCGCTGGTATTCGTTGTTGTCTGGCGGGTAATCGACGCACCGGTCGATGTCGTGCCGGTCAGCGTGATCGTCGCGCCGGTAAAGACCGTGTTCTCGCCTGCATCGCGCTCACCGTCTTCGTCGGTATCCAGGAAGACCGAACCAGTGATGGTGCTTGGGAGAACATATCCGAAGCGAACATTGATGATGCCGCCGGTTCCCAGAACATTCGATCCGGAACTGTTGAAGCGCGTGCGGATATATCCGTTCGGCGCGGCGTTGCCGTTGATGGTGACGGTGTAACCGGCGCTGTTGCTGATAATCGAGCCGGAGAAGAAGAACAGACCGGCAGCGTTGGTCGACGCCGTCTTGTTGACGCTCATACCGGTACCGGTTGTTCCCGTGAGAGCGGCAGTCAGACCGCTGAAGAACGTGTTTTCACCGCTGTCGCGGACTCCGTCACCGTCTTCATCGTTCCAGACAAGACCCTTCACCGTTCCGGTTCCCGTAATGCTGAAGATCCAGCCGCTGTTATTTCCTGCATTCACACATCCTTCCGAACCGGTGTAACAGAGCAGTTCCTGTCCGCCGGATGCATTGCTGTCGCGGACGCTGAGGTAATCGATGGTCTGCGTACCGCTGTCGCCGTCAAGGATCAATGTGCGCTGCGTGCCGGCATTCGTCGAACGCAGACTGAGCAGGTTGCTGCTTGCACCGCGCAGCGTCAGCGAACCGGAGACAGTGGTGACGGATCCGGTACCGAACCACAGCGTGTCGGCGGATGCGACCGTCTTCTGCAGATTGTAGAAGAGTGTCGTTCCGGAGAGTGTCTGGGCGGTACCGTCGAGGATCACCGTGCTTGTGCCGGCGCTGAATGTTCCCTCATTGAGGAAGGAGCCGGACAGCGTCAGTGTCGAACTTGCTGCGGTATAGATACCGTAGTTGATCAGATCGCCGCCGACCGCAACAGATGTGCCGGCCGAAGCGGTCAGCGTTCCGCTGTTGGTAAATGTGCCAAGAACCGTGATGTCATACCCGTTCGTCACCAGCGTGTCGTTGGCACGGATAGTGAGCGAATCGACAAGAAGATCGCCGGACAGCGTGATCACATCCGGGCTTTCGCCGATGTACAGGTTACCGAGGTTGGCGCCGCTCGCATTGAGTTCCAGATCTCCGGCGAGTGTCAGCGGTGCGCCGTTTGTCGCTTTGGTAAATGTTGTTCCCGGGTTCAGGACGAAGTTACCGGTCACACGCATCGGAGCCTGGTTCTGGACGAATGTTCCGCCAGAGAGCGTGAACGGACCCTTGATCTGGAGTGATCCCGTACCAGCATTGAACGAGGCACCGCTTCCGCGCAGCACCACGCCGCTGCTGGCGAAGGTGTGCTGACCGAGTGTGAAGCCGCGTCGGATCGTTGCGTTCGGCGTGACAACGTTACCGCCCGCGTTAAAGTCGCTGACAGTCATGAGCCGTTTACCGCTCTGCACGATGGTATTGTTGCCGCTCATCTGGAAAACATTGGTGATCTGCGGCTCGGAGCCGACGTAACCGGTGTTGATGTGCGCCGTCGTAATCGGCTGTCCGGACTGTTCCGAGCGGATGATGACGTTGTTCACGTACAGATCGACGCCGGCAATGTCGCGTCCCGGCGAGCGGACCATCGTGACCGCTTCGTTGCCGTTATCGAGGTAAATCGCGATCACGTCACCCGCGGCCATCGTCGCACCGGTCAGCGAGTACGTACCGTCCGACTGAGTCATGGTGTCATCGACCACCGCTCCTCCGTTCTTGCGCCAGACGACGTGCACACCTGCACCAACCGGCGCGGTTCCTGCTTCGTTGTAGACCGTTCCTTCCACGTTCATCGTCGTGATGAAGTTCCATGTTGTTGCATTGGAGATTCCTTCGAAGTCGAGACCTGTGACCGAGCTGACGAATGCACCGCTATCGATGTTCACGTAGTATCCGGTGCCTGTTTCCAATACGTTGTGCTCGATCAGCAGCGTATTGCTGTTCATGAAGCTAACCGCAGCATTGCCGACTGGAATCGACTGGAATAACGTGCCGTTATACTTGTAGATGGAGATATTGCCCGAACCCTTCGACACGTTCTGGTTAAAGGTAATGCGCAGTGGCAGGCGAACGTCTGCAAACGGCGCTTCGTCCTGCGGACGGATGTCCGTAAATGTCGGTCCGCTGAACGTCCAGTTGATGTTGTTGCCGCTATTCACACATCCTTCCGATGATGTCGCACAGATCAACGTCTGACCCGATCCGCTGTTGATATCTTTGACGTCGGCGTAGGTGAAGTCGGTGGAGAGTTGCGATGCATCCGCATCGAGGTCGATGCGAGCACCGGAGCCGTTGCGTGTGGAACGCAGACTCAATCTATTTCCGGAAACACCACGCAGGGTGAGGCTTCCGGAAGCAGACTGGCGGCCAGAGTAGTCGAAGAAGATGGTTCTTGCTGTGCTTGTTGTTGCGCTAAGAGCGTGGAAGACGGTGGAACCGGAGACGGTCTGATGACCGGAACCATCGAGCGTGACAGTGGAGGTTCCCTTGGTGAATGTACCGTAGTTGGCGAGGTTGCCGGCGAGGTTGAGAGACTTGGAGCCTGCAGAGATTCCTCCGGAGATCAGGTTGAGGTTACCGTTGACATCGAGGCTAGATCCGAGGGTGTAGGTGCCCGAACCTGTGTCTTGGTAACCTGCGGCGAGGCGGGCGATTTCGGATGCGGAGAGGGCGCGGTTATACACACGCACATCGTCCATCAATCCCTGGTATTTTTCATTCATGGCTTTTACCGACAGACGGAAGAATGTGGAGGTACTGGAAATATCTCCGGTGCTTGCACTGGTGCTATTACTTGTCGCATCAAGATACAGATACATCGTCGATCCCTGCCGACTTATACCGACGAAGCGCCATACGTTGTTCACAGCGTTTCCTAATGAAACAACTGAGTGCTGGACCAGCCCCGTATCGCGCATCTGCCCGCGCAATACGCCGTTGACCACCTGCAAGAACCAGAATCCGTTCACGTTGTTCCCGCCTGCCGCATTTTCGTATTGCCCCATCAAAGTTCCGTTAGCATCTGATGTCTTAATCCACGCGGTTGCCGTAAAGTCGCCGTTTCCGTCAAACACTTCCAGCGCCTGCACGTAATCGCTCGCACCGTTGAAACTCATCGATTGAGAATTGCCGAATCGTGTTGTCGGTATATCGGAACTGAAGACCGTGCCTGTTCCCATGCGCTGACCGCTTCTGCCATTGCCTGCACTGTCTGGCACAACACCCTTTCCGGAACCGGTATCAAACTTCCAGTATCCAAGAAGGCTGCTATTGATGTTGATATTGTTGAAGGCGGATGATCCGGAGAGAGTTGCGGGTTGAGTTGAGCGGAGATTCACCGTTCCTGTTCCAGCGAAGAATGCACCACCGCGGTATTGAATGAGGGAACCGGAGACGTTGAGGCGCTGACCGTTGGTGACAGTGAGAGTTCCACCGGAGA
>CAYXNG010000001.1:0-118144 GCA_964466635.1 uncultured Candidatus Peribacteria bacterium | reverse complement strand
CCCGCCCCTACGACAGCACAACGCTGGAGTATAAGGTGCAAAATAAAGTATCGCTTCAGGAGGAACTCGGATGGGCTGCGGAACCGAAGCGCGCGATGATCTGCATTCCGGCAGGTGTCAGTGAGCAGCTCGGTGGCAAACTCCTGGAGGAATTATTGCCGGGTCTGCTGGAGCTGCCGGTCGAGATTCTGATTCTTGGAAAGGGATCGGCATCGTACGGCAAGATGCTGACGGAGATGGCAAAGGAACACCGTCATCGTGTCGCGATTGTCCCGAACGATGCGAAGCACATTGCCCGCATGTATGCAGCATCCGATATGGCGCTCTTTCTCTCCGATCCGCAGGGCATGGAAGAGCTGACCGCAGCGCTGAAATTCGGCACTGTTCCCGTCACCCCGCAGGCACTTGGCGTCCACGACTACAACCCGAATCAGGAGAGCGGTAACTCATTCGTCTACACGAAACCGACCGTCTGGCACTGCTTTGCCGCCCTTGTCCGCGCACTGGAAACCTTCCGCTTCCCCTACGACTGGAAGACGATTCAGCGGGAATGTATGGATGGGTCGAAGTAAGCCTCTAGCTACTAGCCTCTAGCTACTAGCCTCTGTATCGTGACCATAATGAGCACGATCCAATTTCACGCGCATGTTGTTACCGGTTCCGGTCGCGGAAAAACGATCGGCACCCCAACACTGAATATCGATCTGTCTGATGTACCAGCAGAGACGACACACGGGATTTATGCCGGGTGGACACGCGTTGATGATGCATGGCAGATGGCGGCAATCCACTACGGACCCCGTCCTGTGTTTAACGACAGCGAATCATTCGAACTGTATCTACTCGATACAGTCGTCGCACAGGCTCCGGAAACAATCGAGATCGTGTTGATAGAACGGCTGCGTGACGTGCTCGATTTTCCCTCAAAAGAGGATTTGATAGCCCAAATTGCCGATGATGTGACCCGTACGCGTGCTATTCTGGGAACTCATGGTACTCCAGACGCTTAAACGGCTTCTGCCGAACGATTCCCCTATCCGTCTCGCCTGGCATAACAGCAAGGCGCTGGCGGCTGCAATCCGCTACGGATTCCCGGGAAAGAAGCTGACCGTCATCGGCATAACGGGAACAGACGGCAAGACGACGACTGTCGGCATGGTTGCGCATATCCTCCATACAAACGGTTTCAAAGTTGGTGCGCTTTCTACAGCCTTCTTCCGGATCGGTGACCGCATTGAATGGAACGCAACGCAGAAGACCTCGCCATCACCGTTCATTATTCAGAAATTCCTGCGTGATCTCGTCGATGCAGACTGCACCCATGCGGTCCTCGAATACTCGTCACACGGCTTGGTTCAAGGACGCATGAACTACACGTATCCGGCCATCGCCGGCATCACGAATATGAGTGAAGAACACCTCGATTATCACGGATCGATGGAAGAATACATCCAGGCAAAAGGACTTCTGTTCCGCATGGCACAGGAAGGAACCAAAGTGCTGAACGCCGACGATGTCTCGTATACGGCACTGTGGCACATTCCGACTTCTTCGACTGTCGTCTACTCGCCCATCAATGATCTGACATCGGTTGAGCAGGCGCCCGATCACTCCAGCGCCAAGGCGACAATCGGTTCCGATCAATACACCGTGAGACTGCCGATTCCCGGTGCGTTTAATCTCAGCAACGCGCTCTGTGCCATCAACTGCGCGCAGATAGCCGGCGTCGACGTTCCGCAATCAATCAACGCCCTCGCAACCTTCACCGGTATCCCCGGACGCATGGAACGGATTGATGCGGGTCAGGACTTCCACGTCTTCGTCGATTTCACCGTCACGCCGCAATCATACGAGGCAACGCTATCCACACTGAAAAAGGCTCTCCCAAGCGGAAAAAGGCTGCTCGTTCTGACGGGCAGCTGCGGTGACCGCATGAAGGAAAAACGGCCGATTGTCGGCAAAATCGTCAGCACGTATGCCGACATTATGGTTGTCGCGAATGAAGATCCGTACACCGAAGATCCGGAGAAAATTATCGATGAAGTGTGGGCCGGCATCGATCAATCGAAGACCGAGGCGCACCGCATTTTCGACCGCCGGAAAGCGATCGAGTTTCTCATCGACAAAGCACAGTCCGGCGACATCGTGATTCTCTGCGGCAAAGGTAGCGACACCACCATGTGGCTGAAGGACGGACAGATCCCGTGGAACGAGCGCGAGATTGCGCGGGATATCATAAAGCACCGCTCGCCCCCGAAGGGATGAGCGGCGCTAGTCGGCTTTGGGGATTACTTGAAGAAGAAACCGAGAATGTACCCCACAACCGACGGACCGAGGGTCGGCAACGAGATGCCGACTGTGAGAATCAATCCGAAATGCTCGACCATGGCTTTTTACCCTTTGCTCGTCTTGTTGTGATTGCGTGCCTGTGATGCCTTCCACTGACGCTCCCAAACTTCATAGCTGTGAATCTGCTTCTTTTCCCACCGCACGAATTTCCACTCCAGAATTGCCAACCACAGGATGACGCAACCGAAGAGGAATGCACCCAACACCATAATATCCAAATTATGGAGCGGGTGTTCGACCGGGAAGATGAGACGCGAGCTCACAACTGTATTCCACAATTCTTTCTGGCTCATGGGGTTTTTCTCCTTATCCCTAAGCCTGTTCACTGCTGTCACCATCCCGATCCATCGGGATGTACAATAACAGCAGCATTACAGGCTCGACCTGATGATGTCACAGACCAGTTAATAATTATGACATTTTAAGTAAATTATGTCAAATACAGTCATTTGCGGCATAGATGAGGCTGGAAGGGGTCCATTGGCAGGTCCTGTTGTAGCCGGTGCGGTCCATCTCCTCTGCCCTGTTGCTACCCATCCAAAAGGCGGATGGATGATTGGCAATTGCCGATTGTTCGACAGCAAACAGCTTGAAGAAACGGAGCGCGAAAAAACCTACGACTGGATCGTCAAAAACTGCCCCCACGGCGTCAGCATGGTGCACGCCGATGAGATCGATTCGATCGGCATTCTGGAAGCGACCAACCGCGCAATGCAGGAAGCGGTTGCGATGCTCGCACAGTCGATTACACCAACGTACTTATTGGTCGACGGGCGTGACGCGTTCTGGTTCGACTATCCGCACAGCTCCGTCATCAAAGGCGACAGTCTTGAGCCAGCCATTGCCGCTGCATCAATTATTGCCAAAGTGACGCGCGATCGATTAATGGTCGAGGCAGATCGAGAATTTCCGCTTTACGGGTTTGCCGGGCACAAGGGATACGGTGCACCGACGCACATAGACGCAATTAAGCAGCATGGACCGTGCATTCTTCATCGACAAACGTATTTAAAGAATATTCTGGAAAGTGATGAGAAATTGATAATGAAAAATTGAACATTTAAAACGTATTTTTCATTCTCAATTATCAATTTTCAATTCCTTTTTCTTAGGAATAGTAAGGTACCAATCACCAAAATCGGAATCGTCAGCAGCTGCCCCTCGGTAAACGAACCAATAAACACGCCGTTCTGCTCGCGAATGAATTCGAGCGAGAAGCGTGCGATACTGTAGAGCGTCAAAAATAGGCCGAGTGTCCGACCGGGAATCGAGGTTTTTTTCAGATGCAGATAGCACACACCGGCAATGATCATCTGCAGTGTAAAATCGTAGAGCTGAATCGGATGACGCAGACCGTCTGCTCCGGGGAAGCTCATGGCCCAAGGAAGCGATGTCACGGTTCCGTAGAGTTCCTGATTAATAAAGTTTCCGATGCGACCAAGACCAAGGCCGATCGCGATTGGTACCGTCACTAAATCTGCAATGCGCCAGAAGTCGGTCCGTGAGCGTTTGCGCAGCGTCCACATCATTGCCAGAGCGACGCCGACAAACCCTCCGTGCGAGGCCATTCCCCCCTTCCAGACCGCGATGATCTGGGAAGGATTTTGAACGTAGTACCAGGGATCGTAAAACAGGACATAGCCCAATCGCCCGCCGATGATCACGCCGATCACGGCGGCGGAAATGATGCCCGACCAATCATCGGCAGAGAGTTTCAGATTGCGCAGATGCTGCAAGCGCGGCAACGAGAACCATGCAACCGCAAACGAGAGAAGATAGAGCAATCCATACCAATGCACTGGAAAACCGGCGATAACGAACGCGACGGTACGGGTCGGAAAGAAGTCGATCATGGGGTGCAGGTTACGCGGTAAAGCATGGTTCCGGGGATCGTCTGAAAACATGAATCACTGAGTAGAGTCGTCAGTGTCGGACCATAGAATGTGCGTGCAAGCGGCGAGACGAATAATACAATCGGTCCTCCGACTTGTTGCAGAAACTGCACGCGGTCCTCGTGCGATCCGACAAAGAAGGACTGCCATTGATCACGCGTCCATGGGGCATCAAAGAGCCCCGGACCACCGACGCGTCTATCCGCGTACCAACCGCGCAGAATCACCGGCGTGTCGTTTTCGAGTGCCAGAATCAGCGTTTGATCATCGGTAAACTCCCGCACCTGAAGAATGCCGGCAAACGTCTCAGCATCGACCATCGGTCCGTGACGAAGGAGTGCATGCTGCATCACGAGTAATTGCAGAATGAGGAGAATGATCAGGGTTGCATGCATCTCTTTGCTCTTGAACCACTTCCACAGAGAAGCAAACCCGATACCGGCGAATGGAAGCAGGAAAAACTCTAGCTGCAGGAAAAAGCGTCTATAGAAGAGCATCCGTGCTGCCACGAACAGCAAGCTCCAAAACACTGCAAGCTGCCAGGGCATCCATCGCTCGGCGCGGATGCTGAGAACGAGACCCAGGGCACCTGCGGCTAGCACAACCCCTTCGTAATACACGTAGAACGATGCATCGGGGAAACTGCCGGATGACGCTTCCGTCTGGCCCAGCAGCATCGGCAGAATCTGCGCGACCGCTTCGGTCCAAATCGGCAGATAGACGAGCAGTCCGACGCAGAGAATCAGCAGACATCCGCCCAACACCATCACAATGTCGCGGGGACGGATGCGGCTCAGGCCCATCGGAGAGGAGGGCAAGACCCACGGAACAAACGGCAGGATAAGATAACTGAGTAGCACGAGCCCAAAGAGCAGTCCTGTCTGGCTATGCGTGGCAACGGCGAGAATACCGAACGGAACGGTCAGCCAGGAACGGCGCTCCAAAGACGAAAACGCGAGGACGCACCAGAACAGGGATGCAAACGTCTTCCAGTACATCGCTGCAAAACCGTCAAATGTCGCAACAGACAGAACGCAGGCGACCAATGTCCAAATTCCGACATCGCGACCGAATCGCTTTCCTGCAGTCCAAGAAAGCAGACACAGAAGCACGACGACAAAGAGATTCCACATCCATCCGATGAGCCAATCAACCGGAATGCCGAGCTTCAGAAACACCGTTGAAAAGAAGAACAGTCCGAGCGAATGGGCGCGCGCCCACGGTTCCAAGTCGGTAATCCAGAACGGCGGAAATCCTTCTGCATGACGCAGAAAGAGATACCGGTAAAACCCAGTGTCGTATCCGAGCGGTAAATCAAACGCAAACAACGGCCAGCCGTATTTCATCAGCAATGCGAGAACGAGTGCGGAGACAATCCACACAACAGGCTGGCGAATGTATGTTGATAACAACGGCACGGCGATCAGCGTATCACAGAGCTGCCGCCAGCGCCGCATCGGACGTTGCAGGATCACAGATTGTGCGGATTCGTGTTACTGCCGCAGCACTCATGGATGCCCGAAGATGGGCGTCACGTAATACTCGAATTGCCGTATCCGCAAGCGCCAAACTATCTCCGGCCGGAACGAGCATCCCGGATACATCATCAATCAGTGACCGCAGTCCATCGACATCGGATGCAATGACACAACAGCCCGCTGCCATCGCTTCGGCACAGGCGAGACCGAATCCTTCCAGGTATGCCGGACAGAATGCGATGGATGCACGAGCGAGCAATAGATCGAGTTCTTTCTGTGGAAGCGATGATCGTCGTTCAACACCGGTAAGCTTTCCGATCATCCGATCGATCTTCTCTCGTTGCACGCCATCGCCGACGATGACTAATCGCGCATCGGGAACCATGTGATGAATCTGCGGCCATGCGCGCAGCAACACATCCACACCTTTACGTGCTTCAAGTCGTGCGACGCAGACACAGAGCAACGGATCGCGCATCGCTTGTACTGCTGAAGGCGCAACTGCATGAGGAACGACGATGATGTTTGATGGATCGATTTCGTACGCACGCATTAACGCCTGTTTCGTGTCATCACAGACGCAGATGATTTTTGAACAGAACGACAATGTGCGCCGCTCAAACGGACAGAACATCTTCTTCCATCGTTGTCCGGGAACCAACGCGCTCTGCTGCGCGTAGCTATGATAGACAATAGCAACCGACTCAACCGAAGGCTTGCTCAGTAAAAGAACACCGCCGGGGCCAACTGGAAGTAGCAGTCGATCCAATCCTCGTAATCGTCGCTCCAAAACAAAGGGCAGCAAGAGCGAGAAGAGAATCTGCCCACCAAAGCGAGCCGTGAAACGCAGCAGCGGATCGTCTCCTGATTCACCGGGGCAGGGCGCCAGAATGCTGACTGTTTTTACAGGCGCGGAACCATTCGATTCGAGCGCAGGCCGCCACGCTTCGGAACTTGGCGGACCAGCGAGGACGGATGGTGGAGCGCCTACGTGAACCGATCTAAGCACTTCAACAATATGCTGCAACGATCTCCCCATCCCCCCTTTGGGCTTTCCGTAATCCCACGTCAGAAGGCCGATGGCTTTATCGGTCGAAGACATTGTTGTAGAGAGGAATAAGCCGATTCCACGAAAAATGATCGAGCGTTTTCATTCGCACGCTCACTGGATCTAGCGGGCGCTTCAACATCTCGTCGATCATCCGCATGCAATCGTCGGTATTTCTTGAGGCAAACAACCGACCGGTCTGTCCGTCGATCACCGCATCAGTCAGCCCCTCGATGTTTGCGGCAGCAACCTGCAGTCCGGACTCCCCCGCTTCCAGGCAGACAATCCCGAATCCTTCCATGTCACCGGGCACGCGGACATTCGGCGCGACAAACACAGACGCGGTATGGAGCATGCTCAAGCGCGCATCATCGGATGCATCGGTCCAAAGACTCACTGATTCGTGCAGATGCAAACGATCGATGATCGAAGCAATCGTCTGTCGTTCAGGCCCATCACCGATGATGATGTATCGAAGATGCGGATGCGCAGTCAGCAATGGTGGAAACACCTGCTCCAGAAACCACGCGACGCCTTTGCGCTGGACCAGTCGACCAACCGTCACAAGAAGATGTGGATCGCGAGTCGAACTATGAGCCCGATCTGTCGGATTGATCCCGCACGGAATCACCGTGATGCGACTGTCGGACACACCCCTCTTGCGCAGTTCTTCCGCGGTCGCATGGCTAATGCTGATCACCTGATCGCACCTTTGCAGACAGAAGCGCACTATCGCCTGATACCACGGCTTCGGATAGATCACATCAAGACCGCAGGCAGTGCAGCTCAGTGAGCCGCCGCCAATCCATCGGCAGAGTACGCCGAGCGGCAACGCCGCTGCATCGCCCACATGGATTCGGGTATTTCTTCCCGATCGGGCAGCAGCGACGATGGATCGGAGACAGAACGAGATGAGTGCCGGCATCGACCGACTGGATGGATGAATAACCTGAAAAGTTGATCCTCTGGCTTCTACCAGATGCATGGCTACATCGCGGTTGAGGCGCTGCATACCGCCATGACCATGCCAAGAGCGAGCCAAGAAGAGAACGGGCCGGGAAATTGATAATTGAGAATTGATAATTGAAAATGAAAGGTACTATATGGAAAGAATAGCCCAATTTTCCATTTTTTAATTTTCCATTTTCAATTCTGTGAGAATCCTCGCTATCGAATCATCGTGCGACGAAACGGCTGCCGCGGTCGTCGAAGACGGCGTACATGTCCGCAGTAACGTCATTTCCACGTCCAGAAAGGCTTTTGAACAGATGGGAGGCGTTATTCCGGAGGATGCCGCCCGCAAAACCGTCGAATGCATTATGCCGGTTATCAATCAGGCGCTGGAGGGGGTCACCGCATCATGGGATGAGATTGATGCAATTGCCGTGACCCGCGGACCGGGATTGCTCGGATCGCTGCTGGTCGGAACCGTTGCCGCGCGTGCCATCGCCCGTATTCACGGAAAACCATTGATCGGCGTCCATCACACACTCGGGCATTTGAGTTCGACGTGGCTTGGGACCGATCCGGCGGATGAGCCGCGATTTCCTATGCTCACATTATCAGCATCGGGCGGCCATACCGACTTGTGGCTGCGTACGGCACACACAAAAGGACGATTGATCGGCCGGACGCGCGATGATGCCGCCGGTGAAGCGTTCGATAAAGGCGCATCGATGCTCGGTTTGCCGTATCCCGGCGGACCATCGATCTCGAAAGCGGGTGCCGAGGGAAATCATCTCGCATTCTCTTTCCCAATGCCGCTGCAGAAAGAGCAGACCATCGATTACAGCTTCTCGGGCTTAAAGACAGCGCTGCGATATATCATTCGCGATCTTGATGAAGCGATGAGCGGTGAGCGGTTAGCTGACCTCGCCGCATCGTATGAATACGCGCTATGCAATCATCTCTGCGATCGCATCAAGCGCGCACTCGACGTACATCCCGATATTCTGGAAGTGCATCTTGTCGGGGGTGTCTCTGCCAATACCCGGTTACGTGCAATGGCGACGGAGGTATGTGACGGACGGACGCTACGCTTCCCCGCAACGCTTGGATATTGCACCGATAACGCGGCGATGATCGGCGCGGCCGCGCAGTTCCTGATCAATGAACATGGTGATGCTGCCTATGCATCATTCGATACCGTCGCGTCGCTCCCGCTCGGTGAAGCAGTGATTGCGGCATGACCCGTGTCCGACGTACCATACACACCGATGGAAATTTCACTCTCCTGGGATCTCATCGTCATTATCTTCTTCGCGGTCATTCTCGCGTACAGCTTTATCGTCGGAAAAGACGAATCGGTTAAAATTATCATCGCGTCGTACATCGCGATTGTCGCCGTGCAGGCAATCGGCAACCTGTTGGCGATGTTAAGCCTGCAATCATCGCCGATGATGTCATCACTGGGCTTCGCGTTGGATCAGAACATCATCTCCATCATCAAGCTGATTCTCTTTATCGTGATGATCATTTTCATCGCCATCAAAGGCGGATTCGAAATGCAATACGCCAAAGATCTTCCCGGAACCTGGGATCCTGTCGTTACGGGTGCATTCGGCTTCGCAACTGCGGGGTTATTGCTCAGTGCACTGCTCACCTACGTCGCGGCAAAGCCGTTGCTCGACTCTACATTGGGCATGGCGCCACTTCTCCAGCCACTTCTGGCCGGAAGCACGCTGGTGCAGATCATGGTCGATTATCAGAATCTCTGGTTCAGCTTACCCGCAGTCCTGCTGCTCGTTGTCGGAATCATCTCGAACCGGTCAAGCTCGTGATGCGAATGCACATATTCCGTGCATTTCCGTCAATAGAATGTCCCGGTACGACGGTGCGATGATCTTGCGCGTGAAGGGCTCATACAGGAGACTGATCGCGTTTCTCCTCCCTTTCTTTCCATGACACAGACGCTCCAGAAAACAACACTGTCGCTGGCAGCTGCCGGCTACACTGCGATGTCGTTCATCCGTTCCGCATTCGCACAGGACGGCGATTTTGCCGGTCCGACGCCCGATGCAGGCGGCCTTCCCGATGCTTCCGATCCGGAAGATATCCGCGATGTCGTCGTCAATATCCTCGAGGCGGTCTTGAACTTCCTCGCGCTGATCGCTGTCGTCGTCGTCGTGATCGCCGGCATCCGCCTCATTATCTCACAGGGTGACGAAGGCGCACGCGACACTGCCAAGAAGACGATCTTCTACGCTCTTATCGGTTTGATCATCGTGCTCTTCGCTCGCGTCATCGTGAGCCTGGTTACGGTCTATCTCTTCGAAGAAGTTCAGGGAGCATAAAGTTAAACGTTCTCTCCTTCGTCTGATTCAACGGGGCTTCGTGGTTCGACTGCGCTTACCATGACAGCCCCGTTTTTTGTGCGACATTATTCTGCCATCCGCTCCGACACTCTGCCCGCTGGGGTGGAACCGAGCGGATCAAGCGCTGGGAGAACCGGGGTCTCGATCTGCACTTCCTCCTCTTTGACGGTATTGGTAAGGCGAACAATCACCGCATCGGAACGAACTTGCTGGATGCTTGCCGCAGGAACAGGTGTCTTCCAAAGAAAGAGCTTCCGGGGAAACATCCATTCCAAACGAAAGAAACGGGTATCAAATTGAATATCGGCACAGCGTCCGAGGAGCGCGCCTTCTTCTGTTTTAATCAGCTGACCGATGATCGGCCGTCGTTCGTCCATCATCTGCTGGAGACGAACGAGATCTTCCAGCGGGCTGAGGGAATCTGCATCACGTACACGGACACGGCGCCCCCAATGCTGAATATCGGCCGTTGCGACAAACAACGTTTCGGATGACAAAAACGATGCGACACGGACAAACACACCCTCAATCGCACCGGTATCTGGATTGATGAGAATCCCGGAAATAACACCCAATAGCTCCTCCGACGGGTCGACGACAGGCAGGCCGATTGCAGTGGAGAGTCGGAGGTGCATCTGCTATAATTGTAGAGGAATATGCACCTCTTCACAGGATCATCTCATCCGGCACTGGGTGCGGCTCTTGCCGCCGAACTCGGTGTTCCTCCGGGCAAAATAGAGCTGAAGCATTTTTCCAGCGGAGAGTGCTATGTGAAGTACCTGGAGTCGGTTCGCGGCAAAGACGTCTACCTGCTGCAAGCACCGGGGAAAGACCCACACGAAGCGCTGTTCGAGCTCTTTCTGATGTGCCAGGCGGCGCGTCTGAGCTTCGCCCAGACCATCCACGTCGTTCTCCCCTACTTCCCATACGCACGTCAGGACCGCGTCAGCGAACCGCGGGAACCGATTTCAGCCAAGCTGATGGCCCGCCTGCTGGAAGAAGCCGGCGCCGATCACATCATCACGATGAACCTGCACTCGGATCAAATTCAGGGATTTTTCTCGGTCCCGGTTGATGTGTTGGATGCACGTCCTCTGTTTGCGCATTATTTTGAGAAAAAGCTGAAGAACCCCGTTGTCGTATCACCGGATATCGGCGGAGCAAAACAGGCGAAGAAATTTGCCGATAACATGGGCGCCGACCTTGCGATTCTCCACAAGTCCCGCAGCGGGCATCACCATGCGGAAGTGCTGCAGGTCGTCGGGGATATCGACGGTCGGACCTGCATCCTCTTTGATGACATGATCGATACGGCAGGAACGCTTGTTGCGGCTAAAAATGCATTGATTGAGCGTGGCGCACACAAAGACGTCTATGTCGCGGCCACACATGCGCTCTTTTCGGGTCCTGCGGTAGATCGCTTAAAGGAGGCTGCTTTCAAAGAAGTGGTTGTCAGCGACAGCATTCCGCAGACAGCGGATTTCCCCGGACTGACCGTACTGCCGACCGCGCCGCTACTGGCTGAGGTGATCCGCCACATTGAACGCAAAGAGAGCGTGACAGACATGTACAAAAAGAAATAACACTTATACCTACCAAACACTTGTAATGTGGTAGAATGCTTCCGTTTTGTCTTTTTCCGTTTCTGTACGTATGAAAAAAACCGCATCCCTGATTGCAGGTCTTAGCCTGTGTCTGTCAGCTGCACCGGCATTCGCCCAGAGCAGCGACTCTTCAAGTTCGTCGATGATGTCATCATCCGTGATGTCCACCTCGTCGATGTCATCAAAAAAGATGCAGCCCTGCGAAGGCAAAACCGGTCTTGAGCGTGCAGCCTGTGCCAAAGCAGAAGCTGCCAAGCGCTTCCAGACACGGATGTCATCCGCCGCTGGCATGCTGAAAGGCATGAAAATTGAGTGCCGCGGTAAAACCGGCCCGGATATGGCTCACTGTCTCCGCTCCCAGGCAAAAGTCCGCGCTCAACAGAAAATCGAAAACCGCATGGATCGCCGCTTGGAGAAGGCCAGCCGCCGCGTGCTGAAGATCGAGACCAAGATGAAGCGCATGGAAGAGCACAAGCAATACCGCAGCAGCCGCTCGTCGAAGCAGTCTTCATCCACAATGTCCTCGTCGTCTGCACAGTCCTCGTCGATGACATCCAGTGCATCGAGCGAGATGTAAGAACATTTCTACTAGTCATGAAAAGAGCACTCACGTGAGTGCTCTTTTTGTAATCGGATGATGGTGGGCGACGGCAGACTTGAACTGCCGACCTCGACAGTATCAGTGCTACGCAGTTGTCGCGCTTATTGATACTGTTTCGCAAGCGAAACAGGGCCAGCTGAGCTAGTCGTTATTGAGTGGGAGTGAATGGTGGGCGACGGCAGACTTGAACTGCCGACCTCGACATTATCAGTGTCGCGCTCTAACCAGCTGAGCTAGTCGCCCAAAAACCCGCTTTTAGGGTGCGGCAAGAGTAGGCAGAAACAGCCTCAGGGTCAAGCAATGGGACCAAAACGGCCAATCTCTTATTTTTCCCCCTTCACCCACGCCAGATACTGCTCCAGAGACAAGCTATACGGCAAGATTTTACCGTCATGCTCGATGCCGGAAACTATGTCTCGGGAAGGCTGATAGTCAAACGACAGAACGCGATCGCCCGATGCGGTACCAAGCACAATATCACGCACTGCATACGAACCATCCTCGTGAAGAGTAAGGCTGCTTTTGGAGGTAAACATCACACCAAAGCGGAGCAAATCGGACCGGACCTGATCTTCGGGAATAATCTCTATGGGCTGATCAAGTTTTACCTCGGCCTCTTCCACCTCCTCAGAGGGCGGCTCTGTCAGATCGATCTGACTATCCTGAATCACTCCCTGATCGGATCCGAACACGGCAGCCAAGGCGTCGCTGTAGGCGCGGGCGCGGGCGGGATAGCCGTCACGATCCAGCGCTTCGATATCCTCGCGAATCACCGGCAAGACTGTCTCGCGGATAAACGCGGCCTGTGCTTCGTCCTGCAATAAACTCTGCCACCCATCGTGCCATGCGCGAATCACTGGTTCCGGCCGTGGGTCTTGATCGCGATCGGAACGCGGTAGAAGGATGTGCGCTAGAAGCATAGATCGGTCCGCAGCAGACGCAGGATAGACCCATGCGCGGTCGCTCAGTTGCGGATGATACCGCGCTATCAGCGACGCATCGGATTCCCCCAGAAGGAATGGAAGAATCAATGCATCGCGCCCCGATGAAAGCGCGAGTGAAAGCACTGTCCATAATGACGATACGGATGCATGCTGCAACGCATTGTGCGTCGACTGTTCGAGCAATAATGCGTCGACTGTTTCTTCATCACCTTCTTTCATCGCTTTGGTGAGAGCAGATAAGCGTAGGGCAGTGTTCCGTTCCTGTGCACGGCTCTCGGCAGCGGCAAAACGAAGCCCGCTTCCCAGTAATGGCGGAATCGTTGCATTCACAGCCGGAAGCGCACTGACCTGCGATTGCTCCATCAATGCGTCAGTCTGCGGGAGCATATCTCGAAGGTAATGTGCAGGAAGTTTGAGCGGACGGTGGCTCTGCAGCCACGATGCATCAAGAGCATCGGATGCATTTGCATCGATGGTCAGCTGCATGCCGACCGGGACCAACCAGCGGGCATCGCCGCGGACAGCCAGAACCGGGGTTGTCAGGGCTGCGACAGTCATTCGATCAGCTGTCGACGCATCGATATGAAACGCACCGTTCCATCCGATGAATGTCACATCCTCCACCATCGTCGTAACCAGACTTTTACCGGCGATCAGACCCGATTCATCGGAACGAACAACCGAGAGATCTGTAGACATCAGCGCACCGCTGTGCGGGACGCCGAACCACGCAAACAGGACAAATAGTGGCACTGCGACGTACAGGCGATGACGCCGTTTTGAGGCCGTTTTGGTGTCTGTCTGGAAATCCATGTTTTCCCCTTATTATAGCAGAAAAACCGCATTTTTCGTATGGTACAACAATGCATATTTCATAGGAGTCAATATCCCAAAAACTAGAAGCTAACAGCTAACAGCTATAAGCTCCGTACGTGAAAATCCTCGGAATTGACCCCGGCCTGGCAACCATCGGCATCGGCCTTGTCGAAAGCGATTCCGGCACCGATGTGCGCTGTCCTGACTGGCTCACGATTACCACCCCCGCCGGACTCCCTCTCCCCGACCGGCTGTTGGAAATCCGGAAGGATCTGGTCGATTTCTTGGCTGAGACAAAGCCGGAACTGGCGGTCATCGAAAAGCTGTTTTTTGCAACCAACGCCTTAACTGCCATCGACGTCGCCCAGGCCCGAGGCGTGATTGTCGCAACCGTCGCCGAGGCTGGCATTCCGATTATTGAAGCGACACCGCTCCAGATGAAACTCGCGATTACCGGTGACGGACAAGCAGACAAACTCCAGGTTCAGACGATGTTGATGCATTTGCTTAAGCTCAGCGAAATTCCAAAGCCCGATGATGCGGCGGATGCGCTGGCGTTGGCGATATATGGGGCGTTGCAAAAACCTGTAATCACATCGCATGTCATGTTGTAGGAACGCCATGCATGGCGTTCCTACGCTCATACATCCGCCGCGATCATCCATCAACGATCCCTTTTTCGACCATGAAAATCTTCGCCCCCTCCGCTCCCGGCGGAACGCGGGTCGAGGTCATCAGAACCTGTCGTCCTTTGAAGCCGCGCAGAACCGATGCCTGATGTTCGTCATCGAGTTCGGAGAACACATCGTCGAGCAGGATCACCGGCTTCTGTCCTTTGCGCAGTTCCAGATACGACACCTGCAGCTGCAGCATCGCCAGCACCGCTGTGCGTTCCTGCCCGCGTGAAGCGAATGACGGCAAGGGTCTATGTTCACGGTACACCTGCCAATCTTCCCGATGCGGCCCCACACCTGTCGATTGGAGCAAAACATCGCGATCACGATTGGCCCGAAGCAATTCCTGATATTCCGCTTCCATCTCCGACCGTTCTTTCGCTGTTCCTTTGCGGTCGTACTGCAAACGCACATCCGGCCAGTTTTCACCAAGCGCCTCCATCTCCTGCGCGAACGAGAGGTTTAATGTTTCCATCAGCTCCAGACGCGCAACAGTAATGACCGCGCTGCGTTGGGCGCATTCCCTATCCCACAGATCCAGCGATGACGGACTTTCGGCGCCTGAGGCGATTCGCTTCAGGAGCGCATTCCGCTGCTGCACCAGCTTCTGATATTCGGCGAGTGCCTGCAGATAATCGGATGACAACTGACTGAGCAATTGATCGAGAAATCGCCGACGTTCCGCAGGAGGGCCGGTGAACAGTTCCAGATCCTGCGGAAGGAAGGTGACCGTCGGGAGAAACCCGACAATACCGCCGATATTCGTTCGCACATCGTTGATGAAAAACGCCTTGCGACGGCGCGGCTGAATTTCGCTGACAGCCTCCAGTCTGAACGTTTCACCGGCATCATTTTCAACATCTGCCCGGAGCCGATAAAACGGATGGCTCCACTGCACCATTTCGTCCTCATCGCGCCCGCGACACGACCGCGTAATAGAGAGAACCGATACTGCTTCGATCAGGTTGGTCTTCCCGCTGCCATTCCGTCCGGTGAAAAGCTGGATATCATCATCTGAAAACCGGACAACCTGCTCGGTGTAATTACGGAACTGCCGGAGCTCAAGACTGCGGATGCGCACGGACGATCAGCATACAGGAATCGTCTTACTGTGCAGCTGCCACGATCGCCTCCTCATACACATTCTTCGCCAGTTCCAGATACTCCTTGCGCTTCAGATACTTTGAAAGCTCTTTCACCGTCACCCACTGGAATCCATTGATCTCCTTATTGTCGACAGTCACCACTGCGTCGCGTCCGACCGTTCCGTAGACAAAGTGAATCTTCTGTCCGCAGATATGATCGGGACGGAAGCGGCGGTACGATACTGGGAAATCATACTGATAGATGATGCTGCTCTGCCCCAACACGGTCACCCCGGTCACGCCGGCTTCTTCCTCCACTTCCCGAATGGCACACTGCTGTGGCGTCTCCCCTTCTTCCATTCCGCCCTGCGGCAGCTGCCAGGCATCACGCTTGCGCGGTTTGTGCACCAGCAAAATATCCCAATCTCCCCTATCACTGGGTCGGAGAAGGAGAATCGAAGCGGCGTTGCGGTAGCAGTCGGCAGGCACGGATACAGCTTATAGCTTTTAGCTGTTAGCTTCTAGACACGACTAAAAAGGTGTCATCCCGAGCGAAGACGAGGGATATAGCGTGTATGGTTCGTCTTCGCTCACCATGACACGCCTCCTAATCAGCTCGAATGTTTTTCTTCCTTAAACTTCACCTCCACCCGGCGGCGCAGCGTCGGGCAGTACTTCTTCATGCCGGCGACATGCTCCTTCCACGATTTGCCCAACTTGTCCTGTTTGTGCAGGCGGATGGTTCCGAGACGCATATTGGTCTCGGCGCAGTACATAGCGAACACGGTGCGCTTTCCTCTTGGCATAGTGCGGGCATGTTACAGGGGTTTTTGTCCAATGCAAGGTCCAAAAACAGTGAATTACCCTCTATTCCTGCACTTAATGGCCGGACTGCAGATAATTAAAGGCACTATTGGCCGCTACCGCCCCTTCCCCCGCCGCTGTCACGAATTGGGCAAAGTAGTTCGATCCGCTGGTAATATCACCGGCTCCATAGATACCCTGAACCGTCGTTTTCATCGCATTATCCACCTGCAAGTAGCCTTTGGCATCAATTGCGCATCCCAGGGACTGAGCAAGATCGGTTGCCGGATTAGCACCGATTTCAATAAAGACACCATCGGTTGCAATGGTATCCGATCCCTCAAACGGCTTATCGAGCTTTACACCGCTCACCCGCTGATCACCCAGAATTTCCAAGACATTGGTATCCAGGACCATCGTGATGTTTTCGCGTGCCTTGACCCGATCGACCCAGTAGGGCTCCGCACGGAAGTCGCTGCGGCGGTGAATGAGGTACACGCGACGAGCCACCTGTGCGGCAATCGCGGCACCTTCCACAGCGCTGTCTCCTCCTCCAATCACCACGACATCCTTGCCACGATAAAAGAACGCATCGCACGTGGCGCAGTACGTCACACCCTTTCCAGACAAACGATCTTCACCGGGAATATCCAGATGGCGCTTGTTGCTACCCATCGCGAAGATGATTGTCTTCCCTTCGACAGTGCATCCGTCATCTTGGTGCAGTCTGAATCCACCTTCAATTTTCTCAATCTTGTCGATACGTGCCAGCTTAATGGTTACCTCTTCAAAACTCGCAGCGTGTTTGTGGAAGTTTTCCATCAAATCGGGACCGGTTATTTCGATATCCCCGGGCCAGTTACCGACCTCGGCAGCAGTCAGACCAAGTCCGCCTTGTACCGATCCGACCAAATAGGTCTTCAGTTTGTAGCGTGCGCTATAGATAGCGGCTGTATATCCGGCACAGCCCAGACCGATAATGAGAACGTCGTACATAGAGACCGCAGGATAGCTGAAAGAGTAAGCCGTTCAAAACGTCTCACAGAAGATTTCCCCCTTTCTCCTTATGTCTCCGACAGCAAACGAATTGGCCGATCAGAAAAAGATGGCCGATCATCAAAAACGCGAAACGGATAAGATGATTCATGATCAGAAAAATCTATATAGATCGCAAATTGATATGCTTGATAAGCAAATTGCCGATCTTCGTACTCAGCGGAGTAAGATGGCATCGGAATTGTCGAAGTTAAATTGATGGTGCCATGGGAGGGACTTGAACCCTCAATCCCGTAAGGGAACACGATTTTGAGTCGTGCGCGTATACCATTCCGCCACCATGGCTGGCCGGAAGATGCTAGCGTGCCTTGGGATACTGGGAAAGTCCTAAGCCTTATTCCTCATCTAGGAATCCAAAGTCGCTTATAACATCCAGAGCTTCATCCATCGCCTCCTCATCAGGACCGTAATTTTGCGTAAGGGCCGCGTTAATTTGAGCAGATGTAAAACTTCTCACATATTGCACACGCAGTCCCAGGAAGGATTCTAAATCATCTTTTCCTTCATCCAATAATGCAACATTCGCATCTGTTGCAGCAGCAAGTGTTAAAACTCCTTCCTCTAAACTTACGGGGATAAAACCGTAAAGAGACGCCATTTGTCGAGGAACCATATTCAATGCTTCAGCCTGTGGTGTTGGGAAGTTCGGGGTAGTCATATATTTCGATCATACCCCTCCTATATACATGTCAATTGATTACAGGGTGTATGATGAAGGCATGAGCGAGCTCCTCGATGCGATCATTCAGCTGTGTGCAAGCGTTCTCCCCGATTCACCGGGAAAGAATCCTCCGAAAAATCGATGGTTCTTCGCTATCTGCATCCTTGCTGGCTGCATCGGCCTAATTGCCGTTATTCTCCTTATTCTTCAAGTATTTTTGGGATAGGAAACGGTATACTGCAATCGCAATGAACCAGTACCAGTCCTTCATTTTCGATTCCTACAGCTTTGACGAATCCGCCAAGCGGATTGAGCTCCGTTATGCCTTGGATGACGAGATCCGCTTTACGGAGACGCTGCAACTGCCCGAAGACCGGCCATTGGAAATCGTGAATCGCGATGGACTCGACCGCGCCCTGTTCATGCTGCATCTGATCGGCGGCATCAGTTACTACAAAACCTGCCTGCCGAAGAACATCCAGATCCGCTCCGGGTCACTGGGCAAAGATCAGGCGGAATTCTGGAAGACGGTGTATGAACAGGGACTTGGAGAATTCTTCTATCGGAATGAGATTGATTTTAGGGGACTGATTAACTTTCCAGCCTCCAGCCACCAGCCACCAGCCACGAGCTCGAAGCCAGAGGCTAGAGGCCAGAAGCTTTTAGTTCCCATCGGCGGCGGAAAAGATTCGATCGTCACCATTGAACTGCTGAAGAAATCGAAACTGCCGATGACGCTTTTGCGGGTTGGCTCTCATCCCTTCATCCATGAAATCGCGAGCGTCGCGAATGTATCGCTTCTGACGGTTGATCGCCGGCTCGATCCGCAGCTCTTCAAACTCAATGCCGACGGCGCACTGAACGGTCACGTACCGATCACGGCCTATCTGTCGATTCTCAGTATTGTTCTGAGCGAACTCTATGGATTTACCGATGTCGCATTCAGCGACGAACGCAGTGCCGATGAGGGCAACACCGAGATGTACGGCATGACCATCAACCATCAATGGAGCAAGAGTCTGGAATTCGAGAAAGCACTCCGCGCGTATCTGCAGAATGAGGGTATCGATGCCGTTGAATACTTCAGCCTGCTGCGACCGCTATCGGAATTGCACATTGTTCAACAGTTCACCCGGTATCCGCAGTACTTTGAGCACTTTACGAGTTGTAATGCGAACTGGAAGATATTGAGTAATACGCATGCACCCTCGAATATCCATACAGGAAGATGGTGCGGCCAATGCCCCAAATGCACATTTGCCTTTGCGTTGTGCGCCGCATTTTTACCAAAGGAAACAGTGATCAATATCTTTGAGACCAATCTGTTTGCCGATGCATCACTCCTGCCGTTGTATCGCGAGTTGCTTGGCATCGAAGGTATCAAGCCGTTTGAATGTGTCGGAACACCGGAAGAAACATACGCCGCGCTTAGCCTGGCCGATGAATCCGGTGACTGGGATGACACACCCATAATGGATATGTTCCACGAAGCGGAAATGACGCTGCCCTACGAACCCGAGGCAGTCATTCATAATCTACTTAACCCATCTAGCGATCACTGCGTTCCCGAACAATTCCGCGCTTTTCTTCCACAATGAAGATCTCCGACCTCAACGGCAAAACCGTCTGCGTGCTCGGCTACGGGCGCGAGGGCAAAGCGATGGTTGAAGCATTAGAGAAACATGCGCCGCAGTGTGAGATTACGATTGCCGACCAGAATGAAAAATTGATAATTGATAATGGAAAATTACGAACCCAATTAGGATCTGATTGGCTCAAGGATCTTAATAAATTTGATGTTGTCATAAAATCTCCCGGCATCACCCCTCATGCTCTTTCTCAATTTTCAATTCTCAATTTTCAATTAACGTCATCGACGCAAATCTTCCTCGATACGATTGCCGATCGCGGTGCAGTGACAATTGGTGTCACCGGATCCAAGGGCAAAAGCACAACTTCGAGCTTGATCTACACGATTCTGCGGACGGCAAACAAGGATGCAATTTTGACAGGGAACATCGGCGAACCGTCCATTGCACATCTCGATGATGTCAAAACGGGAACAATCATCGTCATGGAAATGAGCAGCTATCAACTGATGAATCTGACGAACAGTCCGCACATCGCCGTTATCACCAGCTTCTTCCCCGAACATCTCGATTACCATGGTTCGGAAGAAGCGTATTTGGAAGCCAAGAAACACATCACCCGCTATCAACAGGCCGACGATCTCGTCTTCTTTAACGATACGATGAAGGGATCGATAGAGATCGCGAAAGAGGGTGATGGACGCAAAATCCCCTTCTCCGCCGACGACTGTCCGATTGATCTGTCCGAGACGCGATTCATCGGCGATCACAACCGCAGCAACATCGCCGCAGCGTGCATGGTTGCAGCAAGTCTCGGTGTAGACGGAAAAACAGCTCTCGACGCAGTGCGACGATTCACTCCGCTCCCGCATCGCCTGCAATCGCTTGGCGTGCACCACGGCATTGAGTGGATTGATGACGCGATCTCGACCACGCCGGAATCCGCCATCGCCGCACTCGACGCACTCGGTGATCGGGTTCGGGTCATGATTCTTGGCGGACAAGACCGCGGCTACAACTTCACCTCACTTGCCAATCGCATCAAAGAATCTTCGATCGAACTGATTCTCCTCTTTCCCGGTTCGGGCCCACGCATCCGCGAAGCATTGATAGCTGCAGGTGCTACTGCAGAGCTAATCGACGTAGATTCAATGGATAAAGCTGTCGAGAAAACTAGTGGCCAGAAGCTAGAGGCCAGTGGCTTCACTCCGATTGTTCTTCTTTCCACCGCCTCCCCCAGCTATGGCATGTTCAAGAATTTCGAGGAAAAAGGCGACGAATTCCGCCGCTGCATAGAATTGCTTAAATAGGCATTTTGTGTTAAAATAATAGGGTGAAATACCAGATAAAAACTCGCCTTCAATACCCCAAATTAAGCCTCCTCGCCTGCTCGTTTTTGCTGGCATATATCCTCTACGCACAGGGGTTTTTCGACCTTCTGCCGGAATTGCTGAACGGATACGGATATATTTCAATGTTCTTCGGCGGACTGCTCTTCAGCTTCGGATTCACGACCCCGTTCGCCATCGCAATTTTCCTCGGGATGGCCGACACCGTTCATCCGGTACTTGGCGCAGTGGTTGCAGGTCTCGGTGCGATGGTGTCTGATATGACGATCTTCGAATTCGTCCGGTTCTCCTTCATGGATGAATTCCGCAGGCTCAAGCGCGCGGCCGTGATCCGCTGGATCCGTGACCGGTTCCATCATGAGACTGTCCCCGAGCGAATCCGCCAGTACACCGCCTGGTCCATCGCCGGCATCCTGATTGCCTCCCCCCTGCCCGATGAGCTTGGTGTCACATTGCTGAGTGGATACACCGAACTGCGGCCACGCACATTCGCCGCTATCTGTTTCGGCTTTAACACCATCGGCATCTTCACGATGCTGATTGCATCTCAGGCACTGAGCTCCTAGGTCGCCGATCCATCCCCGGCCTTTACCTTGGCGGGACGCAGTACTTTGCCGTGCAGCTCGTATCCCTCCTCAAACACCTCAACAACCTTTCCATTTTCCCCTGCACCAAGACTGAGCACTTCGTGGCGATCGGAATCGACTGTTTCTCCCAGCGATTTCATGCGCTTTAGCCCCGCATCGCTCACCTGCTTCATCAGATCCGCCTCAATAGCCGCAACACCTTTCACCCACTCATGATTTTTGAGATCGTCCGGAACATGCTGGAACGCACGCTGGAAGTTATCGAGCGTCGGGAGCAATCGCACCAGCATTCCTTCTGAGGCGAATTTGCGCATGTCTGCCGCATCACGTTCGACGCGCGCTTTGGCGTTCTGCAGATCGGCCTGGGCACGAGCGGCCAAGTCTTTCATCTTTTCGAGTTCCGCCTGCAGCAACTCTATTTGCTGTACGGAATCGTCACCCGTTGTTTTCTTCTGATCATCTGACATATATGGCTATGGTAATGGAAAATTGATAATTGATAATTGAAAATTTTTGAAGGAAAAATCGTCTCATTTTCCATTTTTCATTTTCAATTTTTAATTCTCAGGTGCAACACAGGGCACAGCGGGGTCCGCAATACAGTTTTCCGCAGGAGGATCACCGCGCCATGGACAGGTTTTGCTGAAGAGACAGGCATCGTTCGTCATGTCATCCCACTGATCCTGCCATGCCGTATCGCTCGCACTGTAGCTGAGGAGAATCTGATCTTCGTCGTTAAAGACAAAATCTGAGTTAAACGGAACCACCTGTTCATTCACCACCATTGTCCAATGGAATTTTCCGTTGTCGCAGAGCTGTGGCTGGATGGCGAAATCCTCCTTCCATCCTGCATCCAGTGATGCGTACTGCGCTTCATCGAGCGTAATGCACCGTCCATCCATCGGATTGCCAATAGAGGCCATGAATTCACCGAGTGTCAGACCAGGCTTGTGACGATGAACGACCGTTCCGATGTCATCATGCAAATGGAGATACTTCCGCATCGGATCGACGCGGATCTCCTGACCGTTGTCCGGGTCATAGGCCTCGCTCATGTAGCGCGGATCGGTGAAATCGAGCAGTTGTCCGTTCACCCACACCGCAAAGTCTGCGTGCGTGTGATTAGGATCGGGATTCTGGTACTCACGCGTCATGCCGTACACGATGGATCCGCCGATAGCGACAGCAGCGATGATGACTGGAAGAAAACGCTTCATAAGAGAAGTATACCTTTATATCAGGAACAATTTAACAATGTAGCAATAGAACAGTAGATCAATGGCCACATTGTTACATTGCTAAATTGTTCGTTCTACTAAATAGAATCCCTACGAAATAATGATCGTCGCCTTCATATCTTTATGACCCGGGCCACACGGAATGCGGCATGATGCATCGAACGTTCCAGTAGCATCTGTCGGCAAATCGACTGTGACTGTCTGACCAGGCTCTATACGGACGTTCATGCCCAACCCCGGCACGGCAAAGCTGTGAATACCTGTTCCACCGACAAGCTTGAGCTGAACCTTCTCTCCCTTTGCAACCGCAATCATGGACGGGCTAAATTCCCAGTCTGTCACATTGATAGTGATGACGCGCGTCTGACCATTGTTCGTCTGCTGACTGGCTGCGGCTGCGGACGAGTTGATGTTCAGTTCGACGGAGTCGGATGACGATGAACCGTCATCGAGGTACGGCATCATGATGGTTGCCTCTTCACTGCTGAACGACGATGAACTCTCACTGGAAGTGCCGGTTGGCGCCTGCGCATTGCACGCAGCGAGCAGTAATGCGGAGAGTGCGAGAATAGATGCGGAGCGAGGTTTCATAGGAAGAAACAACGGAAAAGAAATGCGAATAGAAGGAGCCTAGGCTAGGCTAAAGACCTATGCAACGAAAAGGACTGCCAAATCTGCTTCTGACAATCGGCCTGGCATTCGTGTTCGGCTACTTCGGTATCGACAAACTCGTGCATCCGGACTACTGGATCGGCTGGATTCCGCTGTGGATGGAAGGACTCCTAACATTTAGCCGCAATGGCTGGCTGATTCTCATCGGCATCGCAGAAATACTGCTCGCTCTGCTCATCCTCATTCCTGTCCGGATTATTCGCCAAACAGGCACAGTGCTGATTGCGCTGCACTTACTCGCAATTTTGACGCAAACCGGCTGGAACGACATTGCCGTCCGCGATATTGGCCTGCTGTTCATGGCATTGAGTCTGTTTGCGTTGATTTGAATTGAATTGGAGGATTAAATCCTGATAGTCTCTAAGTCAATGGTTCCTGAATTTGCAGTTAAATATGTACTGACTTTACCTCCGTTAGCTAGAGCTTTTGTTTGCCTTGGGGTACTAATGCTTGTTGCTGTTTTTTCAGTTCCCTTTATTGGATCACAAGGAATAGGGTCTTACTATACTGTTCTTGGTGCAGCCATTATTCTTTCTATAACTCTACTTTTTGTTTCTCCTAAGACAGAAATAACGATTAAGCCTGAAACGGTTTCTAAAAAAGAAGTTGAAACAAGTGTTCAGACTAGGCAACACAGACCACCTGAAGTGCGAAGTACTCCAATTCTGCAAAAAGCAGGACGAGAAAAGGCATTACATGAATTAACTCATGGCGAGAAGGAATTCCTTGCACCATATATTTTCCAAGATGTCACATCTCAGAATGTGGATGTGATGGGTGGTATCTACCAATCCTTGTACAAGAAACAAATTCTTGATCCCCCTCCGCCAGTTGGTTATCTGACTCGGCGAGATGTATTGATACAAGATTGGGCAAAAGAATATCTGAAGCAACATACGGAATTACTCAAGGGGTACGATAAAACACCACCTCAGGATGTACCGTGGTGGTGGCATTGATTCTGAAAACCTTATGTGGTGTCACGGGCCGGAATTGAACCGGCGACCTCGGGCTTATGAGTCCCGCGCTCTAACCTACTGAGCTACCGTGACATATGGCCTTGAAGCTGTAAAAGATTCTAATGTCGCGGTTAGTTGTTTCCTAACGCCTCGCAAGCGAGGCTAGGCCTACTGAGCTACCGTGACATATTTAAAGCCTGCAAAGGGTATCCAAAAGACCCGTATAGAACAAGACGCTTCTAGCCAGTTTTGCTGTACACTAGCCCTATGAAGCCCATACTGCTCTGTTTGCACGGTTGGGGCGGTTCCAAGGAATCGTTTACCGAGCTCCGAGAAGCACTCAAAGGCACCGATATCGAGATTCTGACACCGGATCTCCCGGGCTTTGGCGATGAGCCGGAACCGAAGACGCCATGGACAGTAGATGACTACGCTGACTGGGTTGAGCACTATCTAGAGGCCAGAGGCCAGAGGCCAGAAGCTTTACATCTCTTAGGTCATTCTCATGGCGGTCGCATCGGGCTCAAGCTTGCAGCACGCGGATCACTCCCTATCAAACATCTCTATCTCTGTGCTGCGGCGGGTATTCGTCATCCACGACACTTCAAACGGATGTTTGGATTGATGCTCGCGAAGACCGGCAAGTTCTTACTCGCGATTCCCGGCCTCAAACAGCTGCAGCCGGTTGCCAAGAAGCTCCTGTACAAACTTGTCCGCGTGCACGATTACGAAAAAGCATCGCCCATCATGCGCGATACGATGAGCCGGGTTGTCCACGAGGACCTGCGCCCGATTCTCCCGTTCATCAAAACGCCGACCGATATTTTCTGGGGAACCGAGGACGGCATGACGCCGGTCAGCGATGCATATGTCATGCACAAAGGCATAGCCGACAGTCGGCTACACCTGTATCAGGGTGTGCGTCATCGCGTCCATCGTGATAAAGCGACGGAGATCGCAGCCGTTATCCGTTCGTCCCTTTAAATGTTTGGGAGCAAAACGAACATGTACACGAAGTACATGGAGGCCAGAACGAAGCCAGCGGCGACGTGCTGAAGCTGTGCGGATGTTTCCTTGTTCATAGATATATGTGTGTGAAAGGAATTGATATTATTATATCACAATATCTATTTTTATGCAATGATCAGATCAGGTACAATTCTGTTCCCACGTCTTCATGGCAGCTGTTTTTGCCCTTGTTATCGGCCTGAGCCTCATTGCGGCCATCTCCCCTCTTTTGACGTTTGCCGCCCTCTTTCAGCAGAAGGAATGGCGTTTAGACCGTCTCCAGGAGCATCTGCGACGTGATGGCTGGATGAGCCAGTTAGTCGGCCGTCTACGCCCGGTACTCGTTCTCATCGGACTCGTCGCAATCGGCCTGCTGCCTACGGCTAGTTCGGTCATTGGTGCAATGATGCTGCTGGCAGGGCTCTCTGTAGCGCAGATTGTGCTGCACAAGCAACGCGTGCCCCAATGGACCAGCAAAGCGATGGCATTGGGCGGGACAGCGATCGTCATCAACGTCATCGTCATCCTCTCTCTGCGGACACTGCCAATCGGGTATCCGCTGATCGCCATTGTCCAACCCCTGATTGTTCTTGCATCATGGCTGCTCTGGCGACCGATCGACCTCATCCTGAAGAAGCGTGTGATGGACCGCGCTGCACAGCTGCGATCAACCCTAAAAGACATCACGGTAATCGGCATTGCCGGCAGCGTTGGTAAGACAACCGTGAAAGAATTGATCGCGCATCTGACGCAGGATCTGAAACCGCTCGTCACTCCGGCGCATGTGAATACCGAGATGGGAGTGGCGCAATGGCTGCTATCGCAGCCAGCTTCGAGCTACGAGGACAAGAAGCGCCAAGAAAGCACGCAGCCCGAAGCTCGCAGCTCGAAGCTTTTCGTCATTGAAATGGGTGCCTATAGAAAGGGTGAGATCGCTCTCCTCTGCCGTATTGCGCAGCCGACCATCGGCGTGATGACCGCTCTCGGCTCCGACCACTTGGCATTGTTTGGGTCGGAACAGAACATTATTGATGCAAATGGTGAGTTGATAGAAGCGCTGCCAAAAGACGGACATGCATTCTTCTATGGCGATAACGACGGATGTGCCGAACTCGCTAAACGTGCATCGTGCCCTGTCACCATCGCCTCAGATACAACTAACCTCTCACACTCTCTCGAAGGCCGCCACAACGACTACAACGTTGCACTCGCCGTTGCTGTCGCACGTCATCTGGGCATCAAAGTGGATCGCATCAAAGAGTTATTAAAGAGCTTCCAACCTCAGGCACATACGTTCACGGTCAAAACCGAACGCGGCGTGACGATGCTTGATGACACCTACAACATCAGTCCGCTGAGTTTCCATGCCGCTCTCGATTGGGCATCGACTCGAACCGAAAGCCCCCGTGTGCTGCTGACCAGCGGTCTACAGGAAACCGGTCCCGATGAAGAAAGATTCCTCCGGGAACTTGGCGCAAAGGCATCGAGCACCGTCGACCGCGTGATCTTCACTGATCCACACGGGTCAGACATCTTCGCTCAGACATTCGGGAAACCGGTCGAAATTCTCACCGCCCACACACAGCGTGTCGCCGCACGATCCGTCCTGCTGTGCGTCGGTCGTATGCCCCTCTCGACAATCCATCGTCTACTTCCCAGCTCCTAGCTCCTGTGCTTCGTCCAACCCACCACACCTTCGCGCCGCTGGCGGACAGAAAGCAGATCCGCAAAGCACTGAAACTCGCGTTCATGCCGTGGGTCTGGCGTGAAGGACCGGAGAAAGATCTACTGAAGCAGGCACTGGCAGAGCACTTTGGCGGTCAGGCTCATCTGTTCGGATCGGGCCGTGAAGCACTGCTTGCAATTCTCAAGTCATTGAAGTCCCGCAAGGACGAAGAAGTGATTGTCCAGGGCTACACCTGCATCGTCGTGCCGAATGCGATTATTGCCGCGGGCATGACACCGATCTTCGCGGACATCGAACAAGACACCCTCAACCTCGATGTACTCGAAGTGGAAAAGCTGATTACCCCAAACACCCGTGCAATTATCTGCCAGCACACATTTGGTATTCCTGCGTTCACCAAAGAATTGCGCACGCTGTGCGACCGCCACTCACTCATTCTGATTGAAGATTGCGCGCACATTATTCCTGACAAGCAGGGGCCGGAGGAGATTGGCCAATATGGAGATCTGCTCTTCTTCAGCTTCGGACGGGACAAGGCGATCTCCGGTGTCACCGGTGGCGCGGTCATCTGTAAACGATCGGACATCTATCATGACCTACAGAAGCTAGAAAACGATGCAACACCATTCGGTCTCTGGCACATCAAACGCTGGCTGCAGTACCCCATCCTCTATGCCATCGCGAAGCCGTTGTATGGCATAGGCATTGGGAAAATCCTGCTCGCTGTCTTCGGCAAGCTCCATCTGCTTGCTCCCATTGTCACGAAAAATGAGAAGGCAGGAAAGATGGGCACGACTCTCCATCGCATGCCCAACGCCTGTGCGGCGCTGGCTCTGCAGCAGTGGAAGCGACTGGAGCAGATCAACGCACATCGCCGCACACTGACGGACTATTACTTCAACGAAGCAGTGCGCCGGAACTGGCCGCTCCTTCTGGGCGTCATTCCCAACTTCCCGCTGCAGAAATTCCCGCTCTTCACGCCGGGTGCAGAAAACATTCGTCAGAAGTTGCGCACACACAACATTCATCTCCATGATGGCTGGACCGGCTGTGTGATCTGCCCTGCCAATGCCGATGATGCGGCATGCGGCTACAAAGACGGCGATGATCCGAAGGCTGAGATGGCAGGACAGCAGATTCTCTGTCTGCCGACAAACCCGGACACGTCGATGGAGCAGGCACAGAAGCTGGTTGAACTCCTTGATCCATTATTACGATCTCAGAAGTCAGATGTCAGCAATACACATCGTACTGATATCTGATATCTGCCATCTGCTATTCTTCTTGCAATGAACATCCAGCCCGCTACCGATCAGGCCTCCTGGGAACAGTTCCTGCAGTTGCAACGCTTCAGCCCGTTCCTCCAAAGCTGGACGATGGGAGAAGTCTACCGCGACATCGGACAGGAACCGGTGCGCTTAGAGATGCGAGAAGATGGAATCATCACCGGCATCTGTCAGGCGATTGTCGTGCCGGCACGACGCGGCCGTCATCTCATGGTGCAATATGGACCGATCACGGCCTCTGGCCACCAGCCTCTCGCCACTAGCTCCTTACTGGCAGCAGTAAAAGATGTAGCGCGGGATCACAATTGCGGCTTCATCCGCGTCAGCCCGTTCTTGCCGGAATCGATGGCTTCACAGATCGGATGGCCGCCAGCAGAATCAATGCCGTCCCCGCTGCACCTGCTCTCGGAGTACACGTGGTACATCGCGCTTCGCAGCGTCGATCGATGGATCGACGATCGGTTTGATGCGCAGTTAGAGGCACGCACGGAGGAATCGATTAAAGCAGACATGCGTAAGACGACTCGCAATTTAATCGGCCGTGCCGAGCGCGAAGGAGTGACGGTCGAAGCCTCGAACAACCCGGACGCGGACCTCGACATCTACTTCAAGCTGCAGGAAGAGACGTACAAGCGTCATCACTTTGTCCCCTACCGCGAGAGCTACATTCGCGCACAAGTGAAACATTTCGCACCCAAAGGTCAGGCGATCGTCTACATCGCACGCTATCAGAATGAACCGGTCGCAGCATCAGTCCACATGACCTACGGCGGTGTGACCAGCTATCACCATGGAGCCAGCACCCACAAGTACGCAAAGATCCCCGCCAGTTATCTGCTGCAGTGGACGGCAATTTCCGATGCGCTCAAGCGCGGTGACAGCATCTACAACTTCTGGGGGATCGCCCCGCGCAAGATGCTGGAAACCGGTGAGGAGGTGATTATCGACAAGAGCCATCCGTTCGCCGGCGTCACCACGTTCAAGACCGGCTTCGGCGGAAAGCCGTTGCCACTCGTCCATTGTATCGACCTGCCGCTGACGTCATCGTATCGCTTCACGCGGGCATTTGAGTTTATCCGCAAATGGAAACGCGGGTTTTAACTTGAGACGACTGCATCAAGGGTTATAGTAAGCTCATGCGCAAAGCCACAGAGAGTATCGAAGAACCGAAGCAATCTATGGAAGACAAGCTCGATGAGATCATCGGCTATCTTCACCGCTTGGAGCGCCGGGATCGTGCCCGCATGATCGGCTCCTACATTCACGGTATGGTCTGGCTCGCGTTCACGCTCTTCATCATCTGGAGCACGTGGTACTTTGTTGCACACATGCCACAGATGATTGAGCAGATGACCAACCAGATGATCCAAGGGTCGATGGGCGGCGGAGCGGAATCGCAGGACACTCAGAGCTTGGTGGAGCAATTGCAGCAGTATTTGAACGGGCAGCAGTAAGCGTGTCATGGTGAGCCCTTCGACAAGCTCAGGACAGGCTCCGACGAACCACTGATCCCTTGTCGGAGTTTATGCCGAACGGAGTGAGGTGCTCGGGATGATACTGCTTTGTATTTAAAAAAGGAGGGCCGTAGCCCTCCCATATGTGTGTGGATATACGTGAGATTATTTTCCTGTTACGAACTTCACGATTTCCTCTGTCGATGCGCTTGGGAAGACAACCATAGCGGGAATGCGCAGCAGCTGGCTGCGGCCGAAGCTTCGGTCCGCATCATCGCCGATGCCGAAGAGGTAGCCTGCGTCAGCGGCAATCTGTGCAATGCGATCGTTCACGCCGCCCTGCGGATACGCGACGGCGAAGACCGGCTTCTTCGTGTACTCCTCCAGCAGCTTGCGGCTCTGTTGCAGTTCCAGTTCGGACTGAGCGTTGGTCAGAGCGCGCAGATCATCTCCGGTGTGCGTGGCGGACTGGATGTCGAAGCCATTGGCCATCATCGTCAGTAATGTCTTTTCCGTGATTCCGGAAAGTCCGACGTGCTGCGTCTGGATGAAGAGCGTCGCATTGATGCCCGCGGTATTGAGGGCGGACGACACGTCTTTGATATTGTTCGGCGTGATTCCGGAGACGGCCACAATAACCTTTTTAGGATCAAGGCGCACATCCCGTTCCTGCTGACGGACAAGAAGATCACGCAAGTTTGCGAACGTCATGAAGGTGTAGCCCTGTGCGCGCAGCTCGGTAACCTGCTGACCCAAAGCCGTAAGCAGTTCATCGGTGCGGTCGCTGGTCAGACGGTAATGGAGAACCGGCAGGTCATATGTCTCCTGACGGACGATGAAGTTCGGCAGGAACGGCGCAAGGTAGGACTCCGAGACGTAGCCCTCCAAACCATTGTAGCTGACCTTGGCCCAACCACCCTGAATCTGTGAGGGACGGATGATTTTCCCTCCTGGAATTTCACCGATCTTGTCGCTGCTCTGGTCCGCAGACTTACGTACGTTTACGAAACCGAAGCTTACGTAGTACATACCCTCAAACTGCTTTTTCTCATCTGCAAGCCGCTCCTCGCTGGTCGCCTTCGCCAGATACCGGTGCGCGACGTACCCCTCGCGTCCATCCGACAGCTTGATTTTTGCCCACTGTGAATCGATGAATTCGAGGACGTTCACCGACTGTCCGAACTGGAACTGTGCGATGTTGGCGCCCCCCGTCGATGCCTGATCGCGAACGTTCAGGAAGGTATTCGTCACCTGGTATGAACCGTTTCCTGCGGTACCCCTGCGCATAGCGGCATAGGAATCGACCATCGACAGATCGAGCACCACCGAGTCATCGGATGAACTGCCGGATCCCGTATCAAGCGGCTCTATGAACGGCATATCTTCTCCAGATCCCGACAGAGTCGTGCTTCCGGAAGCGCTGTCCGCAAGCTCGCGGTAGAGCGCCTCATCATTGTCGGTGAAAACCATCGTCTCTTCGACATCTTCGGGGCCGCTACAGCCGACAAAGAGAATGCCGAATGATGCGACAATCAGAAACGGAACAAGCGGATGGAACGAGCGGGACTGACGGCGTGCAGAGGTGCGATACCGGTTTGCCATGATAAGAAAAAGGAATGAGGAATTACATCCGATCCGGAACACGGATCGTAAGGAGTGAGGCACCGCTTCGCAGCACGTCGGCGACGGAGCGGCAGAGGAACAGGCGAAGGGAACGCGAAGGCTCGTCGGCCTGGATGATCGGCTCAACGTTGTAAAACGCGTTGAAGGTCTGACAGAGGTCGTAGAGATAATTTGCGAGTTTATGTGGCAGGTGTTCGGTGCGTGCTGCATCGAGCACGGACGGATACTTCAGGAGTGTCAGAATCAGTCCACGCTCATGCGGGGTGAACGTCTCGATCGTCGGAGCGGATGCACCTTCGGACTCCGCCTTGCGCAGAACTGACCGGGCGCGTGCGTGCGTGTACTGGAGATACGGTGCACTGTTACCTTCAAAGCTCAGCATCTTGTCCCAGTCGAACACCATGTCCATCTTGCGATTCTGACTAAGGATGCCGTAGACCAACGCGCCGACACCCATCATCTCAGCGAGCTCCTCCGGGTTATCGGTCTGGATGGCATCACCACGGTCTTTGATAATCTCCGCCGCGCGCTTCACCGCCTCGTCGATCACATGTTCGAGCTTAAGAATATTTCCCTTGCGCGTGCTCATGGAGCCGTCTGCAAACCGCATGCGGCCGAAGGCGATATGCTCTTGGCGCGGCGTATCCCAGCCAAGTTGGCGCTCGATATCGAAGAGCTGTTTGAAGTGCAGCGACTGTGCCATGTCGACGACGTAGTAGACCGCCTGCGGATGGAACCGTTCGATGCGGTCATGAAGGAGCGCAAGGTCGCGCGTGTGATACAGCGTAGACCCGTCAGCCTTCACAATGACCGCCGGCGGCATGCCGGTGTCTTCTGCAAACTGAGCGATCAATGCACCCTTCTCCCCCGTCATGAAGATGCCCTTCTTTTTTCCTTCATCGATAATCGTCTGCATCTTGTTCTGATAGTGACTCTCTCCATCCTCAACATCGAACGACACATTGAGTCGTCTGTAGATACCGGACAGCGACTGCTTGGTCACGGTCACCACATCGGACCAGAACGCCTTGATGGTCGCATCGCCTTCTTCGAGTTTCTGGAATGTCGCACGCGCCTCGGCTTCGAGTGTCTCGTCCTTTTCCGCTTCGTCATGGAACTTCACGTAGAGAGCAAGAAGATCATCGAGTGAGTGCTCCATGACCGGCCTCCCGCTGCCCCATCGCTGATATGCAACTGCCAACTTTCCGAACTGTGTCCCCCAATCTCCAAGGTAGTTCCAGCGGACCATCTTCGTCCCGGCATGTGCGTACAGATTCACCACCGACTGTCCGATAATGGTCGACAGAATGTGATGAATGCCGAGCGGCTTGGCAATGTTGGGACTGGAGTAATCGACGACAATCGGCGCGTCTTTTTTCTGTGTCGCAGGATCACATGCTTCGCGTGAAGATGACAATGCATGCAGCAACACCTCCGGTTTCAACCAGATGTTCACGTACCCCGGACCGGCAACCTCCGCTTTTGCAATTGATGACGATGACTTCAACCCCTCTGCAATCTCCTCCGCAATCTCAATCGACTTGCGACCGAGCTGTTTAGCCAATCGCAACGCGACCGCAGTTGACACATCACCGTGTTCGGCCTCCTTCGGAGACTCCCACTGGAGGTCGACGACACCCAAGCCGTACAGCTTTTTGAGTGTCTTGTGTGCCTCTGAAGTAAGCAGGTCGAACATGTGGGTTGAACAAACGTTCTGTTCGGGAAATTAAGCGAACTATAGCAGAGCAAATGCATGCTTCCAGATGAAATAAAAAGTTGCTCTTGCATACAGAAAATACTCGTGTGGCGAACACATGTTTTGACTGTCTCCACGTCGTCTCCAGAGCGCTGGAGGGTCATTGTGAGAAATTGGCAAAAATGGTATAATAATGAGATGAAGCGGTCACTCCGACATCTTCTCCTCGGCGCAACAACTGTCTGCGTGCTCGCCTCCTGCGGGCGCCAGGAAACAGTGTCATATTCTCCGACCATCGCGCCGCTGGCAGTCCGCTGGACTGTGGAGCTGATGAAAGGATCGGACGCATTCGCTTCCATTCGCTCAAGCGCACTTTTGGGTGTCTACCTGGCCGATTTTCTGATGCGCCAGGTGATGTTCCGTTCGGCGTTGGCGGGAATCAACGTCCAGATGGATCTGCTCAACGATGCAGGAGAGGAGCAGGAAGAATCCTTCGCTCTTCTGGAAACGCTCGGGGCCATTCTGCAGGTCGATGTTCCGGATATGCTGAATCGAAGTCCAGACCGTGTGGAAGCCTTCGATACGTATCTCTCAAATTTGCAGGCTGTCGGAGAGCGCGCAACGGCACACAAAAACGGCTTGGAGCAGCAGATGGATGTGATGATGGATGAGCGCCGTGTTGTGCGCGGTGAGGTGGCGCGATCGCAGTCACAGCTGAATATCGCGTTGCGGGAACAGGATTACGCGACAGCAAGCGAACAGCAGAAGAACCTGATTGAAGGCCGCAGTAACTTGGCCGAAATCGATGCGCGGATTGATGAGCTGCGCAGCATCCGCAACCTCTTCGTCGACCTACTTGATATTGCCGAGGAGCGGGTGACGGTGATGACCTCCAACCGTGAAGCACTGCTTGCAGGTATCAGCGTGGTAGACGTTCCTGGCGTGGAAGATTACGGCCTCATCGAACAAAGCCGCCGCCGTTCCGGGCGCTCAATATTCGATCCTGTTGAACCGTAAATTGTCGATTTAGGCTTAAATTATAGCCTGAAACATCATTCCTAACCCTTCCAAACGATTGTTAGAGAGGTCTATTTCTGCTATAATAATCAGATACAAACATGTCCGAACAAAAACCCCCAGAAACGGCCCCCGGACTCCCCCTTCAGCACCCTCTGCTGGAGGCAATGGACGAATTGCTCGGTCTGACCAAGAAAACAGAAGAGATGCTTGAGCAACATTCGGGCGACGAAGCGCTGACGCCGGAAGAACTGGAATCGGTGAAGCGCTACGAACAGGGACTGCAGAAAATGCTCGATCTGATTGCGCCCGCAGGCATCCAGGTGCAGAACTCGCAGATGATCATCAACGACCAATACGCTCGAACGCTGTACGCGTATAACTGGCCGAACTTCATTTTCCCGAACTGGCTGGCCCAGACCGTCAACCAGGATGCGACCATGGACATTGCGCAGTTCATCTACCCGAGCTCGAACAGGGCGATCATGAAAATGCTGCGCAAGAAAGTCGCGGAGCTGCGTTCATCCATCCGTATGCTAGAGCAGCGCGGCATCGTCCGCGATCCGTCGCTTGAAGCTGCGTTGCAAGATGCCGAAGAGTTGCGTGATCTTCTTGCTCGCGGTCAGGAAAAACTCTTCCAGTTCGGCATGTACATTACAGTGTATGCCGAGGACGAAGACCGCTTGAAGAAAGTGCAGACCGATATCGAATCGGTGCTCGGCGGAAAGCTGGTGCTGACCAAACCGGCGATGTTCCAGATGGAGCATGCATGGACGTCGACGTTGCCGATCTGTCTCGATGAGATCGAGATCAACCGTAACATGAACACCAGCCCGTTGGCTGCAAGCTTCCCCTTCAGCTCCAGCGACCTGACGGATGACCACGGCATCCTGTACGGCATCAACCGTCACAACGATTCACTGATCATCTTCGATCGCTTCGATCTGCCGAACGCGAACAGTAACATCTTCGCAACCTCCGGTGCGGGTAAATCGTTCACGGCCAAGCTTGAGCTCCTGCGTCACCTGATGCTCGGAACAGAGGTGATGGTGATTGACCCGGAAAACGAATACACCAACCTCTGTGAAGCAGTTGGCGGATCGTTCATTCCCCTCTCCATCCAGAGCCCCTTCCGCATCAACCCGTTTGATCTACCCAAGGCTATCCGCGGCGATGATGCCGCTCCGGGAGAAGTGCTGCGCGCTGCGGTCATCAACCTGCACGGCCTGCTCCGTCTCATGCTCGGACCGATCACACCGTCTGAGGACGGCATTCTCGATAAAGCGATTTTGGATACGTACGCACTGAACGGCATTACGCTACAGGCGACCGATCTGAGCGCCGGTGAAGTACCGACTCTCGGACAGCTGGTCGACGTGCTAATGACCACCGAAGGAGGTGAGAACATGGCGAAAATTCTTCAGAAATACACGCAGGGAAGCTTTGCCGGACTATTCGATCAGAAGACGAACGTGGACCTGGACAACCAGATGGTCGTCTTCCAGATTCGCGACTTGGAGGAGCAGCTTCGCCCGATTGCAATCTACATCGTGCTGAACTTCCTGTGGAACCGCATCCGCGCAGAGCTGAAGAAGCGCATCCTCGTCATCGACGAAGCCTGGAACCTGATGCAGCACGAGGACTCCGCACGCTTCCTGTACGGCATTGTGAAGCGCGCCCGCAAGTATTACCTGGGCGTCACAACCATTACACAAGACGTGGAGGACTTTGTTGAATCCCCCTTCGGCAAACCGATTATCACCAACTCATCGTTGCAGGTGCTGTTGAAGCAGTCGCCGACAACCGTCGACAACCTGCAGAAGCTCTTCTATCTGACCGATGGTGAGAAGTATGTGCTGCTCAACAGCGCAGTCGGACAAGGCATTCTCTTTGCCGGCTACAAGCACGTCGCGGTGGAAGTGATCGCCAGCCCGGACGAAGCGAAGCTGATTACGACGAAGCCGAGTGAGGTGATGAAGAACGAGGCAGAGAAGGCCTAAGCGTGTCATGGTTCATCGGGCTCAGGATGACACATCTTTTTTATCGTCCTCTTTCTTCGTCTCCTCCACCACCTTCCACCGGACTTCCGGTTTCAGCTTTCCCTGTAGCGCGAAGCCCGCTGCTTTCTTGTGTCCCCCACCCTGGAACTTTCCGGCCATCGCTGCAACGTCGACGTCATCACGCAGCGTACGCAGGCTGCCCTTCACTTTGCCATCGCGTTCGGACAGCACCATGGAGAAGCGCATGCCAGGTACGGCGTTCACGTAGTCGATTGCCCCGGCTAACTCCGAGTAATCGGCACCGGTTGCGCGGAAGTCCCCTTCGGTAACGGCAGAAATAGCCCCGCCTTCTTCGCTGATATTGATCTTCTCCAGCACGCGTCCCCACAGCTTCAGCGTACTGAGTTTGGCCGTGCGGAAGACGGCGGAAACGATTAATTGCTGACGAGCACCGGCACGCAACAAGCGGGCAACTGTGCGATATACTTGAGCGGAGGTATTACTGTGAAGCAATCCTCCGGTATCGGTGTAGACACCGGTGAGCAACGCCGTCGCACAATCCTGCGTCAAATTCCACTTTAAGAGATCGGCAATCTGCACAATGATTTCACAGGTCGAAGCGGCCTCTGAAACAAGAATATTGATGGTTCCGAACAACGGATTTCCGGGATGGTGATCGATCATCACGAGCGGCATTTTCCCATCAAACATCGTCGGATGCGTCTGCTGCATTTCGGTCATCTTCGCCTCCGCACAATCGACGGTAATCACTGCATCTCCCTCCTCAAGGGATCCGGGTGCGGTCACGCGTTTGGCACCTGGCAAATAATTGAATGTCTCCGGCACTTCATCGACACACCAGAGCATCACTTTTTTCCCCGGTAGCGCTTGCTCAATCAGCAGGCCAATGCCGATCAACGATCCGATCGCATCTCCATCCGGCCCGCGGTGGCAGACGCAGACGACACGCTTCGCTTTGGATGCAGTATCGAAGAGCGCCTGGGCATCGCTGAGTGACACGGGCATAAAGGAGAGAATGATACGGCGATTGATGATGTGGAACAATGAACTGAGATTGCAATGATGAGCATTGTTGATGATGTAGATGTTTGTTCCGGAAAATATACCTGATTGCTGTAGGGGCATAGCGCGCTATGCCCCTACGTCGATGGCATGATGTACAATCATCACATGTCTAAAAAATTCTCCGTCATCTTCTGCGGCACACCCGACTTCGCTGTCGCATCACTGCGCGCATTAGTCACCGATGCGTCGTACGATGTGAAACTGGTCGTGACACAACCGGATAAACCTGTCGGTCGCAAAAAGACCGTGACACCGCCGCCGGTCAAAGTCCTCGCGGAGAGCTTGGGTATTCCCGTGCTTCAACCGGAAACAGTGAATGAAGAATTGCCGGCATACCTGACGGAACATCCCGATCTTGTTCCGGACTATCTCATTGTTGTCGCATACGGGAAAATCCTTTCACAACAGGTACTCGATATTCCGCGCATCGCACCGGTAAACGTACACGGATCAATTCTCCCCCGCTGGCGAGGCGCTTCACCGGTGGAGCATGCAATTCTCAATGGTGACAGCGAAACAGGAGTCACAGTACAAGTCATGGTTCATGAACTCGATGCAGGACCGATGCTCAGCACGGCAACACTGCCCCTCACTCCGGCGGATACGGCGACGTCAGTTCGCCAGACGCTGGCGGATATCGGCGCTGCACTGCTGGTCGAAACATTGAAAAAGCCGCTCAAGCCCGAAACGCAACCATCAGAAGGCGTGACGTTCTGCCGCAAGCTGGTGAAAGAAGATGGGGAAATTGATCAGACAAAAATGACCGCGACTGACATAGACCGTCGTGTGCGAGCACTCAACCCCTGGCCCGGCGTCACCTGTGATATCGAAGGTCACACAGTGAAGCTCCTCGAAACATCCCTCGAGCCTGTCCCACATGGCATCCCTCTTGGATGCGCAGAAGAAACCACACTCTTCATTACGCAGTTACAACCACCGGGACGAAAGCCGATGAAGGCCGACGATTGGCGCCGTGGAATTCATTAAAAAAACGTGTCATCCTGAGCCCGGTCGAAGGATAGACACGCTTTCTAGAAGCTACAAGCTATCAGCTAGAAGCTCAGAGCTTCGTCGCCATTTCGTTGAACGCAGCAATGAACTGCTGCAGATCTTCGGCATCAAACATGATGGTTGTCTTCTGTCCACCGCGGGACTTTTCCGAAACCTTGAAGAACATACCGTTGCCGGACTTCTTGAGGTCGATGTAGAACGTGCGCTGCTTGGCGTGGATCGTAATCGAGTGAACATCATCGGCAAAACCGCGCTGTCCTCCGCCGCTGTGATGAGGACGAGGTGCTGGAGCCTGCTGCATTGGCTGATCATCTTGCGGCATGCCGCCGGTGAGTTCTGACATTGGATCGAACATAGGATAAAAAGAAAAAGAGGTAGAGAACTCCTCAGGGTTTCTTGCCACTGCGTCATCTTCTGGATTCCACACTCGCAAGCTCCGGGAGTACGATGAGTGTAGAGCCAACGATTGCCGATCTCAACTGCACACAAAAATAAGAGGGAGGCGCGTTGCCTCCCTCGTGTGCCGCTTTACGGCGGCGGTATTCCCGAGAGCATTGCTCTCCTCCTTTCTTGTTAGAACCGTGCCCCGGCCGTGGCTATGGGGCTCCGAACAACGGCCTCTACAGTATTATTCGTAACATCGGCCGTTCTCCTTTCTAATTATCGGGAACTAGAATAATTTAATACATATTAATATATTTGTCAAATTCAACACCGAAAGAAACTGAAATGCTGTTAAAGATGAAATCAACCCCTTCCTGTGTAGACAGGAAGGGGCGAGATCTCAGAGCGCGCCGCACGCCTGGGCTCACTGTCCCTCTCTGAGACCAATGCCGGACAGGAGCCCGACAGATGGGAGTGTAATATCTGGCTTTCTATAATCAACCCTCTAACGCTCTGGTCAGCGTTAGAGGGGAGATCATCAGGGCCCGGTCCCCTTGGACTGCCGTCCACCCTGTGATCAAAGTCTGGACGGCAGTCCAGGCTTCATACTCACACTATAGAATCCTCTAGGCTAATGGCGCAAACAGAATCGCCGGCTCCCCTACCTGCGTCCACTCCGGACATCCTCCCCAAGCTTTCAGCTGATCAGTGATCACAAACTCTTTCTTCAGCATCTCCTCTGCATAGGGCACATTCAGCTGCTTGGAGATGCGATACGCGGTATTGGGCATGAACGGCAGGAGCATCAACGCTGTATGACGGAGGCATTCCGCAAACGTTCCAAGTGTTTCGATGCGCTTATCTGCATCATCTTTGATGGTCCAGGGAGCGGCAGTGTTAAACGCGCCATTCATCGTCGACACCGACTCAGTCACACGCTGGATCGCGTCGTGGATCTCGTAGGCATCCATATGTGCGCCGTAGTCGCTCCACAGTGTCGCGGTCTGCTGAAGATCTTCGGTGCCGGTCGGGAAGCGAACGACGTCCTCATCTTTTTTCAACAGCACCAGCGTGCGGTTCAGCATGTTACCGAGCTGATTACCGAGCTTCGACTGATACATCTCCTCCAATCTCTTCCAGCTAAAATCACCATCGCGGCCAACGGGAATCTCGTGGCACAGGAAAAAACGAATCGGATCGGGATTGTCGCTAAAGCGCTTCAGGATATCAACCGGATCGACGACGTTGCCAAGGCTCTTGCTCATTTTCTGCCCCTCGTTGGTGACAAAGCCGTGAATCAGCAATTGGTCGGGGGTGCGCAGTCCGGCGTTCTTCAACATCGCCGGCCAAATCAGCGCGTGGAAGCGAGCGATGTCTTTACCGATCACATGGGTCACCTGTGCATCATCCCAGTATTCTGACTGTGCATGATCGGTCAGAAGGCCGATACCGGAGATATAGTTCGTCAACGCATCACACCAGACGTACATCGTCTGGTCCTCATCGCCGGGGACGGGAATGCCCCACGAGAGACTGGACTTCGGACGCGAGAACGACACATCTTCAAGGCCGCGATCGAGCAATGCGAACGTCTCCTCTGATCGATATTCAGGGATAATACGATACTCTGATGTGAGTAACTTCTTCAGCCACTCGGTCTCGTGCGAGAGTGTGAAAAACCAGTTCTCCTCCTTCACCTCCTGGGGCGCGATTCCGTGATCGGGACACTTGCCGTCGACCAGATCTTTGGCAGTAATAAACCGCTCGCACCCGGTGCAATAGAGTCCGGTGTATGTACGCTTTTTGAGTGCGCCGGCATCCTGCAGTTTCTTCCAGAGTGCAGTGACTGTCGGCCAGTGCAGTTGTTGGTCGGTCGTGCGAATGAAGTGATCGGCGGAGATGTTCAGCTGTGCGTACAGGTCTTTGAAGAGTGGGACATTCTTCTCCACTAACGCTGATGGAATCATATCCTGCTTTGCCGCGGTCTGCTGAATTTTGATGCCGTGTTCGTCGGTGCCTATCTGAAAGCGAACATCGTGACCGGACAAACGAAACCAGCGCGCGATCACATCGGCAAGCACCTTCTCCAGCACATGCCCCATGTGGGGCGCGGCATTGGGATAATCGATAGCCGTCGTTATATACCGTCTTGGCATGGCATACATCCTATCTTGTAGGGGCATAGCGCGCTATGCCCCACACCAAAAACATACGACGCGCTGATTCATCGGCCTTAGATCGTTTACCGCAAGAACTCTGGCAGGAATCCCTGCACGAAGAACTGAATGGCACTACGCGCAATCAGCGAGAGAATAATACCAACGGCAGCATAAAAAATGATCGTCTTCCCTTGGGTGAAATCATCATCTTTTCCTTGTGACGCGATCATTCTGATTCCTGCATACATGATCAGAATCACACCGGATGCAGAGATCAGCGGGAAAATGAAATTTACCGCGCTGAACGTCAATGCCGCAACGACGTCGCCGCCGGCAACCTGCGTGTAGAGGGAGCTGTCGATAATCTGCCACATCTGAGAAACACCCTGGTTATTCTGGCCCCAGTCGGAGAGATCCGCGGCACAAACGCCGGGGGCAAGGAAGCCGATGAGAGCAAGGAGTACGCGCTTCATACACCGAAGATGGCAGCAAGAGCCTGAACAAGTGCGTTCGCAAGATTGGCGATCACAGCGCCGCCGATGGTCCAGGTGATGATCGTTTTACCCTTTGCGAATTCGTCGGATTTGCCCTGTGCATAGACCATGCGGATGCCGGCATAGATGATGGCTATCACGGCCGCCGCATTGAAGACCGTCAACAGGATCGAAATACCGAACCCGACCAAGTTGAGGAAGAGGTCGAGCGGGTTGCTACCCTGACCGTAGTTCTGCGTGCCGATGAATCCGACAATCGCCTGCGAGAGGATGACCGCCACCAAACCGAGCAGGACGTTAAGGACCGCTTTCTTCTGATCCGCAATCTGCCCCTCATCGCCGAGCGCGGCAACCATGCGGAAGCCCGCGAGGACGATGAAGAAGACCGCGGTCGAACCCGCGATAATCAGCATCAGCGTCGCAAGTGACGGCATGTTGTTGAGAATCACATTGGAACCCGCCGCACCGCAACCGATCAGTCCGGTACAAGGTGTATCGGGCACCGCCGCCTGTGCCAGAAAAGACGTACTCATGCCTGGCGGAAGTAGAGAGGGTTCAGAATTTCGAGGAACATGCCCGAGAGTCCGATCATCAGCAGTCCCGCAAGAGCCCACATCAATCTGCTTTTTCCTTCTTCGCGCGCGCCGGAGTTTGAGCCGGACAACATGATCTGGATACCGCCGATCAGCGCCTGCAGTACCGCGACACCTGCCGCCGTTCCGATGATCCACGGCCAGCTAAGGTTGAAGTAATCCATGAACGCTTCCAGGGCGTCATTGCCGTTGGTCATTGTCAGAAACCCCGTATCGTCATCGAGGGGCTGCAGCAAAGGGAGATTTGCCGGCGGGATGACTAACGGCTGGTTGTTCTGTGGCGGGTTTTGAGGATTCTGCGGAGGATTTCCCTGTGCGAATGCGATGATCGGCAGTAAGACACCAAGCAAGAGGAGCCCTGCTGCTAGGCGTTTGAAGCTGCCAATGGGAGCAAAACGGAACACGGGCATAAATCTCTCCAGTATAGCAGAAAACGGCTGTTTTTGCGAGTCCCAGAATCCGTCAAAAAGCCCGTAAAATCGTCTAAATTTGATATTTGGAGCGGATGACGAGACTCGAACTCGCAACCTACGCCATGGCAAGGCGTCGCTCTAGCCAATTGAGCTACATCCGCAAAGAGCTCACGTATCCTACGGATCGCGGGATCTGGATGCAATGGGTTTATGGTTTGCCATAAACAAGCCCAAAAACAAAAAGCACGCAGCTGTTACACCGCGTGCTTTATGGTGCCCCTGAATTAAGCGGCCATCGTAACGTTGCTTGCCTTAGGACCCTTAGGGCCGGAACCTACTTCAAACTGCAATACATCGCCCACCTTCAGAGAGTCGAACGACAGATCGCCAAGATCCGCAACATGAAAGAAGAGATCTTCCTTGCCTTCGCGGGAAATAAAACCGAAGCCATTGAGAAGCTTCTTGATAGAACCTGTTTCCATAAGAAAAAAACGGATAAGAATAGAATAGAATAGAATATAATCGTAACTCTATGTGTGAGAAGTTGGGTGCTTCTTTGACCTAGAACTAAGCTTACAACACTGACTGTGCCTGTCTTTTCGTATTTTGACTAGAAATCCGCCATCTTTTTGTGCATATCAGCAATTCAGGCACGTATACAATGGTGTCCCCGACCCGTCTACGCTCTCCAAGCTACGCCGGACAGGCAGGAATGGTGCAGTTGGCGGGATTCGAACCCACGACCTCTGCCTTCGGAGGGCAGCGCTCTATCCAGCTGAGCTACAACTGCAAGATACCGCAGTGTAACACAAGCAGCCGACCTGTCGGCCGTAGTTCCAGCTAAGCGGAACGGAGGCCGAAAAACTCTATCGCGTTTTTGGTCGTCGCAGCATCAACCTCCTCAAGACTGAGACCCTTAAGCTTCGCGACTTCTTTGGCAACTTCCACGACATATGCAGGCTCGTTGCGCTTGCCGCGATGTGGCACAGGGGCCAGATACGGCGCATCGGTTTCAATCATCAGCTGATGAAGTGGACAGTTCTTGATGGTCTCGCGAATTGCCGCAGAATTCGGATAGGTTGCGATACCGGTGAACGAGAGGAAGTGACCGAGTTCGACGAGCCACTGCACATCGTCCCATGTTTCAGTACAGCAGTGCAGTACTAACTGCAGCGGTTCGACTTCGCGTACGATTGTCTTGATGTCAGCGATCGCCTCACGACAGTGCACGACTGCTGGAAGCCCTACTTCGCGTGAGAGAGTCAGCTGCTCCAAAAACACTGCACGCTGGTCGGCGCGGGGCGAGTGATCGTAGTGATAATCCAATCCGATCTCTCCAATCGCCCGAACCTTCTTTGATCCGCTCACCATCTCTTTCAAGACCTCGCCGTCTCCCCTGCTCCACTCTTTTGCATTGTGAGGATGCACGCCAACCGTGCAGAAAATATGCGGATGCTTTTCAGCAATTTCGATACAGGCGAGTGCTTCGGGAATGCTATCGGCAATCGTGATCATCTTCTCGATTCCCGCATCTTTCGCACGCTCTATTACCTCATCAAAATCCTCTGCAAATTGTTTGTCGGCTAAGTGGCAATGCGAATCAATCATCGCTCCACAGAGTACACGCATCGACCAGCCCTTTCCTATGACAAAGAAACCAAAGCGTGCTACACTGACGTGATGCTTACCCTCAAGATGCCGGCCACACTCGACGAAGTCATTGCAGCGGAGTCACAGCGGCCAGGCTGGGTATCAGTCGTCCGTGTTCAGGATACTCTGATCCGGTCGGTCAGCCGCTACAAACGGGGATATTTTCGCACATTAACCGAAGAGGGGCGCCTGGTGATCACCAAAGACGAGTTGGTGATTGGATTGGATTGATTTATAGTCTGCGGGCCAAACCTGTGGGTCGGTAGCTCAGTCGCCCCGGTTCCGCTTGCGGAACCGAAAAGAAAACAATTAAGCTCGTCGAGTGAGTTGAGCATTCACTCGGTTCACATTTTGGGTCGGTAGCTCAGTCGGTAGAGCAGAGGCCTTTTAAGCCTTTGGTCGCGGGTTCAAGTCCCGCCCGACCCACCACTAACACTCATTCGGACAGACCGCCATGCACGGACTGCCGGACGGATCACAGACGATGTCGCATGCGCAGCTATTCGTATTAGTCTGCTGACCGGATGCTTCATGGGGGTAGAACACCCACGATGAACTGCTGCTGCTGCGCGAACTCGATGTTCTGCTGGAGCTTATGCGCGATGATGAGCGCAACGAGCTGCTGTACGGATTGGTGATGCCGCAATCCTGCGGACAACTGCCGATGTAACAGGAATTCACACATCCATACGTCCCGCACGGTGGACACACGTACCCTTCACCGGGTTCACACCGTCCATTGCCGCACATTGCGCCTGTACTCCAGGAACTCGATCGGGACGATGAAAATCCGAACGAAGAGAACTGGAATGACGATGCGGACGAGAAGCGGAACGAGGAGAAGGACTGGCTGCTGAAGCTTTCACCTTCATCAACATCGTTATCGAACTGATCATCACACGCGTCCTCGGCATCGCGGAACGTGTTGCGAATGGCTCGTTCCTGATCGCGCAGCCAGCGGTTTAAGTTACGCATCGCATCACGATAAGCCCTCTCTACATCGCGGATGGCACGACTGCGCTGTGATCGCTCCGGAATGGTCCACGCATTGATTCTCCCCTGCCCCCGCTGCTCCATGAACGATAACTGCTGATCGGCATACGAGCGATTCACGTCGAGCAGCGACTGTTCATACTGACGAACATGAGGTGCGACACACTCGGTATACGGCGAGGAAACATTGCTCTGGGCATATATAAGCCCGGTAACCGAAAAGGTCGAGAGTGCAATCACAGTGCCGACAATGCGGGTGCTAAATGGGTACATACCAAAGAGGAGAAGGTACAATATACGACGAACGAAAAGCCAGACTATGACACGCACTGCTATACTGATTGTTGATGGCGCATTTCTTCTATTTAGCACGGTGTAGCGACGGTTCGCTCTATGCAGGAACCTGCATCAACGTAGCGGAGCGCGAAGCCAAACATAACGATGGTACCGGCGCTAAATACACCCGCAGCAAACGACCGGTGTCGATTATCTATACCGAGGAATTCGAGACGCTTTCGGATGCGCGCAAAAGAGAGGCAGAGGTGAAGACGTGGGAAAAAGAGAAAAAAGAATCACTCATCAAAAAATAACTCCAGAGGCTGCTGCCTGCCTTCTGGAGCTATCGGCTGATAATCGGGGAATCCCTACAGCCGATTTTCTCGATGTTCCTGGCGCGTAGCCAGGACACAAGACGCATGCATCCATAGCACAGTCTTGGAGGCTTTTTGAGCGTCAAACGCTCAGCCCCATGCAGCATCGAGTGGGAGGGTATCTAATCCCCCCATCCACACTCCTCATTGGGAGTAGGACCGCTGGAAGTATCCCTCCCGTAGACCAAAGAAACAAGGCACACTATAGCCATGAAGGTAGCGTTAGTTCATGAGCTTTTGACGATGAAAGGCGGAGCCGAAAACGTCCTGCGCATTCTGGCCGATATGTTCCCGGATGCGCCGATTTACACGCTGCTCTACGACAAAAAGAAGTTGGGCGATTGGTTTCCCAGCGAACGCGTACGAACAGCAACGCTAGGTCCTAGCTCCTCCTTCCTCGGTCATAACCATCATCTGTACCTGAACAAGTTTCCGCGAGCGGTCGAGTCGTGGGATTTCAGCGAGTTTGATCTGGTGATCAGCTCCAGCTCGGCATTTGCCCACGGCATTATCACCAACAGCAAGCCGAAACACCTCAGCTACGTTCACTCCCCTGCTCGCTACCTGTGGGACCAGACACATGCGGTGCAAAAGAGAGCGAATCCACTCGCACGGTGGTATCTCAGTCAGACATTTCACACACTCCGCGTCTGGGACACCGAAGCCGCACAACGCGCAGACATGATTCTGGCTGCATCGAAGGAAGTCCAACGCCGCATCGAACTGTACTGGGAACGTAGGAGTGATGTCGTCTATCCACCAATTGATAATTCGTTTTTTGTAGCCACGAGCCACGAGCCACGAGCCACGAGTAACAACATACAGCCAGAGGCTAGAGGCCAGAGACTAGAGGCTCCGTACTTTCTGATCGTCTCCACTCTCGCCCGCTACAAACAGATCGATCTTGTGATCGAGGCGTGCAACAAACTCACTCTTCCTCTGAAGATTGTCGGTGACGGATCTGATCGCGGACGACTGCAACGGATGGCCGGACCAACAATTGAGTTTCTCGGATACCGATCGACGGACGAACTGCGCGCACTCTATGCAGGCGCTCAGGCAACCATCTTCCCTGGACTGGAAGACTTCGGCCTCGTCCCTGTTGAGTCGATGGCGTGTGGCACACCGGTCATCGCGTACCGCGGTGGCGGCGCACTTGAGACCATCATTGATAACGAGACCGGAACCTTCTTCGATGATCAAACCGTCGATTCATTGATGAAAACTCTGCAGGATTTTGATCACAAAAAATACTCAGAACAGAACTGCCAAAAGCAGGCATCAAAGTTCCGTCGATCCGAGTTCGAACAACAATTGCATACAAAAATAGACCAGTTGATGGCTTCGTGATGCGGAAGGCTGTTTTTGAGCTAGACAGAACGAATGAACGGGGTCTAGGTGTCTTGTACACAAAATTGCTTCGTGTACTCTTTGTGTTGAGAAGAAGACATGCACATCAGACGCACCCTTGCCGGCCTGGTTACGATCCTCTCCCTGGCCGCACCGGTGGCAGCATCGGCATCGGGTCCAAGCGATAGTTTTCTGCGCAAGACATCTATTAGCTCCGTCGGGGCTCCGGCTGCCTTTGCCAAAGGTCGACTGGTGTACGTTCATCGTGTATCCCGCCGCTTACTGCGCCAAACAGTCGTTCAAAAGCGCTCACCTGTTCGCTATGCGGTGCCGCTAGCGAGGGAGATTTTGTAGGAAGTAGCTGGTTAGCTAGTTGGCTCGTTAGCTTCTACAAGGATTTTTTTGTATGTGGTAGAGCTCAAACTGCTAAAAATCATGTAGTACATTTAAAAAAATATTCCGCATAAAAGCTAACCAGCTAATCGCCTAACTAGCTAACAAGCTTCAAAGGAGTGGCAGCTGATTCTGCAGTTCTTGCGGTAGCACTCGCCCCAACTTCTCGTACGTCTTCTTGGTCGCCATGCGGCCTTTCGGCGTGCGCTGGAGGTAGCCCTGCTGGAGCAGGAACGGCTCGTACAAATCTTCGATCGTCTCTTCCTCTTCGGCCAAAATAGCTGCGAGGGTCGAGAGCCCCACCGGTCCGCCGCCGAAGGTATCGACGACGGTTTGAAGCAATGAACGATCAGTTGTATCGAGCCCTTCATGATCGATATCAAGTGAGTCCAGCGTGCGCTTCACACAGGCGTGATCAACCCTCTCTTCGTTGCGCATCTGTGCAAAATCACGGACCGCGCGGACCAAGCGATTGCCGATGCGCGGCGTGGCGCGGCTGGCTCCGGCAATCAGCGATGCTGCATCTTCATCGAGCGGGACACCGAGGATGTCGCCGGAACGATGCACGATGTCGCACATCTCCTGCGGTTCATAGAAAGACAACTTGAACTGATGCATGAAGCGGTCACGCAGCGGAGCGCTGACCGATCCTGCTTTTGTGGTTGCGGCAACCAGCGTGAACGGCTTCAAGTTGAGACGAACCGAGCGTGCAGTCGGCCCTTTGCCGATCATAATATCGAGCAGGAAATCTTCCATCGCACCGTAGAGCACTTCTTCAATCGCCGGACGCAGGCGGTGGATCTCATCAATAAAGAGGACATCCCCTTCTCCCAAATTTGTGAGAAGCGATGCGAGGTCACCAGGCTTTTCGATCGCCGGTCCGCTGGTCACGCGCATCTGCGATCCCATCTCGTGTGCAATGATATGTGCGAGTGTCGTCTTTCCGAGGCCCGGAGGACCGTAGAGCAGCGTATGTCCAAGCGGCTCGGTGCGCTTGCGTGCAGCACCGATGTGCACCAGCAGATGCTCTTTGATTTTCCGCTGACCGATATACTCCGCAAGTACCCGCGGACGCAGCGTCACTTCCAGTGCTTCCGCCTCCGCCGGAAGCACTTCTGGGCTGGTAACCGGAGGTGTACGCAGTGTCCGCTCAATCGCCATGGATAGGAGTGTAGCAGACCCCTTTCTGAGGGCGAGGATATATTGACTAATTTAGTATTATAGTATTTAATATACATCCATTTGCCTTATCGCCTCTTACGTCTACCATATACCCCGCTATGACGCTTTCCTCCCGCACGAAAGGCCTGACGGCAGCAGCCCTGGTTCTTGTCCTCGGCGGCCTCGCAACAGCCGATTATCTGGCCACAGAGGGGAGTTTTTTGGGTTCGATCGGCGGCAACACCGACGTAACCGGTGTCGCTAAGGCACAGGCGGCGGATATTCGCCAAATGGTCAACGCTATGGAGTTGGAAGCAACGAATACCAACGAGGCGACCTTTTTGAGCCAGATTGCCGATGACACCGAAGCAATTGCCGTTCTCAAGGATGGCGACCGCGCAGGAGCGATCGCGTGGATCGACTCACCGGATGTAAAAACCCACTTCCTCAGCCTCAAAGACGGTCTTCTGGGCTCGTTCTCCGCAGATCTGACCGATCTGAAAGATATCACGGAACAGGAGCCGGGAAAGCCCGTGCGCAACATGCTGAGCTTTAAAGATCCTGCCCTCAGCGAAGAGCACCTGGTCTTTGTCCGTGTCCGCGAGCGACTATTAGAATTTCATATCGCATCAGGATCCGAAGAAATCATGAACACGCTGATTAATGAGCTGACCACAAAATAATTGTTATATTGTTATATTGTTAGCAATTTAGCAATTTAACAATCGTTCGCCCGTTTTCTCTTTACATCCACACGCTTCGTCCCTACCCTACGCGGCACTATGGCGAAAAAGGTCAAGAAAGTCATCAAAGTCGTTGCACGGGGCGGGCAGGCAAACCCTGCACCACCGCTCGGACCTGCGCTCGGACAAGCTGGAGTTGATATCCAGGGGTTCTGCACGCAGTTCAATGCGGCAACGAAGGACAAGATGGGGCAGCTGATCCCGGTCCAGATTACCGTGTACGAGGATCGCAGCTTCGACTTCGTGACCAAGCAGCCGCCAGCATCTGAACTCATCAAGACCGCCGCTAAAATTCAGGGTGGTTCCGGTGAGCCGAACAAGAAGAAGGTCGGCAAGATCACCAAGGCTCAGCTCAAGGAGATCGCCGAGATCAAGATGCCCGACCTCAACGCCGCAAGCATCGAAGCAGCGATGAACTCGCTCGCTGGCACGGCACGCAGCATGGGTGTGACGGTTGAGTAAAACTAAGAATGGAGAATGAAGAGCGAGTGCGAGCAATCCCTTTATCGTGCAAACGAATCAAGTTTTCCGTAGGCTTGTCCTACCTTTTTCACATTGCCCATGAACTCACCCGTGTCTCTCAGCTCCATGTTCCAGACAGTCGGTCTTGTCTACGGTTGGACAATGCCCGTTCTTGTTCTTGTCGGTATCGCCCTGCTCTTCATCGCCACGGCACGCGATAATGCCCGACCGCATCTGCAGGTCCGCGTCATTTACTGCCACCTCGCACAAACACTCGGCATTTTATTGATGACCGCCGGCGCGCTCCCCGCTATCTACGCGGTATTTGCTCCGCAGCCGCTCGATCAGATGACGTACCTCGGATTGTTGCTGGTCTTCTGTATCGGCGGACTCACCTACCTGATTCACGACACATCCCTGCGTGCCATCGACCGTGCGACTCGCGCCGTTGCCGACGCGATTTTCTTCCACATCTGGAAACTGACAGGTTTGTTGATCATCCTCTTCACCGGTCTGTCGTTGGCACTGCGCTACATGATGGATATGCAGAATGCCCATGAATGGCGTGTGATGCACCTGACGATGCTGCTGTACGGTCTGGTTCTCTGCATCTTCACACTGCACCGCGACCCGCCGGCCACCCCTGTTCGTCCTGTTCCAGCCCCACGACCGGTAATGGTCGCAAAGAAGCCAACAAAGGCCAAAGCTATCGGAAAGAAGGGCTAAAAGCAGTTTTTTACGCTTGCAGAAGCGGTTTACGTAAGGCAAAATCCCCGTACTTTACTTGTGGGAGCCCTTATTGTCACCCTGAGCGTAGCCGAAGGGTCAGGGCGCTTGAACCACATACCCCCACCTATCATGTCTCGCGCAAGCAAGAAGACAGCAGGACCCGCAAACCGCGGTAAAAAGTACCGCCAGAAAATGGCCCTCGTTCAGAAGAGCGAGTATTCAGCAAGCGAAGCATGCGAGCTTCTTCCTCAGCTGAGCACGTCAACGTTCGACGCAACGGCCGAGGCGCACATCCGCATCAATGCCGACACGACGCAGGCAGACCAGCTGGTCCGTACAACCGTAAACTTGCCGCACGGCACGGGTAAGACCGTCCGCATCGCAGCCTTCGTCCCAGACGACATGGTCGCTGATGCGAAGAAGGCAGGCGCCGTGATTGCCGGTAACGACGACCTCGTGAAGTCGATTGAAGAAGGCAACATCGATTTCGACATTGCAGTTGCCGTTCCCGCCATGATGAAGAACCTCGGTAAAATCGCAAAGACGCTCGGACAGAAAGGACTGATGCCAAACCCCAAGGCTGGTACCGTGACGGAAAACGTCGCGAAGACCATCGGCGAACTGATGAAGGGCCGTGTCGAATGTAAAATGGACAAGTTCGGCATCATCCACGTTCCGTTCGGAAAGATCTCCTTCGGCGGCAAGAAGCTGGAGGAGAACCTCAACGCTCTGCTTGCGGGCATCGACGAGGCCAAGCCGACGGGCATCAAAGGCATTTACATCAACTCGATCTTCGTCGCCCCGACCATGGGACCGGGCGTGAAAGTCGTTCGATAATCCTACAGATATCACTATACGAACGGGCCTTCGGGCCCGTTTTTTGTTGACGTCTCGGCATGCAAGAGTAGCGTGATCGACTATGGTACAAAACATTCCAGCATCCACCTGGCCGGATCTTGATGAACTAGAGGACGAAATAGTGCGCCATCCCGATTTTTTGCCGATCCACGATGCAATTATCAGCGCTGTTGCGTGTAATACAAATGCCCGATGCAAGGCATTGGTCGGACTCGCGAAGACATTCGATATTCCTATCAGAGGAGTGCTTCATTTGAACTAAATAGGCGTTTCAGCGCGAAATGCCTAGTATAATTGACAGATCACAAAGGAAGGGTAGTGTGAATGATGCTATGAACACTTCTCCGCAATTTGAAGCGATGGTTGATCGATATACGTCGATGGATGGATTGACTGACAGAGATGTGCACACGCTCCATGATTCCATAGCTGAGCATAATCCCCTCGCAAGAGTTCCCATGCCGGAAAATTATCCCGAGTGCTTTCGCATGCCGTTTCTCCGAGGTGCATTACAATCGTATTTCCGCACAGTATACAGACGGGTCCTTGAAAAATCGGACGCGTTTAAGCAGCCTGCAGAATCTCCGCAACCTCAGTAATCGTCTCCACTCTCACAAGCTTCTGCCGCAACTCCGATGCGCCATCAAACCCTTTGACGTAGCTTGCTAAGTGCCGTCGCATTTCCAGCATTCCCCTCTTCTCTCCTTTAGTACGAACGGCCAATTCGCAATGCTCGAGGATGAAAGGGATTTTTTCCTCAAAGGTCAGTTTGTGCACAGTCGGAACATAGATCGAAGGAGCCTCTGGCTTCTGGCTTCTGGCTTCTAGATTTGTTTCATGGCTAGTGGCTAGCGGCTGGTGGCTAGCGGCCAATGCGTCCGCCACATCTTTCATCACCCACGGGTTACCAAAGGTGCCGCGACCGACCATCACCCCGTCCAGATTCCCGATTTTATCGAGCGCGTCCTGCGCACAGCCGATATCACCATTGCCAATCACCGGGACCTTCACATGTTTCTTCAATTCGTAGATCGGTTCCCAGTTCGCTTTGCCGGTGAATTTCTCGTGATAGGTTCGGCCATGGATCGCGAATGCTTCTGCCCCCGCAGCTTCCAGTGCCTGACAAAAAGGAATCAGCGTATCCGATGTTTCCCAGCCAAGACGCGTCTTCACGCTGACGGGAATCTGCACTGCTTTTTTTGTCGCGTAAACAAGCTCCGCGGCAAGCTCCGGTTTGCGAATGAGTGCAGCCCCATGACAGCTGGAAACCACCTTTGCAGCGGGACAGCCCATGTTGATATCGATCCCGTCGACTCCGCACTGTTCGATGATTTTGGCAGCCTCCAGAAAATGTTCCGGATCATGTCCGAACACCTGCACGATGAACGGTCGCTCGACACTCGCGTCAAACGCCATCATCTGCATTGTCTTCTTTCCTTTGAATGCGAGGGCATCGGTACTCAAAAATTCGGTGTAGACGATAGTCCGCGGCTCCACACGCTTGATCAGCTGGCGATAAGACGCATCGGTTACGCCCGCCATGGGGGCGAGCGCGATGATGGGGCGCGGCGTTGTGGTCCAAGAAAAAGCCATACCGAAATTGCTAAATTGCTAAATTGTTTACCAAACTGCAACTGCTTCGCAGTGGAACAATGGAACAATATAACAATTATACGCTTACGCGAGCGCAAAACCATACATCTCCTGCCAGAATACGGATGATGGTTCTCCGGTACTCATTCTTGGCATTGTCTCTGTTCGCCCCCGGATCGGCAGCCGCGCAGAACCCTGCGGTTATTACCAATCTGCCGGGCTGCGATTTCGTTACGGGAAAACTCACGGCCGCCTGCGTCCCGATATTTGTCGGTCATTTGATTACCCTCGTTTTCAGCCTGATCAGTGCCTTCTTTCTTCTGAACGTGATCTATGCCGGGTATCAGATCGCCATGGGATCATGGACGGGTGAAAAGTCCGAAGGCAAAGACCGCCTGACCTGGTCGATCATCGGTCTGGTGGTAGCCGTCTGTTCCTACTTGATTCTTGATCTCGCTGTTTCCGTTATCACTCCGTAACCCCATGCCCACTCCCAAGAAGAAAAAGCCGGCCGATAACTTCACCTCGCTGCGCATCATCGGCAAGAAAGCGCAGAATCTGCTGCAGAAAGCGGCTGAACTGCGCAAGCAGCAGAGCTCGGCACAGCTGACCGAAACCGCACCGGCAACAGCTGAGCCGGAACTGAACGTGCGCTTCTCGCTGATGAATATTGCCCATGCGACGGTCATCGTGATGTTGGTCTGCGCAGCGGCAGCTGTCACGGTCATTCTGCGCGATACGATCATCCTGCTGCTACTCGGCTTCTTCCTGGCAGCGGTGACCGACCCCGGCGTCCGCTGGTTGGAGCGCATGGGCTTTCCGCGTGGCATCGCGATTCTCCTTCTCTATCTGGCCGCGCTGTTCATTCTCGCATTCCTTCTGATTTCCCTTATTCCCGTCGTTGCCGCCCAAATCCAGCAGATCGTGTTCCTGGTCAACGACAGCATCAACGCGTTCCTGCAAGATCCGCGGATCCGTCTGCCGTTGTTAACCGATGACGTAAACCTGCGTCTGACCGAATTCGTGCGTTCGACACTGGAAAGCATGTCGATCACAAAGTTCACGGACGCGCTGCAGATCGTCGGCCAGAACATGTCCTCCGTCGCACAGGGATCGGTTGTCGCCCTGACGCGCATCGCAGGATCGGTGGGCGAGTTTTTCGTGAAGTTCGTACTGGTGCTGGTGTTCGCCTTCTTCATTCAAATGGAAAAGGAGGGCATTCGCCTCTGGGTCCGCAGTTTCTTCACTGCCAAGTACCGCGCGTTGATCGACGTGAAGACCGAGGCGATCCACCTGAAAATCGGCCAGTGGGCGCGCGGTCAGTTGCTACTCGGCCTTGCCGTCGGCAGCCTTGTCTTTGTTGCACTGACCATTCTGCGCGTACCGTACGCGGCGACGCTGGCGATTCTGGCGGGCTTCACCGAATTTATTCCCTACATCGGGCCCTTCATCGCGGCGATCCCCGCCATTCTGATCGGCTTTACCGACGGAGGCTTCATCTGGGCATTGATCGTCGCCGGCATCTACTACGTGATACAGCTCTGCGAGAACAACTTGCTCGTCCCCCTCATCATGAAGCGCGCGGTCGGCCTGTCACCCATCGCGGTACTCTGCGCAATGCTCATGGGACTCAGCTTCCCCAGCATCGTCCATCCGATTCTCGGCGTGTTGCTTGCCGTTCCGATGACGACAATCATCGCGATTTTCCTGGACGACCTCCGCATCGTCAAAAAGGTGTCATAAGCGTTTGTCTCATCCCTCTGCTCCTTTCTCTCATCGCTGGACGGCACGCGATGTACAGTTTTTTGTACTCCTGCCAATTTCACCACGTTTTTTCTTGCCGCATACTTCCCGGGACGTCCCGATACGTGATATAGTTTCCAGAACCAGTCATGGTTTAGCACTCACTCAGTTTGAGTGACAATTCATCCCCTTCTACCTCTCAGGTATGCACCCGTTCGACCGTTTTACCCCCAACGCCAAGCTTGCTCTGCAGATCGCCGAGCAGGAAGCAAAGGCAATGCAGAGCCCGTACATCGGAACAGAGCACCTGCTGCTCGGGCTACTCAGCATTCCCAAATCACTGGCGTTCTCCATCTTCACCGGCGCGGGTGTCACGCTCGAAAACGTGCGCATTCTGCTGAAGGCGAGCAAGAGCGGGAACATCGAAGGCAAGCACGTGAAGCACGGACTCTCGACCTTCCTTCACACGGTGATTGAGCAGGCCGTTGTCACGGCGCATAAATTCCGCCACACCAACGTCGGTACGGAACATCTTCTGTACGCGCTGGTCGGCAACGGCAAGAATGCGGCGACACTGCTGCTGGAAAGCATGCAGGTGGAACCGGAAGACCTGAAAACGCACATCGAGGAAATGTTCGGACAGATCAGTCAGTTCCGTCAGCAAAATCGCAACGTCGAGCAGTCGCTGGAAGCGTTCTTCCAGGGTCTACAAGGAACCATCGCAGGCATGCAGCAGGGCGGCAACGCCAGTGAACCGGAAGGCCTTAAGCGTAAGCGCGCCGACGGCAACAGTAAAACTCCCGCTCTCGACTACTTCACCGACGATCTGGTCGCCAAAGCCAAGGAAGGCAAAATCGATCCGATCATCGGACGCGACAACGAGATTGAGCGCATGATCCATATTCTGAATCGCAAGACGAAGAACAACCCCGTGCTCATCGGTGAGCCCGGTGTCGGTAAAACTGCGATCGTCGAGGGGCTCGCCCAGCGCATTGCAACGGGACAGGTTCCCGATGCCCTCAAAGGAAAGCGCGTGCTGGTGCTCAACCTCGGATCGGTCGTCGCTGGAACCAAGTACCGCGGTGAATTCGAGCAGCGGTTCGAGGACATCATTCGCGAGGCAGCACAGAGCGACCGCCAGATCATCCTGTTCATCGATGAGATCCATACGGTGGTCGGCGCGGGCTCGGCGGAAGGATCACTGGATGCCGCAAACATCTTGAAGCCGGCCCTCAGCCGCGCAACACTCCAGGTTGTCGGTGCGACGACGCTCGAAGAATACCGCACGGTCGAAAAGGACCGTGCTCTTGAACGACGTTTCCAGCCGGTGCAGGTCGACGAGCCCTCCAAGGAAGACGCAGTATCGATTCTCCGCGGACTCAAGCAGTCATTCGAGCAGTTCCACCACGTCACCATCGGTGACGATGCACTAGAGGCATCGGTCCAGATGAGCGACCGCTATCTGACCGAGCGATATCTGCCGGACAAAGCGATCGACGTGCTCGACGAAGCTGCCGCAGGCAAGAGTCTGCAGCATGCACGCCTGAGCCCGGAACTGCAGGAGATCGAAGACAAGCTGCAGAAGTTGTCGGCCAAGCAGCAGGAAGCAGTCAAAGACCAGAAGTATCACCTGGCGCTCAAGTTGAAACAGGAGCAGCAGGAGCTGAAAGAGCGCCGCGAAGAGCTGATGGAATCTGCCGACGGAGACAAGCGCACGCCGGTGTCCATTACGCCGGATGACATCGCCAACGTCATCGCCCGCATGACGGGCGTGCCGGTAACCAAGCTCCTCAAGCCTGAAGCAAAACGCCTGGCAACGCTGGAGACAATCCTCCGCCAAAGCGTGATTGGACAAGACGAAGCGATTTACAAAGTCGCCCGCGCCATCCGTCGCTCCCGCGTCGGCATCGGCGACGTGAAGCGCCCCATCGGATCATTCCTCTTCCTGGGTCCGACCGGTGTGGGTAAGACGGAGCTCGTCCGCACACTGGCACGCGAAGTGTTCCACCGCGAGGACGCGCTGATCAAAATCGACATGTCGGAATTCATGGAGCGTCACAACGTCTCCCGTCTTACGGGTACGACGGCCGGATATGTAGGATACGAGGAGGGCGGCCAGCTGACGGAACAGGTCCGCCGCAAGCCGTACTCCGTGGTTCTCTTCGACGAGGTCGAGAAGGCGCACCCCGAATTCTTCAACCTGCTCCTGCAGATTCTGGAAGACGGAACGCTGACGGACGGACAGGGAAAGACCGTCGACTTCCGCAACACGATTATCGTGATGACCAGCAACATCGGCGCCGACAAGCTGACGAAGCAGGCGGCGAAAATCGGATTTAAGTTGGAAGACGAAGCCTCCAAAGAGGAAAGCGAATACGAGGCGAAGCGTCAGGAAGTGATTGCTGAACTGAAGGACAACATGCGTCCGGAGTTCCTCAACCGCATCGATCACATCATCGTCTTCAACGCCCTCAACCAGCAGCACATCCGCAAGATCGTCCGTCATCATCTCGATCATCTGAAAGTCCGTCTGCGAGAGCAGGGATACGAGATCGAGGTGGAACCGAAGGCAATCAACCTGCTGGCCGAAGTCGGCTTTGACCCCGAGTACGGAGCTCGTCCGGTCCGTCGCGTCATTCAGGAGCGCATTGAAGATGAAATCGCCGAACACATTCTGAAGGGCGTCTTCCACCCAGGGGATACCATCAAAGTGATCAAAAAGGGCGACAAGCTGGACCTGATGCACGGCAAACCCGGTAAAACCGTGCCAATTGAGGAAAACGAAGAGGCGGAGGTGGCGTAAAAAGAGGATTCCGAAGAATCCGACGAAACCGAGGAAATACCCTCAAATCGTCGGATTCTTCCGTTTCTTCGGTTGCCTGCATATGGCGTTTTTGGCCTCTTTCTGCTATACTAAAGAGATTCCTGAATAAACACACACATGCCGATCGAACCCATCAAAATTCCGCAGAACGTCTACATTGAGGACCGCATAGTCGGCCCTCTGACGCTCAAACAGGTGCTGATTGTCGGAATCGGCGGCGGTTTCAGTTACGTGCTCTACGGCATGCTGACCCAGGCGTACGGTGCACTCGCGCTGCCGCTGACCATTCTCGTGTGGTCCCCCACCGCACTTGCCGCAATATTCGCGTTCGTCCGCATCAACGACATCAGCATGTTCAAACTGTTGCTGCTGACCGTGGAAAAGCTGAACAAGCCGACGGTCCGGACATGGTCACCGCGCAGAGGAATCGTCATTAATATCCGCATCAACAGCCCCGAGACGAAAGACCTCAAACATGCGACCGGTATGCCAGCAAAAGAACCGTCGCAAATTGATGAGTTGAGCTCCATCCTCGATCGTGCGCCGCGCGCGCATGCCGTCGACACACCGGAGCCGCTCTCTCCTATGGATGAAGACATCGATGAAGAACTCCCGGCGGCGGAACCCGTTTCCGTCGTACAGCTCCCCGTCAACAAATCACGTGTGACCGCAACGCCGATGCAGACAAGCGGCACCGTCTCGCTGTTCCGCGATCTCTCTCCTCATTCCTAACCATGGCAGACAAGCAGAAAGCACCGGACACCGTCCGCGGCAGGAAGAAGGGCACCGCGGCCGCCACACAGCGGTTTCTCCCGGTTGCGGAGATCCGCAACGACACGCTGCTGCTGAAAAACGGCGGACTGCGCGCAGTGCTGGAAGTGGAGGCGATGAACTTCAACCTCAAGAGTGAGACCGAACAGCAGGGCATCATCGCCGGCTACGGCGCGTTCGTGAACACATTGAACTTTCCCGTTCAGATCGTGATCCGTTCCAGCCGCACGAACATCGACGACTACCTGGAATCGATCCGCGCAATCGGAGAGAAGCACAGCAATACGTTGCTGAAGAACCAGACTCTCGCATACGTCGGGTTCATGCAGAAGCTGCTGGAAGTCGCCGACATCATGCAGAAGCGATTCTACATCGTCATTCCGGTCGACCATTCGGCCCGCAAGAAGACCGTCGTCGAGCAGTTCTTCGACTGGCTGCATCCGGACGACACGTCGGCCAAAGCGGGACAGCGGTACCGTGAATTCGGACAGGGTGCGCGTGAACTCCAGGAACGAATCGACCTCGTCAGTACCGGACTCGCGAATATCGGGCTGCATACCCGCCGGTTAAACACCCGCGATCTGATTGACCTGCTGTACAAAATCTTCAACCCGAAAACGTCGCAGGTGCAGAAACTGCCCAAAGAGGCGGAAAAGATGGATCTGGAGACGACAACTTTGTGAGGTATTAGCTGATAGCTTATAGCTGTCAGAAGAGGGTTTTAGGCCTAAAAGCTAACAGCTAGAAGCTGAAAGCTGGTTTGACAATTCCTCTTCACTTAGCCATACTCCCCGCCCGATAGACGTTGCTCGTGCAAGGACGCTATCGCCCCCTACTTTTATTTTCTCCCGCTTGCACCACATATTTGTATGTCTGCAAAAACCGCACAGAAAGGAAAAAAGGCGAGCTCGAATGCCTTGATGGACGAGCTGATCAAGAAATCCCCAGAAATCTTCCGCTCCAAGCCGGGCGAATTGATTGACGGCATCGTCGTCTTTAAAGGAAAAAATAAGCTTCTGCTCGATATCCGCGGTGTCGCTACCGGCATCATTTCCGGACGCGAGCTGCGCGATTCCTTCAACACCTTCAAGGAGCTCAACCCCGGCGACGAGGTATCGGCTCTGGTGCTGGAAGACGAAAATGACGAAGGTCTCGTTGTGCTGAGCCTCCGCATGGCCAGCCAGAAGAAGGCCTGGGATCGCTTCCACAAGCTGGTCGAGGGCGACAAGACAATGAAGTTCACTGCTCAGGAAGCCAATAAGGGCGGACTCATCGCCAACATCGACGGTATCCGCGCCTTCCTCCCGGTCAGCCAGCTGGCTCCGGTCAACTATCCGCGCGTCAACAACGCCGAGTCGACCGAGATCATCACGCGTCTGTCGAAGTTCGTCGGTCACACCTTCACGGTGAAGATCGTCACAATGGATGAAGAGGCGGGCAAGATCGTGGTATCGGAGCGCGATGCGATGGCCGAGGAACGCGCAAAGGCACTCGAAGGACTGAAGATCGGCGACGTGAAGGAAGGCGTCGTCTCGGGCTTGGTGAAGTTCGGTTTGTTCGTCACCTTCGACGGCTTGGAAGGACTGGTACACATCTCGGAAATCGCATGGGGTCACGTCAAGAATCCGTCGGAATACGCCGAGCTCGGCGACCGCGTCACCGTCAAAGTGATCGGCGTCGACGGCGACAAGCTGTCCCTGTCCATCAAGCAGCTGACGCAGGATCCGTGGGAAGAAGTTGCCGAGCGCTATCCGCTGGGCAAGAAAGTCTCCGGAACCGTCGTCCGCTTTGCAGACTACGGCGCATTCCTCCGCCTGGAGAAAGACATCAACGGACTGGTCCACCTGTCCGAAATCGCACACCACAAGGTGAACGATCCGTCCGAAGTGCTGACCATCGGCCAGAAGATCGAGGCCCAGGTGATCAACATCGATATCGACGAGCGTCGCATCGGTCTGTCGATCAAGGCCCTCCAGCCGATCGACAAAGAGACACTTGAACGCATCAAGAAGGAACAGGAGGAGGAAGAGGCAAAGAAAAAAGAAGCCGGAGAGTCCGATGATGCCGACGAGGCAGTCGAGGTTCCTGAAGGCATGAACTTCGTCGCCTCCAAGGACGGCAAGAAGTTCTACGCAATCGATACTGCGGCAGGCAAGAAAATCAAGGCCGACAAGCGGGTGTACTTTGCCACCGAGGCTGAAGCTGAGGAGGCGGGATATACTGCGTAAGGCAAAGGTAATCAAAGAAATCGAGGATGGAATCTGCTATCCTCGATTTCCTCGATTGCTTTAATTTCTTTCATGAAGGCTTTCATCTTCGACTTCGACGGCGTGATTGTGGATAGCGAACGGCAGTGGCGCGATAAAGGCGACCGTATCTTTTATCCGTCGATTGTCCCCGGCTGGACCATTGCCGATGGTGCAAAAATGATGGGGCTTGGATTCCGTGCGGGCTACGATTTACTGGTGAGAGAATATGGGCTAACCATGCCATTCGAGGAATACGAACGAGGACTGAATGCCCTCGTCGATGATTTTTATATCAAAGATCTGCATACCATGCCGGGACTGCACGAGTTGATTGAGCGCGTTGAGACACTGGGATTCAAAAAAGGCATCGCATCCTCGGGCGGACGCGACTGGATTCACGGCGTTCTGAAAGAGAAAAACCTGTTCCACCACTTCCCCGTCATCTGCTCAGCAGACGATGTCGGCGATCGCACCAAGCCGCACCCCGATGTCTACCTGCTCGCAGCTGAAAAACTTGGCGTGAATCCTTCGGAGTGTATTGCGCTCGAAGATTCCAGCAACGGTATTCGCGCTGCAAAGTCAGCAGGCATGACGTGCATCGCCATCGAAACCGATATGAGTGCATTACAAGATCTGTCACAGGCAGACCTGCGCGTGACGCATTATGATCTGCTGACGGAGGAGGTGTTGATGAGTTTATAGCTGTTAGCTGATAGCTTTTAGGGCTAATCAATGGTTTTCTAAAAGCTAAAAACTAACAGCTATCAGCTACACCAGCGTCTTCTGACTCAGCAAATGCAGATGCAGGTAAAACACTTCCTGCCCTCCTGCTTTTCCGACGTGATAGACCAGCTTGTAGCCATCAAGATCGTTGTTTGCAGCGAACTCTTTCGCTTTGAGAATCAGCATGCCCGGGATATCGGCAGTATCTTCTGTGACATCAATGATTGATGCGACGAAGCGCTTGGGAACGAACAGAATGTGCGTCGGTGCTTTGGGATTGATGTCCTTGAACGCGAGAACGTCATCGTCTTCGTAGACGACATCGGCGGGTAATTCGCCGTTCAAAATACGATGAAAAATAGTAGTTTCCATATAGCTATTCTAGACGTATATACCTGCCCCAAGCGAGCTTTTACAGAGATGAAAAATACCACGAAGGATTGAATTTTAGGCCAAAATAAGGGATAATGGAGAGTAATGGCCCTCCCCTCCTCCCCGGAACGGCAGACCGGCCTTAAGCCTGCAGAAGCCCCTTCTGCTGTCGTCTCTCAACCGGTCAAAGTAGACAGCCACCTCGGTAACCAGCTGGGCTCTTTTCTGGAAGACATCAATCGCATCAGCGAGAGCTCGGGCGGCGGTCCGGGGGAACAGTGGAGTACTGGCACGGCGGGCGCAACCCCGCAAACTACCGGCAGTCAAAGCGGTCAATCGATGTCTGTCCGGGACCAAGCGATTGCCAATCTGCCCGCTCCGAAGTTGATGCAGAAGCAACTGGAAGAACACATCAAGGCGGAAATCAAAACACTCCGCAAACAGGCAAAGACCATCGCGCGTATTAATCAGCCGGGAGGAGCATATAAGCTCAATCAACTCTACACCCGCATCCACCATCTCAACGCTCTGCTGGGTGAGCTGTTCAGCAGCTCGGTGGAAGTACTGAAGCGGTTGTTCATTCGGGTGTTTGTCGATAAGCAGACGGTCTTATAAGGACGCAAGGATACAAAAAACAAGTCGTCCAAAGAATATTCAAAATCCAATGTTGTAATTTTGTGCATTGGTTCTTCTTTGTATCCTTGGAGACTGCATCCTTGTGTCCTTATTTCTTATCCCGCTTCTCCGTCTTCTCCTGCACAAACTCAACCATCCACTGCAGCAGTTGATCGGCCATGGACAGTGGCTTCATGACGACGGTTTCCACTTCCTCCGTCAGGCTCTCGATTCTGCGAGCGATCTTCCGCGCATCAACAACAATGAAGATGACGTGATACAGGACAATCAGGAGCATCACCGCAACGGCGATGTAGAGTCCCATCATGATGTCTTCGGGTGACCAGCTCATAGAAACAAGGTGGATAGAAAGCGTATACTGCTCTCAGTCTACGGAGGATGTTTCTATGCGCAATCTCTTGCACCATTCGGCTTCGCTCATGGCAAGCCACATTGTCCATCTGCCCCGCAATGTACTTGTGTGGTTAATCACCGGCTATCAACACACGCTGTCGCCGGACCACGGACCGCTAAAGCACCTGCATCCCTACGGCTACTGCCGCCATTCCCCTACCTGCTCAGCGTATGCAAAAGACGTGATCAGTAAGCGGGGTGTGATAGTTGGGGTGCCGTTAAGTGTGTGGCGGATTCTGCGGTGTAATCCGTTTGTGAAACCGAGTGAGGAACGGATACGACAGATGCTGAAGTGATTATGGAGCGGGATACTGGAGCTTATTCGGAACTGGTAATGCTACAAGGGAATAATATAATCCAAGCATATGGACGTACTTACCACGATTCTCACACGGCGAGCTGTCCGCAATTGGACCGATCAGGAGGTTCCGCAGGATATTCTTAATCAGATACTGGAAGCAGGCAGATTCTCACCAAGCCCCTTGAATTCGCAACCATGGCATTTTACGGTGATACGCAACGCAGAGACTATTGGGAAATTAATGGAACACGCACGTCATGGGCAATTCCTGTCTCGTGCGAACGTAGTGATTGTCGTTACCGTAACCAAAGAGGCGAAAGTGGATGCGTGGCTGTCGGAGCATGAGCAGCACATTCTTAGTGCAGCATGCGCCATGCAAAACATGTGGATCGCTGCAACCAGCCTTGAGTTGGGCGGTTGCTGGGTGACATTGGATGATGCGGCCACAAGAACAATGCTCTCCATTCCCGACCACCATAAAATTCTTGGCAGCCTTGCCTTAGGCTACCCCAAGGGTCCTGTAAGACCGCATGGAGATCAAGATAGGCGTCCGCTCGAATCAATGGTGTCCTATGAGCATTTTTCCCAGCAAGAGCCGCCCAAGTAAAAACCACTATCATCCACTTACCCTTTCGCCATTATGGAATATACACAAACCATCGTCAGCGCATTATCAGCCCTCACTGTCATTGGGCAGGCAATCGCTATGGTGCTTGCCGTGATGCTCATGCGTAGGTCTGTCCTGTCCTCTAGCAGTCTTCTCCAGTGGGTATCAAAGCATGGCATGACGCTCATGCTCATCACTGCATCCATCGCTACCGTGGGGAGTTTGTATTTCTCCGAAGTCGCAGGATGGACGCCATGCAGACTGTGTTGGTTCCAGCGCATTTTCATGTATCCGCAGGTTGTTCTGCTGGCACTCGCATTATGGAAGAAAGATAAGGGTATTGCCCCATATATTCTCGTACTTTCTATTATTGGGCTGTTGATTGCGACTTTGCACTATGGCGAACAGGTATCTGCCGCACTCTTTCCCACAGAGATTGATCCTAATGTTCCTTGTGACACATCGGGTACATCTTGCCGCTCAACGCCTTTCTTCCATTTCGGCTATATTACCATCCCCATGATGGCGTGGACGGTATTTCTGTTAAACATCCTCGGATCTCTGGCCATCATCCGATCAAAGAATAACCTGGTGCAATGAGCAATCTATCATCCCTTCACATCATCTATGCCTCGACCAGTGGCCACACAGAGTATGTAGTGGATACGGTGGAACAGTACATGAAAGAACATGTGCCTACACTCTCTTTCGAGAGGCAACGTGCAGAACAGGCAACGGCAGAAGATCTGCTGCGCGGGGATGTGGTAATTCTCGGATCAGGTACATGGAACACGGGAGGTATCGAAGGACAGTTGAATATGTATATGCACGATCTTGTACACCAAAAAGCATCAACAGTGGATTTCATGAAGAAGCCTATGACATGCATCAGCTTAGGCGATGACCGCTACTATTTCCGCACACGCTGTACGGAGCATCTATTGCGATATATACGGGAGCATAATGGCATGCTCTTTGTGCCGCCGCTCATCATCGTCAATGAGCCCTATGGCCAAGAAGAACGGGTACAACGATGGGCGCAAAAACTTGCGGAAAAAATGCTAGAGGAAACATTACCGAAGACATGAGAACAGCTAAGAGTCGGCGTTTTAGATTGCAGAGAAAAATCTAAAAATCCGTAAGCTCCGATATGGATACCCCAAACGCTTTGGAGACCCTTTCCATTGTGCTCAACCGCATGTCTCTAGGAGTGCTGCTTTCATGTTCTTGGTAATACTTGTATTTAATGCCACATTTCTTGGCAGCCTCTTCCTGCGTCCATCCACGCTCAATTCGCAGTTCTTTTATTCGTTTTGCCAATTTCTGTGCTGCTGTTAAAGGCACGCACAGAGTATCGCGTTTGCCAATTCAGCTTTACACCCCGATACTTCGGGGTGTATAATATACGCATGAAAAACAAACAATTCACACAGTCCGATGTCGGTTCAGCACCAAGGCCAAAAGTTATTGAAAGGGTCATTGAAAGGCCTTCAGAGCCGATGCTTATTGAGCTTCATCGAAAGAAGGACAAATTGATCATCGTCATTTCCAACGTCATTTTCTTTCTTGCGATCTGCTTGGCGTTCTTCACCTTCTCGGATACTGGCGGTTCTATCATGACGCCAAACACGGGTATGAGCATCGTCGGCATCATGATTCTCATCAGCTTCATCGCCTACGGTTACGGACGCTTTCTCATGTGGTGGCATAACGAATAATTGCTTAAACAGGGAAATGGAGTAGAGTCATCTATTCCATGGAGCATTCCATCAAACATGTGTTGGCGAATGAGATATTGAAGCATGTGCCTGAGATGCCCTTGGAGATGGGTGTTTCATTCAACAGAGACAACGCCACGATTCTGCTGACCAAATACGCCACGCTTACGGAACCGCAGCAGCAAGCAGTTATGGGCTTGCTGGTGAATCTGTACGTCTATTCGATGTACAAGCAGGAGCAGTTTCTTGATCCGTACTTATATGCAGACATTCCCGAATACCCGATTGAAAAGAGCAAAGAGCATCGGGATTTTGCCATCGGTTACTTGCAGATCGGAGGTTTGATCGAAGTGAAGAACGGAAAAATCCACATCGTCGCACCCGATGAATTGCGTACATTCGGTGGCATGGTTATTGCCCTTACGTTCGGAGAAAAATTATTCCAAAAGCAGACGGTTGATTCGGAGAAATTTCCTCGTCGCCTCATTGCTCGGCCAGTCGGTCTTTGTATTAATCTCATTGAGATTGATAACGGCAAAGAGACAAAGATCCATAAAATACAATCCACGGGTGCTGTTCGTGCGTTCTTCGATGAGTGCTGGAAACTCGCTGGCACATGCATTTCCTTCGAGCAGCTACGCGATGTCATACCGCTTACGGAACATCAGAAATTCAAGCCGAGCGATTATCTCAAGACCCTGAAGCTGCAACAGGGCGATAGGCTCAATCGTTACGCATATGTCGATCAGTCGGAGGGATATGTCTATTTTCAGAAGCACTATAACCCAGAGCCTTTCACAAAATCGGTGCTGAACCAGTACCAAAAACAGCAATCGTGAGCTTCTAAAGTCTGCCCGATCTACAAAAAGCGGCGTGTTACTTCCCACGCCGCCAGCTTCGGCCATCTCGAAATTCGGTGCTCTCTATGAGAAGCACTATGGCGTTTCGCTGCCTCCAGAAGAGGCGGCAAAGAAGCTGACGGCATTCCTCGGCCTGCTTGCCGCTGTGCGGCAGGGCGCGAGCACCTGCGGTGCCGCGCCCGACGCCTGCGGATGCTTTCAAGGTCACCGTGAAGTAACACGGTGACCACCTTTCATGATGGATATTCGAGTTTTCCGCTTAGGCTTCGACTGCATCCGCTACAACTTCAGTGGAACCTTCCGTGGTAACTCTTTCGCGTATCTTTTCGAAGGTCTATCAGAAAACTCACCACAGAAATTAAATGTGGGATTCCTCGGTCATTCATTTACTGTGACATACAACGAAACGAAGTCTGAGCGCATTCTGAATTTCAATCATGGTCATTACAGAGTGTTCTGTTTGGTAAAAAACATGGGGATGGGTATTGCCGACCATGTCCCGTATACGTTCCTATTCGATGGTTCGTATTTCTACTTCGAAGAATTGTCAGAGTGTTTGTTGCAGTTCACATCACAGTATCTGCCGTTCCTGTCGTTGTCTCGTGTTGATATCGCTCTTGATTGTAATGTCCCTGTATTGAAGCTGTGGAAGAAGCATAAGACGCAGTTTCGTAAGAAGATTCCGTACATCAACGGTGACGACATCGAATCGTTCTATCTCGGTATGAAAAAAGGTAACAAAAAGTATTTAATCAGGGTGTATGACAAGAAAGCCGATTCGTACAAGAAAGAGAAATTTTTGCTGTTTTCACATTACCTAGATGAAGAAACGGTAACCAGAATTGAGGCAGAGCTGCACACAAAAACCATCAAGCAAATGGGCATTACGCCAGAGATCGTCATTCGTTATGAGGAATCACGTATCAACGGTGACTCTTTAGGAGTGGAGGTTCTTCAGCAGTATTTCGCGTCCCTCTGCATGAATGAACAGGGGACATATTTTCATCCGCTTAAAGGTTTGGATTTCAGTAAAATCGAACGGCTCACCATAGCCAAAAAAACAGGTCGGATGCTCCATCCTGAAGAATTGGCAGCTGCAAAATTGAAACATGAGAGGATACCGCACATAAAGCAGTTCATCACTCGCAGCGAGACATTATTTCGCATGGGCGTTGATCCTCTCCAAGTTCTTTTGCTTTATTCGGCTGATCAAACGCCATACCCCTACTGGGAACAGGTTCGAACTCATCGAGCTGTTTTCATGTTAGTTCCTCAGCTACCCTTATCCCCCTATGAGGTGCTTCCTCTACGCTCGTAAATCTACCGAGGATAAATCGCGGCAAATCCAGTCAATTCCCGATCAGATAAATGCGCTGCATCGTATAGGGAGAGATCGAGGATGTGAGATCGTGGATATAATCGAGGATCAGAAATCTGCAAAGGACGTTGGGCGTATTGGATTCATGTCCATGATCGAGCGTATCAAGCGGGGTGAAGCGCATGTAATCCTTTGTTGGAACATTGACCGCCTGAGCCGGAACCCTAAAGATTCCGGCGAACTCATGTGGATGCTTCAGAAGAGCATCATCCAAGCGATCATTACACCTGAGCGCACGTATTACCCCGATGACAGCTCAATCCTGCTCTCCGTTGAAACAGGACGCTCCACGGACTATGTACGCAAGCTCAGTACCGATGTGAAGCGAGGCATGACTAGCAAGACAGACAAAGGGTGGATGCCCTGCAAAGCCCCGATGGGTTATCGTAATGAAGTCGAGGCATTAAAAGGTCAGAAGCGCATTCTTCCTGATCCTGTTCTTTTTCCGATCATCCAATCTTTATGGAGAAAGCTACTCGATGAACAATGTTCCACCATGCAGCTGTACCGACATATGCAGGAGCATTGCCCGATCTACAGAAATGGAAAGCTTCTGGCCTTTTCCACTTTTCACGCGCTCTTTCAAAATCCTTTTTACTGCGGCCTGTTCCGTTGGAGGGGAGAGCTACATGTTGGGAGTCATCAGCCGATGATTACTCAGACCGAGTTTGAACAGGCGCAGTCATTTCTCAAGGATGGCAAAGGGACGCGTGACCGCATCCTCAACTTTCCTCTCAAGGGGCTTTTCCGTTGCGGCGGCTGTGATGCTTGTATAACTGCTGAGCGGAAGACAAAGCACATTAAATCACTGAACATCACAAAGGATTTTGATTACTACCGCTGCGCCCACCGAAAACGTGCGATCCGCTGCAACGAAAAGCCACTTTCAGCTGACGCTCTTGTGACGAAAATCATGGCAGAAGCTGAATCGTATATGATCCCTGAGGAGATCATTCGCTTTGGTATACGACAGCTTGAGCAAATGGGGGCTTCTACTAAAGAAACGATAAAAGAGGAACAGCTACAGCAGCATTTATCTGTTCTTTCCAAGAAAATTACGACCATTGAAGAAAATATTGCAGAGGAATCAGATCCCGATACACGCGCTCTCATGAAGAGAAGACTGAATCAGTTGAGAGTCGAACAGAAGTCGGCTCAGGAAGACCTAGAAACGGCCAGAAAAGAACGCCAGACATCCAATGCCAATATCAGTGATAGTCTCGATCTCATTCTCAATGCACAGCACATCCTTACGTGCGGCTCTCCCGAACAAAAGCGTGCTGTTGTAAGCGGCATCGGTTCGAACTGGAAAATACAGGGGAGAAACCTTAATTACGATCCACTATTTGTACCTTCTGTACTTAAGGAGGTTAAAAAAAGATATGCAAAGGAAATCGCTATGTTCGAACCAGCAAAAAGCATGGTCGGGACTGGCAAAAGTCTGCGTTCGGAGGTTGTTTCTACAGTATGGAGCGGGTAACGGGGATCGAACCCGTATATTCAGCTTGGAAGGCTGACGTACTAGCCATTGTACTATACCCGCTCGGGTAGGCCGTATTGTACGGTTTTGCGGGTATATCGCAACCGGTTTGAGGCGATCAGAATCCCTAAAAACCGCAATTTAATGTACGCCTCACTGTAACGGCTATATGATGAAGCGTATCGATTCATTCCCCTTCTCTCATGACCAAAGTCACCGTTGAAACGACCATCGACGCCCCCATCGTCACTGTCTGGGAGTGCTGGACCGAGCCCGACTGCATCATGCAGTGGAATGCTGCATCGGATGACTGGCACACGCCGAGTTCGACCAACGACCTGCGCGAAGGCGGTAAATTCACCGCACGTATGGAAGCGAAAGACGGCAGTGTTGGATTCGACTTCGGCGGTACATACACGAAGGTGATCGATCACCGGCAGATTGATTACACGATGGATGACGGCCGAACGGTCAGCATCACCTTCGATGAGCATGACGGTCACACACATATAACCGAGACCTTCGATGCCGAGACGGAGAACTCTGTCGAGATGCAGCAAGCCGGTTGGCAGTCGATTCTCGATAACTTCAAGGAGCATGTAGAATCACATGCATAAGTGTATGGACGCCTACAGAGCAGCAGCGCTGGCACGAGGATTATCCGCACCCCCGGAAGGTGTGTCGTGGACCAAACACTTGGCAACGCTGCCGGATAACCAACGCATGGCATTGGTCCAATGGCTTCGCAGTTTGCCAACCGTATCCGATCCCGTGTCGGATGCGATTTCCGCGGAAACACGATCGAGGCTGGCATCATTGCCCAGCAACCCAACGGAACAGGATTTTACCAACGCAGGACTCCACTTCACACCTGCACGCATTCCGGAGCCGCGCTAATTACAGCCCCGCCAAAATCTCCTTCATCCGTTCCCAGGCGGCGTTGCGTGCTGCAACGTTTGCAGCTTCACCGTTGGGATCTTCTCCACTGCGCATGAATGCATGACCGGCTCCGTCGTAGATCTCGTAATCGAATCGCTTGTTGGCAGCGGTCATATACTGATCCGACGCATCAATTGTCGCATTGACGCGTTCGTCTGCACCACCATAAAAGCCGAAGACCGGAGAATCGATCTTGGCGTAATCAGCTGCCTGCTCCGGACCGGTGCCGTAGAAGACCAGCGTCGCATCAAGGTCATCGCTGACGGTCGCAAACTGGAACGAGCGGGCGCCGCCCCAGCAAAAGCCAGCGGACACCAATGTGCCATCAGATGCAGGAATCGTCTTGGCCCAATTTGCAACAGCCTGGAGGTCTGACATTGTCTGGGTGAGATCAAGCTGACCGAGAGCGTCGCGCGCAGCATCCTCACTGGCAAAGTCACTCGTACGCTTAAACTCATCACTGAAGTCGGAAAGTAGATCCGGCGCCACGGCAATATACCCAGCCTCGGCAACTTGGTCTGCCATGCTGCGTGCCCAGTCGTTCAATCCCCTGTTCTCGTGAATCAGAATAACCACCGGCTTCTTCTCACTGACTTCTGGATACACCACCCAGGTGTGAATAGTTTTATCGCCGTTCTTCACCTCCACCCATTCCTGATGCCGCGGGGAATTGTTCAATCGGTCCTGGCTCATTGCCGTGCTCGATTCACCATCGTGCACTGAGTGACCCTCACTGTGCATCGCCTGCTCGTCCGTAGATGGAGCAGCAGGTGCGCAGGAGACCGCAACCAGAAAAATTGGCAGAAGGAGAAGTTTGTTCATATGACGCATATGATACGAGTTTAAGGTTCAGTGGAAAACAAAAAACCTGCTTTTCCTGTACCATGTGAATCATGCCCATGATCTACACCCGCGACGTCATACAGGACCCGCTCTATGAAATCGGCGCCTATACCTACGGCAAACCCGAGATCCTTTCCTGGCAGAAGGGGCGACTGAAGATCGGCAAATTCTGCTCGATTTCGCGAAAGGTCACCATTCTGGTCGATGGAAACCATAATATGGAAGCGACTACCACGTACCCGCTCACTGCCGGGTTTTTGGGTATCGATCACGACCGACCGGTAAACTACCCCACGAAACGAAATGTCGTGATTGGTAACGATGTCTGGATCGGATGCGGGGCCACTATTCTTCCGGGGGTGACGATCGGAGACGGAGCAATCATCGGTGCAATGGCGTTGGTGACGAAAAATGTTGAACCCTATGCGATTGTCGGAGGCAATCCCGCACGACTGATTCGCAAGCGTTTTCCGGATGAAACGATCGCACAATTGTTGAAACTGCGGTGGTGGGATTGGTCCGAAGAAAAAATACAGGAACATCTTCATCTGCTCCGAATTCCACCGGGAGAGGCACTATTCGAACTGATCAAGCATCAAGATACCGTCGCGACAGCGGACCCTCTTACCTATCGACAATAACCTCGAAGCCACCCATCGCAACGTGCTTCGGATCGAACGGCATCTTGAAATTCTCGTCGTACTCTTTCTCCATTTCCTTCATCACTTTCTTATTCACCGCATCGCGATGCTTCTTATTCTTGTAGATGATAAATGAAAAGATTACCGTCTCCCCCTTCTTCGCACCGGTCATTTTTGGGAAGGGTAAACCGCCCATGGCCTCAATCGATTTCATGTCATCGCCGATGCATTCCATGTACTGCAGTGCGCCGTGCTTCATCCACGATTTGGCACCATCTTGAGCCATTTTCTTGTAGGCCTTGAGGTTTTTTGTCGGAACCACGATCACGAATCCATCGACATAACGCATAGGAAAAATGGGGAAGATACATTCGAGTATACCAATACACGATACATTTGATACCATTCTGATGCTTTTTTCTCATCGTATGATCCATCTTCAAGCACTCGGCCTGTTCATCGTCACGCACCCGTTCGTTCTCGTTCTCTGCATGCTCGCCTATATGGGCATCGGCATGATGTGGTACGGCGGACTCTTCTCCAAGCCATGGGCGAAAATGACGGGCATGGACAAAATCAGTAAGGAAAAAGCCCAGAAGGCGATGTGGCCTGCGATGGGCACGAGTCTTGCGACGGCATTCGTCCAATCGGTCGTAATGGGGCGGACGTTCGAGATCGTCGACATGAGTCACTGGGCATACGCGCTGGTGATCGCCACGATTCTCTGGTTCCCCTTCGTCTTCATGGTGATGGCACAGACCTACGCCTACACCATCAAGCCGGTGAAGCTTCTGCTGATCGACAGCGGCTACATGCTGGTATCGATGTGGGCGATGGCTGGAATCCTGTTTGCGTTTGTTTCCTAACGAAGAAGCCTATTTCTTTTTCTTCGGAGCAGGCAGCTCGTCCGCTGTCTGTTTGATGAGCTCCGTCAGCCACTCGCGGTCTTCCCACTGTGACTCGTCGATCCAGTAATAGTTTTTGGAGCCGGGATATGGTGGCGCTTCGGCCACGGTGCCGATGAACGCCTTTCCTGCCGTGGTAGGTTTCACGAATAACTGATCGTCACAGACGAGTGCGACCACCTTTTCGTCGCAGTAGATCGCATATTCCCCGAACATCTTTCGGCTACGGATATTCCCTGCTCCGGCCATCTGATCGGTCAGAAAGTCGACAGTCGATTGGGCGGTAGCCATGGTCATATTCTACACCGGTCAGATGATATTGAATTGTCTGAGAGCCAGTTCTACGATGCATTCCATTGCGTATCGATGCCCCTAGCATCGGGCCCGCAGAAATCCTCAAAACCGACGAACAGCCGGAAGTACGGACAGCTCTTTTGAGTGCCACGAAAGCACTCCGTTCGGCTCTGCTTCTTGTCATGACGGCAGCAGCTGCCTCTGTTTCAGCCGCAGAAAAGACGGAGCCGATAGCGGCAGTGACGACAGTCAGCCGAGTCGAGCGGATGCAGAAATATGAAAGGATGCTGATAGACGTGTGGAAGGATGTATGGGAAGCCCTCCATCGAAGAGAGGACACTCTGAATGTCGAATTCACCCGCCTGCAAGCGGCACTTGAAGCGAAGGGATACACCGACAACGTGCGGCTCTTCCTGCAAGAGTGGGACAGACTGGTGGCTGCATACGACTATGAAGAGGATGGCCGTGACCGCCGCACTGTCCGCGGGAGGACGGAACTGCATGAAAGGGTGACCGACATTCTGGACCGCTTCGCGGACGTCGCACCGCTTCCGGACGGCGGCACGATCGGCGATTTTCTCCCTGCGGATGCCAACCTGACCGCCGCCGAGGCGCGTAGAATTGATTTGGAAGAACGGTGCCGCGATCTGCTCATGACGGATGTAACAGGAAAAAGACTCCACCTGTTCCCGGACGAGCTGAAAAATGATCCGTCGCTGACACCCGATATGTACATGGACCGACTCGCAGGACACCTCAAGACTCCGCATAATCTCGGGCTCTTTCTCCGGCTCTTCTTCCACTACACCATTGATACCGACGATGAAAAGCAGCCGCTCAGAAAGGGTTCTGCAAAAAGCCAAAAAGAGTATTGGCAGACACCATCCGAAACGCTGATGCGCGTTGAGAACAATTGTATGCTGGGTGACTGCGATGATATCACAGCTCTCTGCTGCGCACTGCTCAGCCGTATGGGTAAAAATCCGGTCGGTTTATATATCCACGGATATACGTTGTCGCACTACACCTGCATCTGGGCCGAGAAGAGAGGAGACGGCTATATCGTCTGTGACATGGGGACGCACGGCTTTCTGGAAGACGGTCTGCTACGCATGACATTCGAAATCGGCCATGAAAATGAAATCGAGCGCTTGCCCGTCACGGAAGGCGGCCACAAAACGCTCAAGGAAGCACTGCTACACGCTTTGAAAAGATATCCTCAACATCATGGCTACGAACTCGACGACATCCGAAACGATCAGGCACGCATCCAATCCGCCATCTCCACATGGAGCACGACACCATCTCCTATTGACCGTATTAAACAGATGTCTTTGAGCGATCTGGAAAAAAACCTCTTTCCCCCCGAACCCGAGCCGATGGTCACCGCGGGGACTGTGGCCCCTCCGCCTCCGCCGGAATAAAGGTACGAATTTGATCTTCGGATAGACACAAAATAGTGCATTTTGTCATTATTTTGATGTTTGTCATTGAGTAGAATGGGGCATTTACATGTGCCTCTTTTGCCAATTGCATGCACTCCATGAACACAAAATATATTCATATCATACTTTGATCGTTAGACCAGTGCAGATCATTGCGTACAGGGGGTTATCTGAGTACGATGACATGATTTCTGGAGTGCAGCCGAAAGGCCCCACAGGAATCAAGGGAAACAGAGACACCCACACAAACAATTTCTTTTCTTTCACTCCACCGGACGTCAGAAACAGAGAGAGGGATGATCATGTGCGTATGCACTCGTTCCTCCCGGCCACACAACTCCAACACCTGTTGCACATTCTGGGCATAGGTACGTGATTGTTACTTACGTGGTCATCCTCCTCTCTGCTCTACAATGATCGTACGGAGACGAGAGGTTGACCTCCGTGCGCATCCCCTTTTCTCCCCAGTGTTCCTCATGCGCCATTACGGCCTTGTCAGGCAACCGGTACGGGGACTTCGGCCGGTCCCGAGGAGAAACAAGAGACCAGAGTAAGGCAGAGTTTCCGGGCACACCTCGCCCACGTCCACCTCCAAGTAACGACGGCTCAACAGTGTTTCGATACTGTCGATAGCCGCGGAGGGCGACAAAACAAACACAAAAGGGTCCACGCAAGTGGCCTTTTTGTTTTATGTTCTAGGTCCACTTGTCATCCCGAGCCCTTCGACGAGCTCAGGATAAACTCAGCCGAGGGAGGCCTTTTTGTTGGTAGCGCGGAAGAGCACCTTCCATGTACTCTCCCGCGAACCCACTCTCCGGCAAAGAGTGCCTCCAGCGGCAGCAAAGCTGGCGCTCCGGCACGTGTTTTTTTAATGAAATTTATAGAGAGAAAAATACGAAAGATGGAAAGTTTTTGAACGTCATCAGAGGTGCACTACCCACACTCCATCATGCCAAATTCACGTGATCCGATTCCCGATCCGCAGCCACCCCAGCCACCGACCGATCTGCCGCAGAAGCCACTCCCGGAGATGGCAGATGATGATATGGCATCGTGGAATGATGACGAGATCATTGTCTGCTTTTGTATATTGGACCTGCGATAAGCAGCTAGTCTTAGCGACAAAATACCGCAATCGCACTTGAATTCAGCCGCTTGCCTGCTACAGTTAGAAGCTATGGACAACATCACTCCCAACCAAAACAGCGCCTTTAACAGCCTGTTCAAAAACCCTCCCCAGCCGCGTCCGAGCATGCCTCCGTCGCCGCAGCCGGAACAGCCTGCAAGTTCCGCTCCGTCTGAGCCGGTTAATCCTGCGCCAGTCGTGACTAGTGCTCCGGTAGCGACGCCTGAACCAAAGCCGCAGATTGAGATCACCAAAGTCTCGATGTTAAGAGATGCGGGGATTGTCGTTCAGCCCAAGACGAAGTCCGCGTCCAAGAAGCCAAAAAAGAAAACGACGAAGAAAGCAGCACCTGCAAAGAAAAAGAAAGCAGTGAAGAAGGTGAAGGCAAAGCCCGCAAAAAAGAAGAAAGCGGCAAAGACAAAGAAGGCAGCAAAGAAGGTGAAGGCGAAGTTGTCGAAGAAGAAAACAATGAAAAAAACAAAAAAGACGGCAAAGCGTGCGGCGAAGAAAATCGCAAAAAATGGCAAGAATAAGCCAAAAAAGAAGACGTCCAAAAAGACGGCTAGCGGTAAAAAGAAGCGCCGATAATGCATTCATTCGAACATATTCAAGCGCGCCGTCAGGCGCGCTTTTTTGCAGATCGTCATAAACGGCTTCCTCATTCGTCAAAATAGACGGCCCCTATTTCTTTCCCTTCTCATGTATGGAAGTTCTCTGGTTTCTCATCATCGGCGGTATCGCCGGCTGGATTGCCGGTGAAGTTGTCCGCGGTCACGGCTTCGGTCTCGTGGGCAATATCGTGGTCGGGATTGTCGGTGCGCTGATCGGCGGATACCTCTTCGGCGCGCTCGGCGTTACAAGTTACGGACTGATCGGCAATATTGTCATGTCGGTCGTCGGCGCAGTGATTCTGCTCTTCGTGCTCAATCTCGTGAGCGGCAAACGGGCGATATAGCGTCTGGCAAAGATAGAGAGAGAAGGCCCCTAATAGGGCCTTCTTTGAATCACAATTTGTATTGACGAATATAAAATACATGTCAAAAATGCACGTAAAAATACGAGCAGAAAATGCTGCTTCAAATGACGAAATGGCTCACGAAAACTGCACTGAATTTGCAATGATGTGAACGACTGAAACGTTCATCGTGCCTTCTATAATAGCGAGAAATATGTATTTCAGGTATAATAAGAAGATTTCACAAAAAAACACACTTCATGTCTTTGCACTCGCTGATGTTCGGCTGGGAATATCCCCCGCTCCATTCCGGAGGACTGGGCGTCGCGTGTCATGGCATGGTGCGCGGGCTACTGAAACACGGTACGCATGTGACGCTCGTATTGCCGTCTTCAACGGCGGAAAAAACAAAAGGCCTTGATGTACGTACTGCAGGGTCTGTATCGAACGATGTAGAGATTCGATACGTGCACAGCAATCTTCAACCGTACGAAGGACATGATGAATACATTCTGCGCATGCAAGCGGAGAATGGTATGAATCCAGTGGAGGATCTGTACGGACCAAACCTCGGTGATGCCGTTGAGCACTACACACGACAGAGTGTCAGCACGACGCGTGATGTCCGTGCCGATGTGATCCACTGTCATGACTGGATGACCTACGACGCAGGCATCCGCGCAGCGGCGCATCATCGCATTCCGCTCGTGATGCACATGCACGCGACGGAGTTGGATCGTACAGACTTCCGCCCCAACCCATGGATTGAACAGAAAGAGCGCCATGGTCTGATGAAGGCCGATAAGGTGATTGCCGTCAGCAACTACACGAAAAATCTGCTGATCAACCACTACGGCATCCCTGGTGATCGCATTGCGGTGGTACACAACGGTCACGACATATCCGACAAGCCGCATCATGCCATGACCGATGTACGACGCAGAATGCCGCTGGTCCTGTTCCTCGGTCGTCTCACGACACAGAAGAACCCGTGGCAATTCCTGGAAGCGGCAAAGCTTGTCCATGATGCGCGACCCGAAACGCAATTTGTGATGGCAGGCGAGGGTCCGATGATGCGCGAGCTCGTTGATCGAACCTGCGATCTTGGCCTCGCTCACTCCGTGATCTTCACCGGGAAAGTCAGCCGCACCGAAGCCGATGCACTCTATCGCAGCGCGAGCTGCTTTGTGATGCCGTCGCTCAGCGAGCCGTTCGGACTCGTGGCACTGGAGGCAATCGGACACGGCACACCGGTGGTGATGAGTCGCCAATCCGGTGCCGCGGAGGTGATTGAGCACTGCTTCAAAGTCGACTTCTGGGACACCGAACGGTTTGCAGATTGCATCCTGACCATCCTGCGTGAGCAGCCGCTTGCGGAACAACTTCGCGCCGAGGCGCCGCGCATTCTCCAGAAATTGAGCTGGACCAATCAATCCGCTCAGATTTTGTCCGTCTACCGTTCCCTCCTCGCATCATGAGTAACCAAGTTTGCTTCTATTTCCAGGTGCACCAACCGTACCGCCTCCGTGACCTCCGCGCGCGGGAGCTTGGCGACGGTCGCATGACGGACTATTTCGATGACGAGAAAAACGGCACAGTCTTCCGCAAGGTCGCCGAAAAGTGTTACCTGCCTGCCAACCGCTTGATGTTGGAACTGCTCAAACGGCACGACAACTTCCGGATCAGCTACTCGCTGTCCGGCGTGTTCTTGGATCAGTGCGAGGAATACGGACAGGACGTGCTGCAATCCTTTAAGGACCTGGCAGCAACAGGCAAGGTCGAGTTCTTGGCCGAGACCTATTACCACTCGCTCGCCGCGGTGAAGTCGACCGAGGAGTTCTGTCATCAGGTAACCAAGCACGTGAAGAAGATTCAGCAACTCTTCGGCCAGACACCGAGTGTCTTCCGCAATACCGAGCTGATCTTCAACAACGAGATTGCACAGACCGTCCGCGAGATGGGCTTCAAGGCGATTGTTGCGGAGGGTGCCGATCACCTGCTCCGCGGACGCAGCCCCAATGTCCCCTACCTTCCGCCATCGTTCGATCTGCCTAAGCAGAAGCTTGCGATCATCAAGAAGAACCGTCCCCTGAAGCGTGCGAGTAAGTCTATCCACGTGCTCCTGAAAAACTACCGCCTCAGTGACGACATCGCATTCCGGTTCTCGGACCGCAACTGGGCGGGCTTTCCGCTGTACACGAACACCTACTGCGACTGGCTCCAGTCGACACCGGGTCATTCGATCAACCTGTTTATGGACTATGAAACGTTCGGTGAGCACCAGTGGGCCGACACAGGCATCTTCGACTTCCTGCGGGACCTTCCGGCAGAGATGGGGCGCCGCGGCATGCAGTGCATCACGCCGTCGGAGGTAATCGATCAGTGGAACAATACAGAGAGCGATGTCTACGACGTCCACGTGGCAATCTCGTGGGCGGACATGGAACGCGATCTCTCCGCCTGGCTCGGCAACACGATCCAGACCGGTGCGATGGATGCAATCTACGAATTGGAGAAGGACATAAAGAAAACCAATGATGAAGAGCTGATTGAAATCTGGCGCAAGCTGCTGACCTCCGATCACTTCTACTACATGTGCACAAAGCACTGGGCCGACGGCGACGTGCACAAGTACTTTAGTCCCTACGATTCTCCGTATGAGGCGTATAGACGATTCTCGCATGCATTATTTGATTTAAGATCACGTGTTTCGGAAACTCAGAATTCAGAATTCAGAATTATGTCTAAACGAAAAACACTCCGTAACACTCGTAATTCTCAATTCTAAATTCTCAATTCTACATTTTTCATGCCCCGCTCCCTCGTTATCGGCAACGGCACGATGCTCGCGACGTTCGATGAGCACCTTCAGATGCGGGATTTCTACTACCCGTACGTCGGCATGGAGGATCACACGACATTCGGCAACGTCCATCGTCTCGGCTTCTTCGTCGACGGCATCGGCTTCTCGTGGGTCAGTGACGGCACATGGCGCATCACGCCAGCGTATGCCGGCGAGACCTTAGTCGGACGATCGACATTGGAGAACGACAGACTCGGTCTATCAATTGAAATCGAGGACAGCATTCATCCGGTCCATAATGTCCTGTTACGTCACCTCCGCATCCGCTCCAGCAAGGCCGATCGACAGACAGTCCGCTGCTTCTTCCATCATGACTTTCGCATCTACGGCGACAACCAGAAGGACACGGCATTCTACGAGCCGTACACGAACACCGTCATCCACTACCGTGAAAAGCGCTATTTCCTTGTTGGCGGTACAACCGACAATCCGGAATCCTGCACCGTCGGACACACAGCCGGCGCCTACACGTCTGTCCTTCACAGCATGCGTCGCGTGACCAGCTGCGGCATCTCGTCCTACAGCATCGGGAAGGCGAACTACCGTGGACTCGAAGGAACATGGCGCGATGCGGAAGACGGTGAACTGACACGCAATCCGATTGAGCAAGGATCGGTCGACTCGACTGTCGCGATCAACTGTCTGGTTGAACCGGGCAAGACGACAGAAACGGTGATGTGGCTCTGTACGGGAAAAACACTCGATGAAGTGGTGAACCTCCAGCAAAAGGTCGCCGATGAGACGCCGGAGAGACTGATTAAAAACGCGCTGAACTACTGGAAGAGCTGGGCAAACAAAACCAATCATGCGTTCGGCTCACTGAGTACGAAAGCGATCGAGCTTTTTAAACGGAGTCTGATGATCGTCCGCATTCATGCCGACAACAACGGCGGCATCATCGCGGCGGCGGACAGTGACATCATGGCCTTCAACCGTGATACCTACACCTACGTCTGGCCGCGCGATGGCGCGTTCATCAGCATGGCGCTGGACCGGGCGGGCTATGGCGAGATCTCGCGCAGATTCTTCGAGTTCTGCCAGAAGACGCAGTCGCCGGACGGCTACATGCTCCACAAGTACAACCCCGACGGATCGGTCGGATCATCCTGGCACCCGTGGATGCGCGACAACGAACCGCAGCTCCCGATTCAGGAAGATGAAACCGCGCTTGTTCTCTGCGCGATGCAAAAGCACTTCGAACGTTCGCAGGACTTTGAGTTCTTGCAGCGCATGTACGAGACCTTCATTAAGAAAGCTGCACAGTTCCTCTGCGATTTCCGGGAAGATGAAACCGGGCTCCCACTCGCAAGCTACGATCTGTGGGAAGAGCACCGCGGTATTTTCACCTACACGACAGCAACGGCCGTCGCAGGCCTGCAGGCAGCGGCACAGATGAGTCAGATGCTCGGACATCACACGCACTCCGAGAAGTATCACGACGCCGCCGATGCGATGCGTCAGGCGATGCTGTTCCATCTGTACGACGAAGAGAAAGGACGCTTCGTTAAGAAGATCAAGCGAAAGGACGGCAAAACCGTCGAGCGCGATCTGACGCCGGATGCCAGCCTCGCGATCATCTGGAAACTCGGAGTACTCTCGGCTGACGACCCCCGTGTCGTCTCGACGATGCAGCAGTTGGAAGAACATCTGAATGTCCACACGCCCGTCGGCGGCATGGCGCGTTATACCAACGACTACTATCAATCTGCCGTTCATCCGTCGCCTGAAATTCCAGGGAACCCCTGGATTCTCACGACCCTTTGGGATGCACAGTGGAAAATTGCCCGAGCAAAAACAGCGGAAGACTTGAACGAGCCTCGCGCGATCATCGAATGGGTCACCCGCTACGCAACATCGACCGGTATCCTTGCAGAGCAGTTACATCCTCTCACCGGCGCAGCGCTCTCCGTCTCTCCCCTCACCTGGTCTCATGCGACATACGTGGAGACAGTGTTGCTGTTTGGAGAGAAGGAGAAGAATCTCAAACAATAACAATTTAGCAATTTAACTATTACGCAACCGAATATGTTGTTAAATTGTTAAATTGCTAGTGCTTATAAAGGTAGGATATATCCATGAAAATTTTACTGACATCACTCCTCGTTCTCGCGTTTCCCCTGGTCACGCACGCACAGGAGGCAACCGGCACAGGGTCAAGCACCGGAAGCGGAACACATGTAGAAACCGCGGCGGAAATATTTGCGGATATACTAGGTGAGGCCAGCGAACTTGCTGTTGATTCAGCCGATCAAATACAAGTCCCACAAATAACACAGTTGTCATGGGAGAAGGATTCAAAGATGTTGCGTCAGCGCATGGCTAACCAAAGAACCGAGTGTCGCGATGCTGTACGCAGAGCAAACCGCGATCAGCGCCTGACAAAAATTTTGCAATGTCAGCGTGCGCTGCTTTTGCTGGAAACAAACTTGCTTCGCAAGGAGCAGATCTATCTGACCTCACCACGACTCACAACCGCAACGGTCAATGAAATCAGCACGACAACATCAGACTTGGTCAGTGCGATGATGACCATTGTCGACGGCATTGATGCAGGGCTCTTCACTACTGAAGAGCAGTACATGACAGCGCGAACGAATTTGCGCGAGACGTATCGTGCGCCGTACTGGCTCGCAAAGTCGCGCGTGAGAGTGGACCGTGAATTGACTTATGTTTATTTTATTGTGAAAAAACTATCATCGAGGAACGACACTTCGTCCCCTGCTCTGACTGTCATCGCAACCTGTCTTGAGGAGGCTGCGGACCTGTTCATGATGGCAAAAATGGCATCTGCAAGCGGCGAAAGGGAATCTCATATGCTTGCCGGGCGGTCCCGGACCGCAACATGCCAAGAGCAAATCCGGAACCTCGCAACGGCCGATCGTCAAGCTGCATCGGACACGGAAAACTGAGGTGCCTCCGGCAAACGGGTCTCAATAATAGTATTACGAAATACCCTTCCAAAAAGACAACTACACAGACCCCGAACACGGTCGTAGGCTTGGCGGTCCCCATGGCAAACGCACGTATCAGACACCGGATTGAGCGGACCCGCAACAAGCACTCCCGGGCCGTCTGCCGTGGTGACACGATTATCATCCGTTTGGCTAAGAATCTGACAAAAACCGAGGAGCAGGAGCACATTCAAAACCTGCTTCGACGCATGACACACATGGTATTGGAGGAGCGCCAGAAGGTCAGTCTCGATCCGTTCCGCCTCCTGTTGAACGGTGCACAAACGCAGACGGTGACGCTCGCAACCGGACGCAAGATTGTCTTCACGCTGCAACCGGGAAACACGACGCGCGCCCGGCGCACAAGCCGCGGATGGGCGGTGGAAGTCAGCCCGCAGATTCGCCGACGCGCACTTCACCGCTTCTTGTGGTCCCTGCTATCCGATACGGAACTGACTCGCATTCAGAATCTGGTCCACAAGATAAACGATGACCTGTTCGGCGTCCGTATCCGCGCAGTCAAACTGCGATTTGCGACAACGCAGTGGGGCAGCTGTTCACCGAAGGGAGACATCATGCTGAACACCGCACTGCTGTTTGTCGAACCGTCGATCCTGAAATACGTGATCGTCCACGAGTTGGCACACCGTCTACAGGCCAATCATTCCCCTGCCTACTGGCGCGAAGTGGAGAAGGCGATGCCGAATTACGAGAAGTCGTACAAGGCTCTGCAGGACTACAGACTGCCAACATTGTAAGCTCGTGTCATAGTGAGGCCGCTCGAACTATGACACCCTTCGACCCTTCGGCTGAGCCCAGGACAGGCCGGGCTCAGGGTGACACAAAAGATCGATCGTTTAATAGCATGATCTTTTCACATGCGTATAATGAATAATTACTTGCCCCTCTCTACTCCATGCACTACCACTTCTCTGAAGAAAACGATGAACAGAAGCCCCTTCCGGACAATGACACCGATCACCCTGCAGGTGCAGGGTCCGGCGACTACGCACTGCCGGACGACATCGGAGAGCGTGTCGGCGAAGGTGAGGATCACAATCCCGTGTCGCTCTCGGACGAGTAAAGCGGATATCCCGCCTTCTCCAACAACTGTCCGAGCACGTAGACCGGGAGGCCGACGATACTCGACCAATCCCCTTCGATCTTCTCGATCATCAACTGGCCCTTGCCGTCGATTTGGAACCCTCCCGATCGATCGCGCCACAGGCCGGTGCCGATCCACCAGTCAATATCGTCGTTCGAGAGCGCACGAAATGTCACTGATGATGAACTGAGGCCATTGAATATCATCCCTTCTGGGTTTATGACCGCAAGCCCGGAATGAACCACGGATGTCCGGCCGCTGTGAAGCTGCAGCATGCGGCGCGCGTCCGCTTCGTCCACGGGCTTTTCCAAACGCTCGCCGGTTGATGCGACAACAAGCGTGTCACAGCCAATAACCCATCGACCGCGATGCCGCTCTTGCACCTCTTGAGCTTTCTCGCGGGCGAGCATCTGTGCGCGTGCGGCAGGATCATCCTCTGTACAAGCCTCTTCATTCACCTGACTGGGAATGACGACAAAATCGATTCCGAGGCCGGCAAGAAGAACCTTACGTTGAGGGCTCGCAGATGCGAGGATGATTGGTTGCTCCATGAGACAATACTACCTTACTCAGGACGGCCGCCAATCTTCTTGATTTCGATCATCTCCTCGAGGGTTTTGTCAAGATCGGGGAAGAGTTCAATCGGAATCATGCGATCGCCTTTAATTCGGAAACGAGTATCTTCAGTTTCTTCGACAGTCGACAGACAGAGTTCATAGAACCCCGGAAGAATGTCATTCAGTGTTTCCGGGCACGTGCGCAGACGCTCAAAGCGGCGCAAGATACCGCGCTGGTTTTCGGTCAAATCGAACACGGTATTCACTAATTCAACCGTGCCCGTACCTGCTGCGGGGTGCACCATGAAGGGCAGGCCGCGCATGAAACGGCGAACGGCGTTCGTATCATTGATATCGGGGCAGACAATATCCGGATTCTTCTGTGCCCGATTTTCACAGGTCTCCAGGAGTTTGGCCTTCTCGCGCTGGAACAGATTGCGCTCGTTGCGCAGTTCCATGACTTCCCTGCGTCCGACAACGGACGCCAGCGGCGGCAGAATCTCGACACTGAACACGCCGTCAGAGGCGGTTGCCAGCGGAAACGCTGCGATGAACGCGAACACTCCGGCAAGCACGTACTCTTTCTTCGTCAGACGACGCATAAGGATGTGGGGTATGTGTGTGATTTGTTATCTTTAGTATACCAAAAACAGCCTTTTAGCGCAATCCTGCAGCTGTATAGACCGAATCGAGGGTTCGGGTTGCAATCGCAGATGCCTTGGCAGCACCCTCTTCCGTCACCTGGCGAATGTAGTCGGGTTTTGCGGCCAATTCCTCACGTTTCTGACGCATAGCACCAAAATGGTCCATATACGCCTCAAACAGCTTCTTTTTGGCGTCTCCATAGCTGATACCGGCCTTGTACTCGTCCTCCAGCGCCATCTGGCCTGCGGCATCAAGGAACAACTTGTGAATCTGGTAGACCGTGCAGGAATCGGGGTTCTTGGGCTCGTTCGGACCAATCGAATCGGTGACGATGCCCATAATCGCCTTCTGAATCGCCTTTTCCGGCCCGAAAAGCGGAATCGTGTTGCCGTAGCTCTTGCTCATCTTCTGACCGTCGGTACCCGGCACGACCGCGATATCCTCGCGAATGACCGGTTCCGGAACCACCAACGTCTCACCAAAGGCATTGTTGAACTTGATCGCGATGTCACGGGCAATCTCCAGATGCTGCTTCTGATCCTTTCCGACCGGAACGTGCGTCGCGTTGTAGAGCAAAATGTCAGCCGCCATCAGCACGGGGTACGTGAACAGTCCCGCCGTCGCATCAATCCCCTTTTCGATCTTATCCTTGTAACTGACCGCGCGCTCAAGCAAACCCATCGGCGTTACTGTCGAAAGGACCCACATTAACTCGGTATGTTGTGGAACCTCGGACTGATAGAAGATCACCGCCTTTTCAGGATCGAATCCGCATGCGAGGTAGTCGAGAATAATATCCTCGCGCATCGCGCGCAGCGTCTTAGCATCGTGAACTGTCGTCAGCGCATGCAAATCCGCAATGAAGAAGACGTTCTGCTCGGCCTTCCCCACCTGTTCCAAATTCGGGCGGATGGACCCGAAGTAGTTGCCGAGGTGCAACTGACCCGATGGTTGAATTCCGGAGAGAACGCGCATGAGCGCAGCTTATAGCTTTTAGCTGTTAGCTTCTAGTGAACCTCAAACCCACCAAACCCAATTAACCTACTAAACCCACTTAACCCCTTCGTCACCCATTCATCTTTTCTTTTTCCCCTTCACCCTATCTCTCCGGCCCAACTTCCCGGTATTGCGGTTGACCGGCACTTTTCCATGTTTATCGACCTTTACCCACTTGTTATCCGCCGCATTGGTCCCGCGACTTTTCCGCGGACGGCTGCGCTCTTTGGGGATCACGATGGTCTTGCCTTTGGTTGCCTGAAGCTCCTGTAACAGATCGAGGAAGGCCTTCGGTAACGGTGCGGTGATCGTCAGTTCTTTGCCCGTAATCGGATGCGGAAAGCTGAGTCTGAATGCGTGCAGGAAGAAGCGGCGATACTTGTGATACCTCTTGAATGCACGATCCAGACGCGGGTCACCGTACTGCGGATCGTTGATTAACGGATGACCGATAAACTGCATGTGCTGGCGAATCTGATGCTTACGACCGGTGTCGATATCGACTTCCACGTAGGTCGTATGCGGAAACACATCGAGCACGCGGTAGTGCGTGACCGCATCGACCAGCTCGTCTTTGGTACGTGCAGACAGTTTGCGGTTGATGGTCCCGACCTTGTTCGGCATCGGCTTGGCGACGATGGTCCGATACGTCTTTTTCCAATCCTTGAATTTGCTCTCGCGAATCTGCTTTACCACATCCGCTCCTTTGGCAAACACCAACACACCGGATGTCGCAAAGTCCAAACGATGCACCACGCGCAAACCCGGATAGTTCTTATGAAGGAAATCGTAGAGCGGCTCCTTTCCCTCGCCATCGGCAGCTACGACCAGTTCGCCGGCCAGCTTGTTCACGACGAGCAAGTGCTCGTCTTCGTAGAGGATCCGGTCGGGGGAGATGGTCTTGGGCATTTGTAGGCAGGATACAGGCAATTTATTGCATTCAGAAGCCCGTTCTGCTTACATTTGCGAGCCCTTTTGCACAAAAGGGCAAATGGACGATTAGCTCAGCTGGTTAGAGCGTTCGATTCACATTCGAAAGGTCCCCGGTTCGAATCCGGGATCGTCCACCATTCTGCATCATGACACATCGTGTTTAACAGAGCTGCCGTATCAGTGCTTTCACTGCCTGTTTATCGATATCTTCTGCATCAAAAACTCTCACAAACCGCACATACTTTCCTTTTCCTTGGAGGATATGTTCTGGATCCTTCAGTGTTGAACCTGCATAGAACCCAAGCTGCACATGATCTGGTTCGGCATGAATGTACAGCTTGGGACCTTTGTGATCTATCCAACAACCCTGACCCCACTTCACCGATTGCTGAAGATGAGGAGCGCAATCAGCAACAATTGTTTCGAGTGTCGTAATCAGTTTTTTGTTACCGGAAGATTGGTCTTTCTTCCATTCATCATATGAGCCGTAAGCCTTCATAGGATGTGGCTTCATATCAACCGAATCAGTTTATACCGGTCTTCACAAATTCCGGATCCATTGCCAGCCTGCTCTCTTCCGGCAGCACCTGACCTAGGTATTTACTGTTCGCCTTCAGGTTATAGGGCGTCTCTGCAGGGCTGGTCATCATCTCGAACGCCAACTGACAGACGCGCATGCCCGGGTATAGCGCAACAGGCAGACGGTTCAAGTTGGAGATTTCGAGGGTGATGGTGCCGGAGAAGCCCGGATCGACAAAGCCTGCAGTCGAGTGCACGATAATGCCAAGACGACCGAGTGAGCTGCGGCCTTCCACACGGACAACCAAGTCATCGGGGACAGTGATGCTTTCCATCGTCACACCAAGAACAAACTCCCCCGGCTGCACAATGAAAGCCTCGCCATCAGGAATACTGATGGTGCGCATGTTGCCCTGGAACGTCTCGGGCTTTTTGGGGTCAAGAATCGCGGAGCGGCTGTGCTCGTACAGCTTGAACGTGTTGCCCAGGCGCAAGTCCATGCTGGAAGCATGAATATGCCAGAACATTTCCGGCTGATTGGACTCGATTTTCACGCGTCCCGATTCGATGGCTTTGCGGATGTCTCTATCTGAAAGAATCATAGTGACGGTAGCTTATAGCTTCTGGCTGATGGCTTCTAGGGCAACTACTACTGGTAGTACAAGAGAGTAGTACACCCTATATCTTGTGATCATAATACTTGAGTTTGGAGACGCGAAGGCTCACAATCGCCCGCACACATGAAGAGCTCAACCATCGATATGCCGGCAAAGGATCGATTAAAAAAACAACAAGATGAAGCCGAAAATACCGAGGAAACAGAAGAAGAGGTGGCCCAACTCCATCAGATTGATGAAGCAATCGAACAGTGTCGCACGCTATATCGCAGCCCCCTTATTTCCGAACGCACGCGGAGCGCATACGAGGATGACTGGCAGACACTGCGCGCTAAACGCAACGTCGACTGGATGCGCGGGAACGTCACGTTTCTTCTCCACGCATTAAGCGAAGCCGAGTCATACCGTACGCAGTTTGAAGCCTCACTGAATGAGGCTGTGTCCAAAAAATGGATTAGCGCCGAGAGCAGAGAGCGCTGGTGGGACCGCTTTTACGATCCGAATGTTCTTGAGTGGGATCGGAAAGAATGGCTGGAGAAAGAACTTCCGGATATTCGTAGAGGTTGGGAAAAAACTGCCGATGAACGAAGTAGTGTTCTAGCTTTGGCAAAGAAAGAAAAACTGACAGCAAAAGATATTCCTGAGCTTGCGGATCTTGAAAATATCGACGCATTCCTCTCATTCCATTATCTGACGAAGATCGATAAAACGGCGACGGTCAAAGCACTTGTTCTTGCACGCATCAAGCATAAAGAAAACTTCATCGGATTCGTGCGCAAAGAACTCGAAGACTGGGCGAAGGCTGGCTGGATGCACAGGACGAAGATCGGTCCTTGGATGAAACGGGTCATGGAAAGTGATGACCCCGATGAATTCGCCACGAAGACCCTGTGGCCGTTCAAACATAACTGGATGGAAGTACGGAAGGATTTCGATCGACTGAATACTGCGATGGACGCTCAAGGAATACCACGCGGCTTCCGCCCGGTGAAACCAGACCGATTCCTCCTCATGGATTACAGGCAGCGCACGAGCTACTGCGCACTGGCATGGATCCGTCTTGAGAATGCAGCAGAGGAAGATAAAGAACTCGCATCTCTGAAGCTCAGCATCCGTCACAACCTCGATACAAAGGATTGGGAAGGAGCAAACATCGATCTGAAGAAAGCAAAGAAAATGCGTGGCAACGACCGCGAGTTACTCTCGATGGAAACATTCCTGCGCTGCCACAGAACGGACACAACAGACAATGTTGCATCGGATGAACAGAAAGAGGAAGAGTCGCCCGATCCGCAGAAACTTGTTGATGATCTGCGGTCAATCATCGGCAGTATTCCGGGAAGTCTTGGCTGGCTCTATCAGCATGCAGCGCAAGACGGAATCGAGACGCTCTCGTGCCTGCAACAGATTGTCGGAAACGGCCCCTGGGCGGAGGAACACGGCTTCACCTCAGAGGCGGACAAAGTGCGCAACATGTACGACAAGCGGAACAAAGAGGCGACTAAAAACGGGGATATTGAGGGAATTGCACATGTGATTCTGGACGGTGAAACAGCAACGGAAAATGTGATCAATGATGATTGTGATACGGCCCAGTACCTCTATATGGGAAAAATGGGGCGAGAAGCGGTACTGCAGAAGGTAAAGAAGAATGCGGGAAATCAGAGCTTCCGCTACTGGTCGATTCTGGTTCCGAGCGACCTATCACTGGCAATGCAGAGCGAAATTGCGCGGAACAGACACTTTCCAATGAAGGCCACGCTTCGGAAACTGAATGGTTTAGGCTACCGTTTCACGCTTTCAGGAAAGGTGGAACGATTGTAAATCATGGTCTACAATGCATCCCTCGTTTCTTTTCCTTTGTCTTATGCGCAAACTCCTCCCCCTCGCCCCCCTCTTCCTGCTCACTGCATGCGGATCATCCGCTTCGGTCACGCTGGATACTCATCTGCAAAACCCGCTGTTTGCGGAGCAGTACTACGATGCGCAGGTCGAGAACATGGTGAATATGATCATCGCAAGCGGATCGATGCTGCAGGACCCTGCGGTCAAGGATGCAGTGAACGAGACGCGCCTGGAAGGTCTGCGCCTGGCAAAGGAAGCGACGAGCCGTCAGGCGGAAGGAGCAATGGGCGTCATTATGAGCGACACGCTGAGTGCCGTGGGTGAGGTGCTGCTGCTCGACGGCAACATCTACGTCGGACCGGAATTCCGCGTCGTTCCGGGCATCGAGCTGCATGCCTATCTGTCGAAAACTGTCGATCCTCGCGAGGGCGTGTTCCCCGATGAAACGGCTCAGGACCTGGGAGCAGTCCGCAATACGTTCGGCGATGCCATCTATCCAGGAGCCGATCTGGACGGTGCATACACGTTTGTCCTCTATGACAAAGGAACGAAGCAGGTCATCGGCTTCGCCCAGCTGACGACGAGATAGACCTCAATTAGCAGATCGCTCTTCTAAGCATTCGCCAGAACTCGATAGAAAATTTTATTGCTTGGTCCTTACTTAAAGGTTCGCTTGTTGCGATTTTCCAAGCGCAAGTTGGTGACGATTGTTACATTGTTCAATTGCTACGAAGAACGAGTATTATAACAATTTAGCAATTTAACAATCGTCGCTGATTCTCGTTTAAACGCTCACAACACACAAACCTTTACGATCTGAACAATTAGCAATGTAAGAGTGTTCGCATACCTGCGCCTCAATGCTCAAGAATGCGAAGTATCAAAGGAAAGTTTTTATAGCCTCGTCGCAGCGTTGCCCAAAATTCCGTCAATCGCCTGGATAAGTGCTGCACCGGTGCTTTCAACTCGCTGCCCGTTCACGAAGAATGTCGGCGTTCCGCTCACTCCGAGCGCCTTTCCGGCATCGTAATCCGCCATCACTACATCGCGCTTGATATGCGAATCACGGCAGCGGCCGTACAGATCCATATCGAGTCCGAGGTCTTCACCCCAGGCTGTCAGCTGCTCGCTGGTCAGTTTTTCCTGCTCGGTGTAGATGATATCGACGAGCTCCCAGAATTTGCCCTGATCGGCGGCGCACTCCGTTGCCTCGGCGGCTTCCATGGCATAGCGGTGAATGGAAACCAGCGGGAACTGGCGATATTCGTAGCGGACGCGTGTGCCGTACTGTTCGATCAACGGCTTAACCAGCATCGTGTGTGCCGATTTGCAGGCGGGACACTGCAAGTCGCCGTATTCCGTCACGGTGACAATCGCATTCTCACCGGTCTGTGGATGCGGGTACTTGGATGAATCGGATGACAGACCCGTGGTATCGACACAGGCGACTAAAGCAAGCGTACTAAAGGTGAGAAGTAGTTTCTTCATAGTGCATCTATGATGTCTTGAAAGGACACAAGATACAACCCACAAGATGCAAAGAATTTTCAAGTTCTAATACCCAAATTGGATTGAAATTTTGATAATTGATCCTTATGTGGGCGACTTCCTTTTGGATCCTTGCATCCTTCTGATCCAATTTCATGCTATAGTCTCCGCCCAATGTCTTTATACAGACAATACAGGCCTCAAACCTTCGATGACGTCGTCGGACAACAGCACATCGTCACAACGCTGCGGCAGGCCGCGGAAGCCGGGAAGCTGGCGCACGCGTACTTGTTTGCCGGGACGCGGGGAACCGGTAAGACATCGATGGCGCGCATCTTGGCTAAAATGCTTCTGACCGAAGGCATGACCGACGAAGCGCTCAAGAAGCAGATCGATCAGGCGGTGGAAGATGGGACAATCGTCGACCTGATCGAAATCGACGCGGCAAGCAACACGGGTGTCGACAACATCCGCGATCTGATTGAAAAAATTCAGTTCACGCCGGTCGTCGCGTCGGCCAAGGTGTACATCATCGACGAAGTCCACATGCTCAGCAAAGGTGCATTCAACGCGCTACTCAAGACACTCGAAGAACCGCCGCCGTATGCCTACTTCATTCTGGCAACGACGGAGCTGCACAAGATTCCCGCCACCATCCAGAGCCGATGTCAGCGGTTCCTGTTCCGACGCATCGACGAGCATGACATAGCCGGCAGACTGCGCTTTGTAGCCGATGCCGAAGGAATTAAAGCGGATAGCGATGCACTCTTGGCGATTGCTCACCATGCACAAGGAGGCATGCGCGATGCGCTCTCGCTGCTCGATCAATTGCGGTCACTGCCAGCCATCACCATCAACGACGTCCGTGAACGTATTGGAGAAACCGGCTTTCAGCATGTCGAACGCGTTATGACGGCCATCGAAACAGGAGACCGATCTGCCATTCTCGGCGTCATTCGAGAACTGGAAGACACCGGTGTCGCATTCGAAACATTCATCCGGTTGATGCTCGATGCAGTCCGCAACAAGCTTCACCAAGCAGTGAGCGAGAAGAAATCGACCGCTCATCTTGAACCACTCTTGAGCGCACTTCTGCAGGCCGCCCGCGATCTGCGCGCGAGTGCGTTGCCGGCTTTAACACTCGAATCAGCATTACTCTCACTTCTGAAGAACAATCATATACCAGAGCAGATACCTGCGGTTCAATCAGCGAAACCCGTTATCAGTTCGCCGTTACCCGTAACGGACCACGGTCAACGGATAACGGATAACGATAGCCAAGCAGCAAGTAACCCCCCACCGGTAACTACATCTTCCGCACCCGTCGCATCATCCGACCTCTCTTCCATCCGCCAAAGCTGGAATGCGATCCTCGAAAAAGTGGAACCGCCGTCTGCCCGCATGTCACTGAAAAACGGCCGACTGCATGCCGAGCACGATGGGGCGCTGATCCTCGCATTCTCCTCGGACTTCCACCGCAACAAAGCGTCTTCAGCCGAAGGCTTACACAATCTGGAAACATCGATTGAAACCGTGATTGGACGAAAGCTGAAAGTGAAATGCATGCTGGAAAGCGAAATCACCGGTCCGTCTCCCCTGCCTCAGCATGATGCAGTTGATTTAGCTGCGGCAGTTGGGGATGTGTTCTGAGTTGATAGTCATTGATCATTAGTTGATAGGAGAAATACATCGCTTTCTATTGACTAATGACTCCCACCTAATGACCATCCTCTTATGGATAAAGCTGCTGAAAAGAAACGTCTCCGTGACGCGATCGCCGAACGACTTCAGCGTCTGCCCGATCATCTGCGCACAGCAGAAAGTCGGAGTGTCTGCAGAAGAGTTATTGAGCATCTGCCGAAAGAACCGTTCAGCGCCGCGGTGTATTTTCCAATGCGCAGCGAAGTGGATGTCCGCCCACTGATTGAAGAATTATTGAAGCGCGGTTGCACGCTCTTTATGCCACGAGCAGAAGGCAAAGGCTTCGAGTTCCGCCAAATTCATAACCTGACCGATCTGGTTCCCGGACCGTTCGGCATCAAAGAGCCCACAGATAGAACAGACTTGATTGATAAGACAACGGTGCAATACATCTTCACCCCCGGCAGTGCGTTTGATCGTGCGTGCAACAGGCTGGGACGCGGGAGCGGCGGCTACGACAAATGGCTGAAGGGCGTGCGTGCGGTGAACCCCAACGTCCAAGTATGGGGACTGTGTCTCGATTGGCAGCTGGTGAATGACGTGCCGATTGAAGCACATGACCAACCGATGGATGCAGTGGTGACTCCACGGGAGAAAATTCAGAATGTAAAATTGAGAATTGAGAATTAAAAGATTATTGATAGTATTCAGAGGCAACGATTATTTATCACAACATCGGTTCCAGATCTTTCAGCGCTCGTATCGCTTTTCTGCCATACCTGATACGCTGTATTACTCTTTCCTTCTCGTAATTCTTCATTCTGAATTCTTAATTCCTCAATCCGTCCCATGCCAACATTTGACCACCTCAAAACAGCAGATCCATCCGTCTACGAAGCGCTCATGGGCGAAATGCGGCGCCAGTGCGACGGCGTCGAATTGATCGCTTCGGAGAACTACATTTCGCCCGCGGTAATGGAAGCGATGGGCAACGTGTTCAACAACAAATACTCCGAGGGATACCCGGGCAAGCGCTACTACGGCGGGCAGGAGTACACCGATATTGTGGAGGAGCTTGCACGTGAACGTGCAAAAAAATTGTTCAATGCTGGTCACGCAAACGTCCAGCCACACGCGGGAGCGCCTGCTAACGTCGCGATGTACTTTGCGCTCTTGGAACCCGGCGACACCGTCATGGGCATGGATCTGTCGCACGGCGGACATCTAACGCACGGCCACCCGGTCACCTATCTCACCAAAATCTTCAACTTCGTCCGCTACAAGATGAAAGACAGCGAGACCGGCGAGATCGATTACGATGAGATGCGACGGGTCGCTCTTGCCGAGAAACCGAAGATGATCCTCGCAGGGTTCTCCGCATACCCGCGCGAACTGAACTACGCGAAGATGAAAGCGATTGCCGATGAGGTGGGAGCCGTGACCGTCGCCGACATGGCGCACATTGCAGGATTGATTGCAGGCAAGCAGTTGCGCAATCCGTTTGACGACGGATTCGATGTGATTACCACAACAACGCACAAGACGCTGCGTGGTCCGCGTGGAGGCATGATTCTGACCCGTGATCCCGAACTCGGAAAGAAGATCGATAAGTCGGTCTTCCCGGGCTTCCAGGGCGGCCCGATCATGCAGATGGTCGCGGCCAAGGCCGTTGCATTCGGCGAGGCGTTAAAACCGGAATTCCAGGACTACGCGGCGCAGATTATCCGCAACAGCAAGCATCTTGCGGACTTCTTCATGAAGAACGGTGCCAAGCTGGTGACTAACGGCACAGATAACCATCTGATGCTGATCGACTGTGTGACGTCGTGGGGCATTCCGGGTGGTGAAGTGGAAACCGTGCTCGACCGCGTCGGTATCACGCTGAACAAGAACATGATTCCCGATGACCCGCGCAAGCCGATGGACCCGTCCGGCGTCCGCCTTGGTACACCCGCAATCACCACGCGCGGGATGAAAGAGGCTGATATGAACACGCTCGGCGGCTTTATGCTGGAGGCGATCAGCAAGCGCGCCGACGAGGCCGCACTCGCATCGTTACATGAAGAAGTGAAGGCATTCTGCCGTACATTCCCCGTTCCGGGAATTTAACGCTTCCAGTCCTCGCCTGCATCTTCATCATCGTTATCTTTATCCGGATCTCCTTCATCAAAACGAAGCTTGCTGATCATGAAGCGAAGACTTCTGCATAATGCATCAACATCATCTTCTGTCGTGTAATCATTCTCAAACAGAGGCTGAAGGCGATTCCTCGAAAGTGCCGCGTGCATAATACGCTCGACGAGCGTACGAGTGCTTGCGCGAAATGTAGCGCAGGGATCAAACCTACTGAAATCAAAAGCGTATTTTTCTTTGGGGGCATTGTCCGAGAGCGCATCTTGAAAACTATCATGAATTGCATCATCATTCTTAGTGCTCTCACGACGGATATCCCTATCGATATCTGAAGCAGAATCACCGCCACGTGCGGATTTCTGGATATCACGATCTTGCTGTTTTTGAGTCCGTGAATCAGGCGAAAGGCTGTCGGTAATATCAACATCTGACGCATGATGTTCATCAAGCAGTTCTTGCATATACATATCATCACCAAGAATCTCGGCAATCTGCTGCTGTGTGTGCAAAAGCAACGCCAGGCCGATGAAGGCATCGACTTTGGTCTGACTTTTGGATGGGGGTGCAACTGGCAGTGATGCCAAAAGATCGGTCAACTGTCCTCCCGCAAGATTCGGATTGGCAGCATAGGTCTCAATAAAAAATGAAACATCAACTTCACGAGTAAGCCGCTTTGCCGTAGCTTCAAATGCTTCAATTTCCATTTCATTGAATGCCATACAGACAGTGGGAAAAAGGCGAGAAGACTATACCCCAGCAGATATGGCGTCAATTAGACGATCCGCTAGACTAGATTTATGCGCCGTATTCGCCGCAGCTTCGGCTACGCCCTTGAAGGCTTCACCCATGCCGTGAAAATTGAACGCAGCCTCCAGCTGTTCATCCCGGTCTATATTCTGGTGATGATTCTTGGTGGATTGGTTGATCTGCTGATGTGGGAGTGGATTGCCCTGATTCTTGCAGGCGGATTGTTCCTGTCGGTCGAGCTGTTAAACACATCGCTGGAACGTTTGGCTGACGTGCTCGATGAAGAACGAAAACTTGCCGGCCGCCGCAGTTTTCATGCCAAAATGAAGGCGACCAAAGACGTCGCTGCAGCGGCATCGCTGATGTGTTTGATAGCCGTCATCGCAACGGTCTGTATCGTTTTTGCGCCGTACGTGAATATCTACGTATTGCGGTAACAAGAAATCCCCCGTGCGAAGGGTGATTTCATCATGCCTACTCACGGACAAGGAGCAGGCGCATCATGCGGCGGCGGGAACGGCGGGTCCGGACGACAGGGGCGGGGTCCGGGATCAAATGAGCAATGGCAATGATCGTCACAGCGATGCTGACGACCGCCAGTACTCCGTGAACCACTTCCATATCGATGTGCTGCCGCAGCAGCACTGCTTCGTATCCAATGGACAATCCCTCCAGGAAGCATAGTACTTTCCGCATTGGAACCTCCAATATTCTCAATGATCGCACGGGGGAACAGCTCCAGTGTATGCCCGCACGCCCCATAAAGAAAAGACCCCTGCGCTCGCAAGGTGTCTTTTCGCCGATCCCAAGGATCAGCCGTACGTGTCGACTTGGCTGAAATGATCGCGGACCATGATCAGGCCAGCGACACTGAAGATGATGAGAAACAAGAACCCCAAACCCACATTATGCGGATGCGCATCCGCAATGAACATTGCCCCTCGCAGCACGGACAGTTCTAATGTGAGAGCGCTCACAACTTCCTTCATGGCACGTTCCTTTTTTGTAGACAAAGAGCGCAGAGATCTGACTGAGGATAGAGAAAAACCCTCCTGCGCTACAAGGGGGTTTTTATCATGAGATCCGTTCTCGTCGAAGCTTCTCTAGAACAAATTCCCACCAAAGAACTTCGGGATCCTGCATCGCAAGCTGCGGAGGCTCGATGAACCGAGCGCGCATGCGAGGCAGATTCTGCCAGACGTCGATCAACAGAACGCCCGCCTGAAACAGAGAGAAGACAGGAAGGGGCAGAAGAAGGTCTGTTGCAGAGAGAATTGCAATCGTCGTTTTATTCAAGGAACACCTCGACTTTCCAGCGCAGGAGGTATGCCCTGAGTCTATAACTCTCTAAGCAACGCAACAGCAATTAAAGTTTACTCGCTGGCAGCCTTTTTCTTCGCCTTCTCGACTGCATCGAGCATGCTCTTACTAACGGGAGGCACTCCCCCGCCCGCTTCCAGTTTCTGTGTCAGATCGGCCATCAGGCCTTTCTCTGTGTCGTTCAATGTCTCGCCGAGCATCTCGCGCTTGCGAAGAGCATTGAATTCATTCGCCCACATTTCGCGGTCACGCCACGCGCGATATTGCTCCAACGTCATCTTCTTAGCTCGCGCTTTCTTGATCTCCTCTTCCTCTTTCTCCTTCGCCTTTACCGCTGTTTTTGCCGCGACATGCCCGTCGGATACTGACGCAGCCCAACGCATGATTTTTTCCTCAACATCGGTTCTCTTTTGAGCGTAACGCTCGCGGCTCAACTCACGAATCGCGTTGACCCGTCGCTCATCATGTTCGGCACGGGGAGGTGGCAATGTCGAGACAGAGAACGGCTTGCTGGAGATACCATCAATCATCAGACGGATATACGCGTGGTACTTCGGCAAACTGAGGATATCGTTCTGCGTCACCATCTCTTCAAACTGCAGGCTGATCGTTTCGGCATCGTCTGATCCCACCTGGAAGCTAACCATGCTACCGACGTTGCCGAACACCGCATCGCGCAAGCTGTTGTCGTTCTGTCCGATGGTCAGCTGACCGATGTACTGATGTGCCATCGTCAACGCCAAGCGATATTTGCGCGCTTCGGAGAGGATGGTGGCAAACGACTTGGTCGCGAAGTTTTGGAACTCGTCGACGTACAGGTAGAAGTCCCTGCGCTCTTCTTCGGGAATATCCGCACGGCTCATCGCATCGATCTGGAACTTCGTGACAAGCATGGAACCGAGGAAGGCCGCGGTGTCTTCACCGATTTTTCCTTTGGATAGGTTCACGAGGACGATTTTGCCGGAGTCCATCGCATGGCGAATATCGAGCGTCGACTTCACCTGTCCGACAATATTGCGGATAAGCGGCGTTGTCAGCAGCTGGCCGATCTTGTTTTGAATAGCGGCAACTGCTTCGGTGCGGTACTTGTCGGTCCATCCCGCATACTCGGTTTCCCAGAACGCTTTCACGACCGGATCAGTGACGTTCTCGACGATTTTTGCACGGTACGCATCATCGCCGAACATGCGCAAAATACCGAGCATCGACGACCCCTGATTCTCGAGCAGTGCGAGCAATGTATTGCGCAGAATATGCTCCATGCGTCCGGAGAACGCCTCGGGCCACAGCTTGGTGAAGACGCTCATGAGTCCCGAACAGATCAACGACCGCTGATCGGGATTCTTGCACTCGAGCATGTTGAACGAAATCGGATAGTCGCGGTCGGCAGGGTCAAAGAGAATGACATCATTGCTGCGGTTCTTAGGAATGAACTGCAGAATCGCTTCAATCAAATCACCGTGAGGATCAATGATGCCCATGCCTTTCCCACTCAAAATATCGCTGTAGATCATATTGAGCAGGATTGTCGACTTACCCATACCGGTTTTTCCGATCACGTAGATGTGGCGGCGTCGGTCGTCGGGCCGGATGCCGAACTGCATGCGCTGTCCGTGGAACACCGATTCACCGAGAACGGTGAGATCCCCTTCTTGATCGGTAACTCCGGGAACCGGAAGATTGACCGGCGGCTCCAGCTTCTTGCTAATCACCCAATCCATGTTCGGCGTCTTCACCATGATGCTCGGAATGTGCCAGAGCGTCGCGATCTCTTCCGCCGAAAGCGGATACGAACGCGGCTGTTCCTGGGGTACCGTCAGTGACACATTGATAGGACCAGCGGCGAATCCGTTACTGGTCGGTAATGTAAACGGCCTGAAGCTGCTAACGATCTCCTGTACCTTCGCCTCGGCATCGGCACGGCACGAGACCGGCGCAATAACGCTGATGCGGATGGTGGTAAGAAAGAGGAGACGATTGAGCTTGTCGACGGCACCCATTGTTCCATCTTCCCGTTCATGACTGCGCATGCTGACTCTGGAGGTCTCATCGGCATCGGGCTCGTTACTCTGTATCTCCTGTCCGGTAATCAGTGACACCGATGTCTTCGGCAGCGTGAACCATGCTCTCCATCCGCCCATCAGGATATCGACGGGCCAGAGCAGCAACCGTTTCCACCCCCTGGACATGTGAATCGACGTAAAGAGCATCGCATAGGCAGGCCAATTCTTGGATAGCCCGCGTCCCAGAAGCGGCAGGAACTTCAGTGCGCGCTTGCGGTAGCTTCCGCCAAGCGGCTCGATGTGAATACCGATGTGCCCGCGCATGCCGGGCTTGGGATAGCGGACGAGAGAGGCGGTTAAACCGGCAATCGTATCGACGCTCTGTCTACTACTCGGATCAACGAACTGCGGATAGCGTTTGATCGGGAAAAATTCCGGATCGGTCAGTGCGACATCGGTCCACACGACCACCTCACCTTCCTTCGGCGTAAATATCGCGGAACTCGTAACATCGATTTCCGCATCAGGATACTGGGCGTAGATCTGGCTTTCGATCAACGACGCAGCCTTCGCCTCACCGCGGACGAATAACCCGATCTTTCCCTCAGCCATGCCCATCTCCAATGAGATCTTACTGCCACTGCCACTGAGCGAGTGCACAGTTGACAGCGCGGTTTCCATCATCAGCGGACCACGATTTGCCGACGCTTCGTCAGGGTCTGGCAGACTCGGACGGATACGGAGCAGAATATCGTTCGATGGTTCGTTCGTGGTCATCAGTTGGATCGTAGCAGATCGGAGACAAGGTCGAGTGCAACAGTGTTATACGCGTAGTCCATACGCATCGGACCCAAGATTCCTATAACACCCTCTTCACCTCGGACACTGTAGCGGGTTACCAGCATGCCGCAGCTTTGAATCTGGGGTAGGAGGTGCTCATCACCGATGAAATAGCGAACATCATTATCAATCACCTGGTCCTCTAGGAGCTCAGTCAGACGATGTTCGAGCACTTCCACGACGCCGGTGGCAAGATCGGGATTGCTCTGAAACTCCGGCTGGCGCAGCGTGTTGGCCAGACCCATATAGTAGACACGCTCTTTGTGCGGGACCGTCGCGAATGCGACGTTCGGCATCATCTGCGAGAGTAGTGCGACTGCTTCATAGACGCGCTCCTGATCTTTGCGCTGCAGGTACTGCTGCTTGAGCACGTCAAAGCGTGAGCGCACTGCGCGCTCATGGACATCGGGTTCCATGTACTCGCGAACGTAGAGCTGATAGCCCTTCGCGGTCGGAATACGGCCGGCTGAGGTGTGCGGCTGCTCAATAAATCCTTCCTCGCCGAGTGCTCGCATTTCGTTGCGGATAGTGGCTCCGGACAGCAGGAAAAACCCGTGATCAATGATCTGCTTGGAGCCCACGGGGACTCCTGTCTTAATGAATTCGTCGATGATGGCCGTAAGAAGCTTCGCCTGACGCGTATTCATACTCTTTGAGTGTATCACTCTTCCCAAACGACTGATAGAAACTGATTTGCGTTAACTAAAACTGACCATCAGCCGCTGTATATCGCTGGTTATTGAAATGGATGACAAAGCCACTCATATGACCACTAAGAGCTCTACAGAGATTTCTGACATGCCCGATGGTCTGAATACCCTGTTGAAGAATAGGCTTAAGATCTCTCATCATTGCCTCGGCTGCATCAGGATTCCGAGCTTTAAAATACAGATAATACTTTCTTATTTGCCCATCAATATCCTGTGGCCGTTCGTAGTATTCATATGTAACAAGATCCACAATCTCCGCAAGGCACAATGTCTGCAGAGATTCGAGCTCTTCTCGATACGCTACAGCGAGATCTTCGTTCTCGTCTCGATTAACTGTATTTGACTCAAAATATTCTTTACTCGTAATCATATAAAGTTATATTAAATTAAAATAAAATTTTGTCAAATTTCCGCTTTAGACACCTAAAGCGCTTTATGGTTGCTTTACTCTATTCCGATCGTATGATCGATCTATGGATGAAACCGCTCCCGCAACACAGGTTGACTTCGCTGTTCTGGCGGAAAGGATCGGAACAGTAGAAGTACGATTAGACACTCTGAAATATGAAATAATGGACTATATGGATAAAAAGACAGAAGAGACCAAAAGACATTTCGACGTCGTTGCGGAAAACCTCCATTACGACATGGTTGGTGCACACAAAGACAAAATCAGTGTTATTGATGACCGATCACTGCAAAACCGGCAAAGAATTGAGAAAATTGAAGCACATTTGGCGATTTGATTACGCCGCCTTCTTCTCCTCGCTCTTCTGCATACGAGCCTTGAAGCGGTCAACGCGGCCACCGCGGAGGTCCTTCGTCTGCTTACCGGTGTAGACCGGGTGGCAGTTGCGGCAGGTTTCCACCGTCTGCTCTGCAACCGTGCTAGGGATCATAAAGACCGTCCCACAGGTGGAGCAGGTTGTTTTGGCGTCTTTGTGCACTTCTGGATGGATTCCTGATTTCATAGCTCGGAAACTATACGGATAAATGGAGCTGATGCAAGTCTGAACTCAAAAAAGCCTCTAGCCCCTGGCTCCTAGCCGCTAGTGGCTAGAGGCCCGAGGCTAGTAGCTCTTACGCTTTTACTTCCTTCTTTGCCTTTCTTTTGCTGCTTTTAGCGGCTTTTTCGATCAGTTCTGCCTCTTCAAAGAGCTCTTCCATCTCCCCTTCCCGCTGGTTCTCGGCCGCTTCAAGAATGGCTTTTTCAGCCTCTTCATCGTGCTTCATGACGCTCATCGACGCGACTTTATCACCACCGTCCAGGCGCATCACAATCACACCCTGCGTCGCGCGGCCGCGGGACGGGATGTCGCCGAGGCTCATGCGGATGGCCTGTCCCTGCTTGGAAATACAGAGGAGATCGCCCTGAGCACCTTCTTCAAGCACCACACCACCGATAATATCACCGGTGCGAGCGGTCAGCTGCGCGGCTTTGACGCCCGATCCTCCACGACCCTGGAAGCGATATTCGGTGACCGGACTCATTTTGCCAAGTCCGTTCTCCATCACGACCAGCAGCTTGCTGACACGCGCATCACGGATAACTCCTGCTTCAATCACTTTGTCGCCAGTACCGAGGCGAATACCGTATACACCGGCTGCGGCGCGGCCCATCGGGCGGACATCATCTTCTTTAAAGCGGATCGCCTTACCCTTCTTCGACACGATCAGAATTTCGTTCGTACCATCGGTGGCGACCACCCAACGCAGATCCTCCCCTTCCGGCAGCTTCTGTGCAATGAGACCGCTACGACGAATATTCTGGAATTCGGATACATCGGTGCGCTTCACCGTTCCCTGATCGGTCACCATGAAGAGATACTTCGCATTACCGAGGTCGGCCTTCAGGATGGCAGTGATGCGCTCTTCGGGTTTCAGCTGCAGCAGGTTGACGATCGCCTGACCGCGCGCGATGCGGCTGGTCTGTGGCAGTTCGTATGCCGGCATCTGGAACACGCGACCGGTGTTCGTAAAGAACAGCAGGTCATCATGGTTCATGACGTGAAGCAGGCTGAGCACTTCGTCGTCCTCCTTCACATCGGCACCCTTGATACCCTTTCCACCGCGGTGTTGTGCGCGGAACTGGAGCGGACTGAGGCGCTTCACGTAGCCGCTGCGCGTCAGCGTGACGATCATCGGCGCATTCGGAATCGTATCCTTGGCACTGAATTCCCCTGCACCGGTCGGAACAACAGCAGTGCGGCGATCATCACCGTAGGCCTTTTTAATCTCACCGAGTTCGTTTTTGATGATCTCATCGACGCGCTTGGCGCTGCCGAGAATCTCTTCGCACTCCTTGATGAACGCCTTCGTCTCTTTCAACTCGTCTTCAATCTTCTTCCGTTCCAGTCCGGCCAGCGTCTGAAGACGCATGTCGAGGATTGCGTTCGCCTGCAGATCGGTCAGCTTGAACTTCTTCATCAAGTTCTCACGAGCATCGTCGCGAGCCTGGCTCTTGCGGATGGTCGCAATCACTTCATCGATGTTGTCGAGCGCAATCGTCAATCCTTCCAAAATATGTGCACGCTCCTTGGCACGGTCACGTTCGAACGTGACGCGGCGAACAGTGACTTCACGGCGATGACCAATGAAGACCGTCAGCAATTCCTGCAGGTTCATCAGGCGTGGCTGGATTCCGTCTGCCAACGCAATCATGTTGTAGCTGAAGCTGCTCTGCAGCTCTGTGTGCTTGTAGAGTTGATTCAGAATCTTCTGCGGATACGCGTCCTTCTTCAGTTCGACAATCACGCGGATACCCTCGCGGTCGGACTCGTCGCGGATGTCGGAAATACCGACGATCACTTTGTCGTTCACCAGCTGCGCCATCTTCTCAATCATCGTCGACTTGTTGACCTGGTAGGGAATCTCGCTGATGCGGATGTGGAAACGACCGCTTGAGGTCTCTTCAATCTCCGCCTTTCCGCGCATCATCACGGAACCTCGGCCTGTCAGATATGCCTGCTTAATCACCTCTTTGTCGTAGACGATGCCACCTGTCGGGAAGTCCGGGCCCTGAATGTATTTCAACAGATCTTCGACCGTCGCATCTTCGTTATCGAGTAAATACAGCACGGCATTAATCAGCTCGTGAAGATTATGTGGCGGAATGTTGGTCGCCATACCGACGGCAATACCGACTGTGCCGTTAAGCAACAGGTTTGGGATCTTGGCCGGAAGAACCGTCGGCTCTTTGCGCGATGCATCGTAGTTATCGTCAAACTGGACGGTATTCTTATCGATGTCCATCAGCATCTCATCGGTAATGCGCGCCATCTTCGCTTCGGTATAACGCATGGCCGCTGCACCGTCTCCGTCAATCGATCCGAAGTTTCCCTGTCCGTGAATGAGCGGGTAGCGCATCGAGAACTCCTGCGCCATACGAACGAGCGCTTCGTACACCGGGCTGTCGCCGTGCGGGTGGTACTTACCGAGCACGTCTCCGACAACGAGCGCGGACTTACGGAATTTTGCGCCGCTGCGCAGTCCAAGTTCGTGCATCGAATACAGAATGCGGCGATGCACCGGCTTCAGACCGTCGCGAGCGTCGGGGAGCGCGCGCGCCTTGATAACGCTCATCGCGTAGCTGAGGTAGCTCTCCTCCATTTCAGTAACAATGGGCCTGGGCCGGATGCGGCCGATACTACTCAGCGTCTCGCCAAGTTCCTGCTGCTGGGGGTTGTTGTCGTTCTCTGCCATACGGAAAAACGGGGTGAAAGTTCCCCGGAATGATAGCGGAAAAGCTGCTTAAAGGAAGCCTTCCGAACACAAAAACACATCAAAGAAAGTGGTCCCGCACGTGCGGGACCACAGATACGGTCATCATGTCCTCAGGCCTTCCGTATACCCCCAAATAGCCAGAGACACATGCCAATTCCGAATCCAAGCGACGCAGTCCAGAGATAGTACGGCGTGTGTAGCATATGGATCATAACCAGGAGAAACGGGCAGGCAAACAATCCGATTAAGGCATTAAACCATTCACTAAACGTCCTGTCATGGATGACATGATAGAGCGCAACGGGGATGAAAAATGCCACCACCGCAGGCCCGACGAACTGAAGCAGCAGCTCTACTGCAGGCAAGACGACAGTGTACAAAGATCCCATGTCGAGACTCCATAGCAGGAGAGGTTGATGGGGAAAAGATCGACCGCATGATAATATCAAAACACTAATTTTCTGATTTAGCAATAAACCCTACCAGCTATCGGCTAAAAACTATAAGCTTTCGTCCATGCTTTCCATTGTCGCTACCCCCATCGGCAACCTAGGAGACATCACTGACCGCGCAAAGAAAGTGCTGTCGGAGGTCAGCGCAATTATCTGCGAAGACACACGGGTCACCGGCGGCTTGCTACACAATCTTGGATTACCGAAGAAAGAACTGATCAGCCTGCATGGGTATACCGATCCCCGAAAGCTCGATGGCATGATCGATCGCCTGAAGAACGGCGAGCACATGGCTGCCGTCAGCGACGCAGGAACACCCGGCATTTCCGATCCCGGCTACGCACTGGTCAGCCGATGCCGCGCCGACGGGATCAAGATGGAAGTGATTCCCGGCCCATCGGCGTTCCTGGCTGCCCTTTCGGTTTCGGGGCTCCCGATCAACCACTTTCTGTATCTCGGCTTCCTCCCGCTGAAGAAAGGACGACAGACACTGATGAAGACATTCGCAACCACCGAACATACGATCGTCTTCTACGAATCGGTCCATCGCATCGAGAAAACATTGAGTGAATTGAGTGACGTATTGGCATCGCAGCCGGACCGCGCCGTTGTCGTCTGCCGTGAGCTGACAAAGATGCATGAGGAGATAGTGAATACAACAGTTGATCAATTGCCGACAATTGCAAAATCGATCACGAAAAAAGGTGAATTCGTGGTGGTCATTGGTGCATACAATTTGTGATCATGAGCGAGTTGGATGCTGCACTGGCTCCGTACGATTACCAGTTCCCACAAGAACTGATTGCGATCACCCCTGCTCAGCCTCGGGACAGCGCTAAGCTCTTGGTGCACGACCGCTCATCAAACCAGACATCGTTTTCGGCGTTTTCACACATCACCGACTATCTTCCGCGCAATGCCGTCCTCGTCTTCAACCGGACGAAGGTGATTCCTGCACGGATGCATCTGACCAAAGATACGGGCGGAGCCATTGAAGCGCTGTATTTAGGAACCAAGAGCGATGCACTGCACGTCATGGCATCGGGCAAAATTGCTGAAGGTGATCGGCTTGTCTGGCAGGACGGACACACATTCACCGTACGGAAGCGCGACGGAAAATATGCGGAGCTGCAGCCGTCATTTCTGATGAGCGATCTGCATGCATTGCTTGAGCGGTTCGGCGAGACGCCCTTGCCGCCCTATATCAAAGACTCCCCTCTTTCGGAAACTGAAAAACGCAGTGAGTATCAGACGGTGTTTGCAACAGATGCCGGGTCGGTCGCCGCGCCGACTGCAGGTCTGCACTTCACCCCGGAACTGCTGAAGAAGATCGAAGCACACGGATGTTCCATTGCCTTCGTCACGCTGCATGTGAACCTTGGCACCTTCGCCCCCATCACCGAAGAGCACATCAAGAACAAGAAACTCCACGAAGAGTGGTATGAGATTGATCCGGAAACAGCAGCATTTCTCAATCAGGCAAAAGCCGAGGGGCGTCCGATCATCGCCGTCGGCACAACGTCGGTCCGCACACTTGAATCTGCGACGATCGATCATCAACTACAACATCTTTCGGGCATCACTGATATCTTCATCGACGAGCATGACCAGCTGCAATTCGTCGACGGGCTGATCACCAACTTCCACGTGCCAAAATCGAGCTTACTGATGTTGGTCTCCGCCTTTGTCGGTCGCGAGACACTGCTTGATCTGTACAGCCAAGCGATCGAACGAAAGTTCAGATTATTCAGCTTCGGGGATGGGATGATGATTCTGTAAAAAAAGAGCCCTTCCGGAGAAGGGCTCAGAGATCGTGCCGAGAGATGTCAGCGTAGAACGATCTCCCTTTTTGGACGTTGCGGTGGAGTCCGATTCCGCCGCGCATCGCGGATAGCCCTCGTGCGCTGGGCGCGCTGATCATCTTCCAGTGCGAGCCGTGCCAAGCGAGCTTTGTGGCGATTAGATGCCACATGGCTCGCCCATGTTGCGACTGTCGTCCAACATTGGCAGGTGCAAAGCACACGCTGATTCGCATTTGCCACAGACTGTCCGTACATCGAAGTCTCCTCAAAGAGAAACAGGGCCTATTCGAAAGAGCACGATTGCTCCAGCATAGATACAAGTTGACACTACGGCAACACCGTCGCAGGATCAACATTTGTGCCACTCTGGATCACCTCAAAGTGCAGGTGAGCACCAGTGGTCATTGGACCTGCGCCGTGGGTTCCCGGTGTTCCACCAGAAAGCGCGATAATCTGTCCTGCCGTCACCTCTTGTCCTGTCGTCACCAGCGATTCGAAGATGTGTCCATAGAGCGTTGCATACCCACCGCGGTGACCAATCAAGATGTAGCTGTATCCCTTCGCTCCACCGTCGCGCACCAGGAACACGACGCCATCGGCTGCTGCGGCAACCGGCGTCTCCTGTCCAACGACAATATCCATCCCGTAGTGCGGCACACCAAAGTGCTTGTGGTACGCGGCATTTTTGAATCCGGCAGAGACACGACCGTAGACCGGCCAGCTGAACTGCTGGCGGAAATTCGGATCGGCCTTGCCGATGTCTTCAGCCTTCAGAAGACCTTTTTCGATCAACGCACGCTCGGCCTTCTCTTTGAGTCGGGCATCAATACGCGCAAGTTCCACCTGCAGTTTGAGCACCTGCTGATGCACATCGTCCATAATTGCGACAATCTCCGCGAGCGCCTCGGTGCTTTTTTCAATGGCCACAGCCGCCGTCGCGCGTTGGCCGCTTGCCTGCGCATATTCATTCAATACGGCGACGCGCTCCGTCTCTGCTTCATCCAGACGGGCAAACGCCTTTTTGGCCGCGCTGAGGTCTCGCAGCAACTTCGTCTGGGCGCTCTCCAAAATACTGTCAGTCGTCTCGCCGCTGACCACACGGAATGCCGTGCGCAGAACCACAACGCGCGGGTCGAACGGATCGGTCGCCTGACGAACGGATCGATCGCGGAACAAACGTGAGAGACGGCGCTTCTCGCTCTCGACCATGACGTTCACCTGTTCCGATGATTCCAGTTTTACACCGTACTTCTCGCCGATAGTGGCAATGATGCGGCGCTCTTTCACTACAGCGCGGCGCAGTTCCAGTTTGCGGCGTTCCAGCGAAGCCATGCGCGATTCCGCTTCACGAATCACCTTCTCGTTTTTTGTCTTGGATGACTGAAGATAGCTGCGAGCTTGGTATGTTCCCGCAGCCGACCCGATTGCTTCCTGCAAATGCTCCTGTGCTTCGAATTTCTCATCGAGGGAGATGAGCGCGAAGGTCGCGGGCGGAATGAGCACCGCGAACAGCAGCAGGCAGGTGAGGATCCGGTTAAGGGTGTGCATTTCGCTTTATTATAGCAGAAATTGCCGGTTCTGATAAGGTCGGGAATGTGCTATTCTCACCACCGATGATCGCGTTTCTACGAGGCATCATCGGCAAGAGGACACCCGGCGAAGTCATTGCCGATGTGCACGGCGTCGGATATCTGGTCTCCATTCCCCTGTCGGACTGGGACAACCTGCAGGACGGCCATGAAGCCGCGCTCTACATTTCGACGTACGTCCGCGAAGACCGCTTTGAGCTGTACGGATTTTTGGATGACCAGAGCCGATTGCTGTTTGAAAAACTGACTGCGATCTCCGGTATCGGGCCGCGGACAGGACTTGAGTTGTGCGGTGTACCGCGCGGAATTTTGGCGCAGGCGGTGTACGAAAAAAATCCGTCGATTCTGATGACGGTGAAAGGAATTGGACGGAAATCGGCGGAGAAACTGCTGGTGGAACTGACATCGATGGTCGAGAAATCGCCGGAACTGTTTGCGGGGTCCAGCGAGTCGTCGATTGGTGCACGATTTGATCAGGATACCGTTGCCGCTCTCAGTCAGCTCGGATTTGCCTCGAGCGATATTCTGCGCGTTCTGGAGGCGCTGCCTGATGATCTGACAACTACTGAAGAGCGTGTAACAGCAGCCCTTCGAAGTCTATAGTCGATGGTCATTGGTCATGAGTTTCTGTACGATTCATTCTTAGATCAGCATCTTCTAATGACTATCAACTATTAACCATCAACCAACCCGTCATGCTCACCGTCGACATCTCCGGCGCGCTCGGTAAAACCATCACCCCCTCGATGGGCATCGCCGATCAGGACTTAACGGGCATCCGCACGTCGATGCGTCGTTTTACGCAGGAATGGAACGAGGAATGCCAGAAGGGCGGACACTCATGGACACAGGACATCTACAACGACACGACCATCAACATGGTCCGCGAGATCGCCAAGCGCGTGAAGAAAGACCGCATCCAGACGGTGGTGTGGATAGGTATCGGCGGATCGGGCTTGGGCCCCAAGGTGATTCAGGAAGTATTTGAAACGCCGCATACTGTCGAGTTCGTCATCATCGATACAATCGATCCCGCAGCACTGCAGGTCTATCTGGAAATCATCGACTGGAAAAACACGCTCGTTGTCGTAGCCAGCAAATCCGGCGAGACCCTCGAGACGATCAGCGCGTTCATGTTGTACTGGCAGGCTCTGCGTCAGGCAAAGGGCGTTCATGCCGCCAGCCGCGTGATCGCCATTACCGATCCGCAGAACGGATGGCTGCGCAATTTCAGCCTGGAAAAAGGCATCAACATTCTGCCGATTCCGCGCGACACCGGTGGTCGGTACTCGATTTTCACACCGGTCGGCCTGCTCCCGCTCGCACTGCTCGATGGCGACGTGGAGCAGTTCATCAAAGGCGCCATCGACATGGATGAGCTGTGTCAGAAAGAGTCCTTGGAAGATAACCCGGCAGCAATGCTGGCAGCGGCACAGTTTCTGCTGGATACGAAAAAAGGTTATTTGATGCGAGTCATCATGCCCTACTCGCAACGGATGACCAGTCTTGCACGTTGGAATCAGCAGCTGGTGGCCGAAAGCCTGGGTAAGAATGAGGTCAGTAACCCCTTCCCGGTGGCCGCAGTCGGTACGCAGGATCAGCACTCGCTATTGCAGCAATGGATGCAGGGTCCGCGCAAAGCATGGCATCTGTTCATCCGCGAGACCGAAAAACCGGTCGTCTTCGTGCCGCAGGACATCGATGAAGAATGGGGATACATCGAAGGAAAGAGCTTCGGTCAGCTGATGGATGCGTTCTACGAAGGCACAAGCCGCGCGCTGACCTCGGTCAAGCGCCCACATGTTTCCATCAGCCTCACCCGACTCGATGAATATCATCTTGGCCAGCTGTTCTACTGCCTGCTGATTGAAGTGGTGTTACTCGGCAAGCTCTATCGGATTGATCCGTACGGTCAGCCGGGAGTGGAAACCAGTAAGAAAATTGCGAAGGAGATTCTGAGCCACGGGCGCAGCGAGTAGCTTGTTAGCTAGTTAGCTGGATAGCTTCTACGCGGAATATCTTTTAAAGATGATAAGCAACGATCAGCAATGTAAACAACATCGCATATGAAAATTTCCTTGTAAAAGCTAACTAGTTAATCGCCTAACTAGCTAACAAGCTTCTTCGAAAAGAGCTGCACCTGTGCTACACTCTGATCGACTTTTCCCCCGCTTCCCATGTCCCACACATCCGTCACCGACGCCGATTTCGAGTCCGAGGTTCTGCGCTCAGACCTCCCTGTTCTTGTTGATTTCTGGGCTCCGTGGTGCGGTCCGTGCAAGGCGATGAACCCGGTGATGGAAGAGCTTGGTCAGACATACGCAGGCAAGGTGAAGATCGTCAAAATGAACGTTGATGAAAACATGGATGTCCCAAATAAGCACAATGTGATGAGCATCCCGACCTTCATTATTTTTAAAGGCGGCGAAGTGTTCACGCAGTTCATTGGCGCGCGCTCCAAGGCAGACATGCAAAAGGAGCTTGATGCAGCCATCTCCTAATTGATGAGCACCATCCTGTCGCTTATCGGCATTGTCGCCTCCTTCTTTCTTCTGAAGTACCGAGAACGCGTGGGAGACACCATGGGAGAAGCAGCATGGATGGCCTATGTCGGCGGTGTCTATAACTTCGTGATTATTGTCGCGGTTCTGATGTTTTTCTGGAGCTTGGCCACGTTAACCGGCACCAGCGAGATCTTCTTTGCACCTATTTTGTGGATACTGCCGGGAACGCGGCCCGGCGATCAGACGGATTTGTTGATGAAGTGAACTGAATGTTATTTTGAATTTTGCGGCTCCACTAGATTATAAATACTTATCCGAAGGGCTTTTGCCAGAGAGAGTAATGAGTCTCGATTGACATGTCTTCTACCAGATTCGATTTGCTGAACCATTGATCTAGTCATTCCCATACTTCTGCCTAGATCAGCATGTGTTTTACCCATCTCAAGCCTAATCCTTTTCATATTTTCTCGTATGACAGAGTGATCAAGCAATCCAAAGCGTTTATCAATGTCATGAGGAATAACTAGTGCCATTGATTCTTCTTGTGCCAGAGTGGATAAAATAGGAACTACCTTTGCAATAAGTTCTCTGCAATCGGGGTTAGCTTGCCCATATTGCCATAGGCAATCTTCGATTTTTTGAACCGGTGTACTAGTTCCATCGACTATCTCCGACTTTTTAGTCATACAAATATATTTTGCATCCTTATTATATTAAGTCAATTTTGGTGGAGATGAAGATCTTTCGACTAGGTGAAGAAGACATCCATTACATGGATGGCTTACCATGAAGAACAAAGAGATAAATGGTGGAGCTGAGGGGATTCAAACCCCTGACCCCCTGATTGCAAATCAGGTGCTCTATCAACTGAGCTACAGCCCCATAATCTGGGTTTTCCGGTGGTAAAGAACAAAGGAAACGAGTTGATCTTTTTCCGATTTGCGACTCGCGCAAGCGCTCGTCGACCAACTGAGCTACAGCCCCAAGTACCGACCGAGGATAAACATTTATTGTGTTATCGCAAGAGTTATTGAATGAACTGCGTCGAAGCGTGGGTCTCCCGCGCTGGAGATACTCTCTGAAGGGAAGGTGGGCTTCGTGGGAGGAAACCGACAAGGTTTCATCCCGCGCTTTCTGGAGGTGCCGGCGGGAATTGCACCCGCGTATGGGGGTTTTGCAGACCCCTGCCTTACTGCTTGGCTACGGCACCAATGCCGCGGCAGCATACTGAAAAATATCTAGGCGAAAAAGGCGAAAGCGACGGATTGCTACTCCGCCTCTGTCGGCTCAACAAACGTCGCCGTTTCGAACATCGAGATGATCGCATCTTCCATCTCACTGGGAACCGTCACCGGTGTTGCGGCGGTAAAGGTGTACCCAACATCGTTTGCGACTGTGCTGAGCTGATAGAACCGTGTTTCCGGCTGATCGGACGAGGGCTGTGCGGTAAAGACATGGATTTCCAAATCTTCCTGACCGTCGATGGTAACAGCTCGACGATCAACCTCATCGTAATTCGGAAGTCCCTGGACCGACTGAATACTCGCATCGCTGTATTCCTGAGGCGTCAGACTGTTGGTCATTGTCTCCGTTGTCACCGTAACGGTAATAAACTGACCGGAAACAGGCATTTCGGACTGGAATGCGACAGCAACTTCGGGCGGCATCCCCTTTTGATCCAATTGAGAGCGATCGAGAACCTGCCAGCCTTCGGGCACACAGGTACCAATTTCTCCATCCCAAAAGCCACGATCGCATGTTGTAGCGGTTCCGCCGCCACACGCGGAGAGAAGCAAAAGACCGGAAAGTAGGAGGAATGTGCGTCGCATGGCCCATAGTGTACGGCGTTGCCCCGTCCGGACCCTACAGAGATGTAATGGACAGACGCCGAATATGATTCCTAATAACACCTATAGAATTGAGCAAAACACCCTTTTCTGCTACAATGATCTGATTTATGCGTTTCATACACACAAAAACCGCAGCCGCCGTCATGGCGTTTCTCGTCCCCGTGACCGCCGTTGCAGCAACGCTGCAAGCGGAGAACTCGATTGCCGGCATCGGCCTCAGCATCGATCTTCTGCATGCGGAGGCAGGCAAGGCCACAGAGATCACGGTCATCGATCCGGACGGTGGAATAATCCGCATTCCCGTCATCGCCGATACGAAAGGAAGTGCAACCGCGGTTCTACCGGGATCAAAAGCTGAAGCTGCCGGAACGTATAGAGTAAGCGCGGCGAATGCCCCGCAGATAGCGGTGGAAGTCAGCCCCGATTCCGTCGACGCACAAGTCTCGAGCGTACAGACATGGACGCCGGTCATCAGTCCCGACGGACGTGACAGGGCGGAAGTCTCGGTGATTCTTCGTGACCGCTATGGCAACGCGCTGAGCGGGCGCCCGGTCACGCTGGTCTCCAGTCGCACTTCGGACAAGATCTCCCCTCTCTCGCCTCAAACAGACAGCACCGGTACGCAGCACTTCTCGGTCACGGCGACTGAAGAAGGAATCATCCAGCTGCGCGCAATCGATCTACTGAGCGCCGTCACCATCGCTGAGACCGCGCAGATCCGCGCCGGATCGACGGCGATGGGCGGCGAATATGTCCCGCTGACGACCTACGCCGCTTCTGTCACCTCCGGTAAAAAGTTCTACTTCAATGCGCAGGCAGTTTCATCGTTCGACATCATTGACGGTTTTGAGGTGACCGCACCGGCACTGATGACATCCGGCGAAGAGGCGCAGAAGGTGACGGTCCGCGCGATTGATCGCAACGGTAACACTGTTGAAAACTACACCGGCACCGTGCGCTTCGTGACAACCGATCCGCAGGCAACCGTCCCGAACTTCGGTACATACACCTTCCTCAGTCGCGACCTTGGCGTGAAGTCCTTCCCGCTCGCGTTGACGTTCCGCACACCGGGAGAACAGACATTCCGCGTCGAAGACACAACCGACGGAATGATCGTCGGCGAGACAGTGGTAACCGTTTCGGGTCAGGGAGGCGTCGGACCGACCGGCGGATTGGAAGTGACGTCCCACAAGGATGGAGACTTCGTGAACTCGCTCGATCTGGTCCTGGAAGGAATCGGCCCTCGCTTCGTGAACCTGATTGTGATCGGCGGCGACCGCGACTACACTGGCAGTACCGATGACACGGGACGCTTCTCGATTCCCGTGACACTTGCACAGGGCCGTCAGGACTACACGCTGCGCGTCCGCAACGACCTCGGCAACTACGACTCCGGCAACATTCACCTGGTGCTCGATCAGATTGCACCGGAAATCGGCATGATTCAATTTGCACCGGAGGCACCCGAAGAAGGTACGAAAGTGCTGGTCATCGTGGAAAGCGAAGCCGGGCTCTCCAACGCATTCCTCCGCATTCCCGACAGAGTGAACAGCATGCCGCAGGATATCGATCTGGTCGAAAACACGACGCAGCCGGGATCCTATCAAGGCTTCTTCACCGCCCCGTCTTCCGGCGCCTACCAGCCCATCGCGACGGTGATGGACAAGGCAGGAAACGTTACCGAGCTTGCAACCCAGCTGCAGATCGGCGGCAAGAGTCTGCCACAGGTACAGAATCTGAAAGCAGAAGCGAAGGTCGACGCGGTTGATCTGACATGGGATCCGGTTACCAGCGATGTCACCGGATATCGCATTTACATCGGTGATAGCGAAGACAACTACCTCTACACGCTCGACACCGGACGGGTTATCACCAAGGCGACCGTGAAAGGCCTGACACAGGGTCAGATCTACACCTTCGCCGTCACCGCTCTGCGCGGAGATATCGAGAGTGAAGAAAAGAGCGTCTCCGTCACCACCCAGGTTCTGGGATTCAAACTGGAAGTAACCCCGCAGGACGGCGCGCTGCGCGTGCAGTGGACGTCGCTCGCCAGCGATCTGCCTCTCCAGACATTCAATCTGGAATACGGCACGACCGAAGCCGATATGAGCGAGAAGCGCACGCTCAATGGAGATCTGCGCGATTACACGATCCGTGATCTTCTCAATGGCGTTGAGTACTTCATCCGCGTCACGCCGGTGACCATTACCGGTGATGCACTCGACGAGCTCTCCGCCAGCGGACAGGGCACGCCGGAAGGCGGACTCTTCAAGCCTGCTGCACGCGACGACGTCCCGTTCGATATCGATGATCTTCCGAGCGGTCCACTCCACAGCGGCGCGCCGAACAACCCGTCGACCGGCGTTCCGGCTGCAGCATGGATGACGGTACTGGCAATTGCCGCAGCAGGTGTATTCCTGCGCTGGAAGCACCGCAAGAACATGACTCAGACCGAAGCGTTTCTAAAAGCAATCCAAGCACAGTATCGGGCGTGAGGTTTTAGCTGATAGCTTTCAGCTTATAAAACAAACTAATTTCCATCGGACTATCAGCTAACACCTATAAGCTATCAGCCACAAACATGTCCCACAGCCGCCGCCAAGTCCGGTCTCTCCGAACATTATCCATTGGTGGAGCGATGTTTGATCTGTTCATGAGCATGCCGGAATCGGCGATTCATGACTGCAACGGCAAAAAATCATTTGCGTTGCCCCTCGGAGGAAAGATCCGCGTGAACGATGTGATCGGAGCATGCGGTGGAGGTGCACACAACACGTCCGTCGGCCTTGCGCGTCTCGGCTGTGATGCATCATTCAGCGGCGTTGTCGGCTCAGATCAATGGGGTGAGGCGATCCAGAAAAACCTCGAGCACGAAGGAGTCGATACCAGCAACCTTACGATTATCGAACATGAGCATTCCAGCTTCTCACTGATTCTCTCCTCCCCTTCCGGTGAACGGACCATCCTCAGCCACAAGAGCATGGACCGGCATTTTCACGATGTGACATTTGATCGTGATGCGGCGGCATCCGTCGATGCGATTTATCTCAACCATCTGCACGAAAGCACCTGCGTCATCGAAAACGACATCATCGATATCCTCAAGAATCTCCCCGCCACGCATCTGACATGGAATCCGGGCGGCCAGCAGATCGACTGCGGCATGAATCACCCCGGAAACAAAGCGCTGCTTGCACAGTGCGATCTCTTACTCCTCAACAAAGAAGAAGTGCTCGCTTTCTCCGGCTGCGGATCAGTCGATGAGGCGCTGAAAGCCCTGGCTGCCGCGGGTGTAACCATCGTCTGTGTGACGGACGGGAAAAACGGCGCAGTCGCAACCGACGGAACGAAGACGTATTCCTGCCCGGCGATGCCGGCAAATGTCGTCGATACAACCGGTGCCGGCGATGCGTTCGGGACCGCCATGACATGGGCTTTGATTAGCGGAAAAGACTTGCCAACAGCGCTCAAAGCAGGTACCATTAATGCATCGAGTGTCGTGGAAAAGATAGGAGCTCAAGAAGGACTCCTCACAGAAACCCAGATCCAGTCCAAACTCGCGATCTCCTGATACTCACACCCATTCCCTTACGATCATGTCCGACGAATCCCTCATTCATATTCAGGAACTCCTTGAGAGTGCCAGCTCCTCGCTCAAAACAGCGCAGGCCATGTTGCGTGAACTGACGGGAGTCGGTGATATCGCCCGCGAGAAGCACGCACTGCGCGCCAGCAGAGCTGCTCCGGCCGCCACAGCAAGCGGACGCGTGATTGAAGGTATTTTTGACGGACAGAACATGGTCGACAGTCAGGGCCAGAGCTATCCGGTTCCCGCGAACTACGCATCCAAGAGCAAACTGGTGGAAGGTGACGGCATGAAGCTGACCATTACAGACGAAGGCAAATTCATCTACAAGCAGATCTCCCCCATCGACCGCCGCATTGTGAAGGGCGTCCTCATTCAGGAGGATGGCCAGTACAAAGTGCTGGTCGAAGGAAAAGCGCTCCGCGTTCTTCTCGCATCCGTCACGTTCTACCGTGCGGAAGTCGGCGACCAGGTCACCGTTCTTCTGCCGACAGGACAGGAAGCTCAGTGGGCTGCTATCGAAGCTGTGCTCCCCAAGCACCTGGCCGAAGCTGCCGCCCGCGAGATGATCGCCGCATCAGCCGAAGAAGATGGTGAGCTGAGCCCGGTCGTCAGCAAGAAAAAGAAGAAGGATGAAGATGAGGAGTAAAGACTAGAAGCTGAAAGCCAGAAGCTATAAGCTTCACAGGTCATGCACCTCCCCTATCGTATTGTCGTGCCCATTACCGCTGCCGTCGTTCTGGTGGCCGCGTTGCTCGTCGTGTTTTTCTACGAACTCGACAGTGCCCGTGCATTTCTTGCCGCCCGACTCACCGGTGGCAGCGGCGCTGTGATTGACACAAAGACGGTGATTGATCTGCCGGATGGAGGAGACGAATCGTTGCTGCACCTGCGCCGTGGCGACCTGCATGCGCTGCGCGGCGAGTGGGAATCGGCGGAAGAGGAATATCGCCTAGCCGCAGACAACGGCGGCGGACTGGTGTCGCTGCGCAAGCTCGCACAGGCACAACTGCAGCGCCGTGACATCCGCGGGGCACGCGAGACGCTTGACCGTCTGCAGCGCGAAGGCGCACGTCCGGAAGATCTGCTGCTGCTCGAAAGCGTGATTCTGCTGCGCACCGGAGAAATGGAAAAAGCGCGCGATGTGCTGACCGCATCCGATGAATCGCCGCACAAGCACTACGGTCTCGCATTGCTGGCGATTGCCGCCGGCGATCATGCGTCGTCTCAAACGGAACTGCAGGCGGTCATCGGCGGATGGGAACCGGTCCTCCGCTCCTACGCAAAAACTCTTGCGGCTGCTTACGATGAGTACGCACTCTTCCCGGAAAGCCCCGAAACGCATCTGCAGACACTGATCGGACGCGCGCTCGCCGATGTGCAGGAATGCGAACTCGCTCTTCCCATGCTGAACCAAGTGACGCAAATCCAGACAGACTATCGTGACGGATGGATGGTGCAGGGCTTCTGCGAACTCTCGACGGAGCGCACCACCGAAGCAGTACATTCGCTGGAGCAGGCCTATCAGCTTGATCCGGAAAAGCCGGAAATCCAGTACTTCCTTGCACGTGCCTACGGCGCAACCGGTGACCACAATGGCGCCGTGACGTATCTGCAGTATGCACTGCGCAACGGCTTCACCCCCGAATCCGAAGTGCGCAGACTTTTGGCTGTGGAAGCCCTGGAAATCGGAAACAGCTCCCTCGCACTGGACCAATACGCAGCACTCACGCAGCTCCCCGAAGCGGACATCGACACGTATGCATCGTACGTTGCCGCCGCTATCACCGCAGGCAAGAACGAAGAAGCGTATGTGAAGGCACAGGAGGCAGTGCAGAAATGGAAGGATGAAGCGACCGCACACGAACTTCTCGGATGGGCCGCCGATGTAACCGACCGCAAAGATGAAGCGCGCAGTGCACTCCAGGAAGCTCTTCGACTGGAACCGAACAGAACAAGTGCGCAGGAGAGATTAAATAATCTATAAACTCGAAGCTCGAATTCCGAATTCCGAAACAAATCAGAATCAAAAATTCTAAAATCCTAAAGCGCTAAAACGTTTTAGAATTTAGAGCTTTAGAACATTCGGATTTTCTTCGAGTTTCGTGCTTCGTACTTCGGATTTCTTTCGGGTACCATCAACATGATGAACATTTCACTCCGCACCCAAATTCTCATCGGCATTGCAGCAGCATCCGCTATCGCCGTTTTGGGAGCGGCCGTTCTTCTGCTGAATCAGATCGGACCGGGACCGGCAGCACTCCTTCCGGCGGATCGCACACTCGCACTGGTAGCAAACATGCCTGCCG